>NZ_JBILAF010000015.1:0-27848 GCF_044354325.1 Sphingorhabdus sp. | reverse complement strand
CGCCGTCTTCATGGGGCTGAACGGTGTCGTGGTAAAAAGTCACGGTAGCGCCAATGTGAAGGGCGTAGCCAACGCAGTAGAGGTCGCCGCGCGGCTGGTGGAAGAAGACATTACGGCCCGCATCACGCAAGATCTGGCGCGGGTGCAAGCAGAATGACAGTTGCCACCCTTCATGCCGTCATCAAAGGCACGGGGTCCGCGCTTCCGCGCAACCGCGTTTCAAACGCCGAACTTGCTGCCAAAGTCGATACGACGGACGAATGGATCACCGAACGCACCGGTATCAAATTTCGCCATATCGCTGAACCCGATGAAACGACATCCAGCCTCGCGATAGAGGCGTCGCGCAACGCGCTTGAGGCGGCGAATATGGCCGCGTCCGACATCGATCTGATTATTTTGGCGACCGCCACCCCGGACCAGACATTCCCTGCATCGGCAACCATCGTCCAGCACGCGCTTGGCTGCAATGGCGGCGTGGCCTTTGATGTCGCTGCGGTATGTTCGGGGTTCCTGTACGCATTTTCTGTGGCAGAAAGCATGATCCGCGCAGGATCAGCGCGTAACGCATTGGTGATCGGCGCAGAAACCTTCAGCCGTATCTTGGACTGGGAAGACCGCACAACCTGTGTGCTTTTTGGGGATGGTGCGGGCGCAGTCGTCCTGTCGGGCGAAGTCGGAACGCGCGGTGCCTTGGCCACCAAGCTGCATGCCGACGGCCAGCATAATGAATTATTATATGTCGACGGCGGTCCATCGACCACGGGAACGGTTGGCAAGTTGCGCATGAAGGGCCGCGAAGTGTTTCGCCACGCGGTCACCAACCTGACCAGCGTACTGTACGAAGTTCTTGAGGAAGCAAATCTTACCGCTGCGGATGTCGATTGGGTCGTCCCACATCAGGCAAATGCCCGGATTATTGAAGCGACGGCCAAGAAACTTGGGCTCGACGCCGACAAAGTTGTTCTGACGGTCGACCAGCATGCAAATACCTCGGCAGCCTCCGTTCCGCTGGCCCTTGATGTCGCCGTGCGGGACGGCCGGATTAAGGCCGGGGATGTCGTTGTAATCGAGGCAATGGGCGGTGGTTTTACATGGGGCGCTTCCGTCGTTCGAATGTAACCGTTTTCCAACGATCGCCGTTTTACAATTGAAAATTCTGCTGTATATTGTTGCCATTGAGGGTGATCGTTCATCCGGAGACCGTAAATGGCAGACACAGGAACTTTAACGCGCGCCGATCTGGCGGAAATTCTCAATCGTCAAATCGGTTTGTCGCGCGCTGACGCGGCATTGATGATTGAGTCTATTCTTGATCATATGACGACGGCTGTGCTTGATGGCGAAAATGTAAAAATATCCGGTTTTGGCACCTTTGTTTTGCGTGACAAAGGCCAGCGGGTAGGGCGCAATCCCAAAACAGGTGTGGAAGTGCCCATAACGCCGCGTCGGGTCCTGACATTTCGGGCCAGCCAAGGCATGCGTCAAAAGGTCAAATAACCCATCATGGTTGAAAAATCGGCGGACGCATTTCGAACCATTGGCGAAATGGCGCAGATTTTGGGCGTTCGGACGCATATTTTGCGTTATTGGGAAGAGCAATTCCCAATGCTGAAACCACTGACCCGCGCGGGTGGACGCCGTCTATATCGGCCGGATGACGTGGCCTTGCTGCACACTATCCACCGGTTGCTCTATAGCGAGGGATATACGGTGAAAGGCGCCAGGCGCTTTTTGGAAACAGGTGACGTTCCTGCCCCATCGCCGGTTGCTGCATCAACCCCCGCTGCCACTGGTCCACAGTTTGATCTTTCCGCGCTTCGGGCCATTCGCGATAGGCTCGCGTCCGCGCTTGCCGCGGCGTAAGTTCAAACAAGCGTCCGCGCGTAGACCATATCGCGAAACGGGACGTCTCCGACCATGAAGATGGTATTTCCAATCGCGGCAAAACCGGCGCGCTCATAAAAAGCGACCGCTTTTTCGTTGTTTTCGTACACCGCCAACAGCATGCGTTTCGCACCGCGCTCGGCCGCGATGGCAAAGGCTTGCTCAAGCAATTGTCGGCCATTGCCGCCATCTTGCCACGGTCCAAGCAAATAAATGCGCTTTAACTCAATATCCCCATCCTGCTGCAGGTCCGGGTGCGACGGCGGGGTTATCATCGCATAGCCAATAGGCGCGCCGAGCGGTGTCACACCCATCACGATATCGACACCGGGCTGCGCCAAGGCATTGGCATAATATTCCGCGCTGTGCTCGGTACGCAAATGCGCGACAAGTGGTTGGCCGGGATGGTCAAAGGCAAAGGTCGCAAGGAATGTTGCGGATCCAAGAAGCGCCAGCGCATCCGCGTCATGCACGCCTGCTTTACGCCAAATTACGGGGGTCATTCGTCTTGCGGCCCAAGATCGGGATCAAGATCGCGCGGTCGGATGAAATGGGTCAACTGCCCACACGACCGCTCAATATCCGCCCAATGGTCGATGTTCAGTTCCATACGCGCAATGGCGGCGGTGGGATATTTTTCCCAAACCAGATCGCGCAGCGGTGACTTGCCATCATCGGGGCAAAGATCGAAAACCAGATCTTCCATGCCGGGATTATGTCCGACCATCAGCAGGTTTTTATGTTCGTCGGCCTGGTCGCGCAGTACGTCCATCAACGTGGCCGATGATGCCAGATATATTCGGCGGTCCCAATGCGGGTCCATGCGCCCGCCCGTGCCCTTCACAAACTGGTCAATCGTGTCAATCACACGCACAGCGGGGCTGGCAACGACATGGTCGAAAACGAGACCGTTGTGCCTCACCCATGTGCCCATCGTGACAGCAGCTTTCTCGCCGCGCTTATTCAACGGGCGGTCAAAGTCCCGCGGCACCGAGTCATCCCAGCTCGATTTTGCATGACGGAATAATGTGAGCGTGAACGTCAAAACGGGTTGCTTTCATCGAGACTGATTTTGACGTCCTGCCGCAATTTTTCATCTGGCGAAAGGCCTGTTTTCACAGAAGCGACTGCCTCAGCCAACGTCACCCTTCGCACGGGCGTTCCCGGC
Organism: Sphingorhabdus sp.; assembly: GCF_044354325.1. Taxonomy (GTDB): domain Bacteria; phylum Pseudomonadota; class Alphaproteobacteria; order Sphingomonadales; family Sphingomonadaceae; genus Sphingorhabdus_B. Next base: position 24,793 of record NZ_JBILAF010000015.1, on the reverse strand, counting down.
GGAAAAGCCGTCAGCAGCCGGCTGGGCACGGCGGATGAGAGCAGAACAAAATGCCCCTTGTCGTCTGCGCTGCGGATCAGGCGGCCAAATGCCTGCGCCATTTTCGCGCGAATGATGCGATCATCAAAATCAATGCCGCCATTTTTGAGGCGGCGGGCGCGGTGCAATATGTCCGGACGCGGCCACGGTATCTGTTCCATGATGACAAGGCGCAGCGAATGTCCCGGCACATCTACGCCATCGCGCAAGGCGTCTGTGCCCAACAAACTTGCGTGCGGATCATCGCGGAAAATGTCGACCAAGGTTCCGGTGTCAATCGGGTCGACATGTTGCGCGTACAGCGGCAGGCCATCACGCGCCAAACGGTCGGCGATGCGCGCATAGGTTGATCGCAAGCGCCGAATTGCCGTGAACAGGCCAAGGACACCGCCGCCCGATGCGGTGATCAATGCGGCATAGGCCCCCGCCAGTGCCGCAGCATCGCCCTTTTTAATGTCCGTGACGATCAGGACCTCTGCCTGCGCCGTGTAGTCAAATGGGCTGATCGCAGAAAAATGTGTGGCTGGCTTATCCAAATGCAGCGCGCCCGTGCGGGCCTCCGCATTTTTCCAGTCGCCACCACTGCGCAAAGTTGCCGATGTGGCAAGGACCCCATGGCTTGGTTTCAGGACGATGTCCGCGACAGGTTTCATCGGGTCGAGCCAACGCCGATGCATGCCGATGTCCATTTCGCGACCTTCGAACCTGTCAATGGCGAGCCAATCGACAAATTCAGAATCCACCGGACCTACCGCGCGCGCCAGCATGGATATCCATGCGCGGACCGTATCAATCCGCCAGCTCAAGCTCGCCATAGCGCCCTCAACCCGTGCTCTGGCGCTGCCGTCAAGCCAATCTGGGGGATCGGACACCATCGCCTCAAGCCGCTGCCCCAGCACCGTCAGAGGACGCGCCAGCGCCTCCAGCGCGACGGCTGCGTCTGCGGCGGCATCGACAACAGCGGCGTCGGGATCGGCCAGTTCGGTTTCCAGACCATAGCCGCCTTCGGTGGCGTTGGTTTCGTCGCGGGCAAACACCATCGCCCGAACCGCTGCCAAAAACCGCTCAATGGGTCCCGACGGTGCACCTTCTGCCAACCGCGCGAGCCAACCATCGCCGGGCAGTGCTTCTGCGGCCATTCGTGCCATCTCGATAGCAAGGCCGCCTTCTTCATCATAAGATGCGACATCGGCGAGGCGCGCCGACAAACCACGGCGTCGGCCGCGGGCTTTGCCTTCGGGGCCAATCACCCAGCGGCGCAGTTCGATGGTTTCTTGGCCGGTGAGCGCTGCTGCAAACATCGAGTCCGCAGCATCGAACAAATGGTGGCCCTCGTCGAAAATGATGCGGCTTGGGCGGTTGAGTTCATCCCGACCGCGCGCGGCATTGACCATCATCAGCGCATGATTGGCGATAACAATTTCGGCCTGAACCGATGATCGGGACGCGCGTTCGATGAAGCATTTTTTGTAATGCGGACATCCGGCATAGATACATTCGCCGCGCCGGTCGGTGAGCGCGGTCGACCCGTTGCGCCGGAACAATGTCGGCAGCCATCCGGGCAAATCGCCGCCGATCATATCGCCGTCGTTCGAATAAGCGGCCCAGCGCGCCACGAGATGCGCAAGAATCGCCGCACGCCCGGCAAAACCGCCTTGCAACGCATCTTCAAGGTTCAGCAGGCACAGATAATTTTCGCGTCCCTTGCGGACAACGACTTTGGATTTGAAGGTTTCATAGTCCGGATAAATACGCTGTGCTTCACGGACCAATTGTCTTTGCAACGCTTTGGTAAAGGTTGAAATCCAAACGGTGCCGTCCGCTGCCGTCGCCCAAAGGCTGGCGGGGGCAAGATAACCCAGCGTCTTGCCAATACCGGTCCCGGCTTCAGCCAGTAACATATTTGGTTCGCCTTTGCGCGCGCGGGGCGCAAAAATCTCGGCTGCGGCTTGTGCGAAATCGCGCTGCCCCTGCCGTGTTTCGGCTGACCCGCCGACAAGCGAGGCGAGCCGTTGCTGCACGGCTTCGGCGCCAAGGGTGACAACACGCGGCGGCGTGCGGGGTGGTGCTTCCTCCCATTCGGGTAGGCGGCTGAACAGCCAGCGTTCGGGCTTTTCGGGTTTTTTCAATCGCGCCAAAATCAGGTTGGACCACGGCCAACGCAGCCGCATCAACGCTTGCGCTGCGTCCCAAGCACCCTCGCGTTCAGCCCAGTCTGGTGAATCCAGAACGGCAAGCAAAGTGCGTGCAGCCACCAGCAGAAATTGCGGAACCTCCTGATCCGTCGTCGGCGGCGTAATGCCCAAAGCCTTGGCCATGCCTTTTGGTGTCGGAACTGCAAAACGGGCAGGATATACAAAGGCGAACAATTCCAGCAGGTCGAGACCCGATAAATCCGGATAGCCAAGCCGCTGTGCAACCAACGGGGCATTCAGCATGACCATAGGCGTTTCCGCCGCACGGCCAGCTGCTTCGCCTTTCCCGACGGTTGTTACCTGACCATCTATCGACCCCACCCATATGCCGGCATGGCTTGCATGGAGCGCAGGAAAGGCTAGGGGAGTGTCCATAACATCTGATAGTCGTATTTGGAACGAAAGAGCAACACGTGACTGACCTTCGCGATATAGCAATGGCATCGAAAGCCTGGCCTTTTGAAGAGGCGCGGCGTTTGTTGAAACGGTATCCAAACGGCAAAGCGGATGGCGCGGCAATCATCTTTGAATGTGGCTATGGCCCATCGGGGCTTCCGCATATTGGAACGTTCAACGAAGTCCTACGCACAACGATGGTGCGCAACGCCTTTGCAACCCTATCCGATGCGCCGACTCGGCTGATCGAATTTTCGGATGATATGGACGGTCTGCGCAAGGTTCCGGACAATGTACCGAACCAAGCGATGCTGACCGAACATCTGGGCAAGCCGCTGTCGCGCATTCCCGATCCGTTCGAAAAGTTCGAAAGCTTCGCCGCGCATAACAATGCGATGCTGCGCGATTTCCTCGACCAATTCGGCTTTGACTATGAATTTATCTCGTCATCGTCGCAATATGAGAGCGGGGCGTTTGACGCGGCACTGAAAAATGTGCTGCGCAATTATCAGGCTATCATGGACATCATGCTGCCCACCTTGCGCAAAGAACGCGCCGCGACTTATTCGCCGATTCTTCCGATTAGCGAAAAGACCGGCATTGTCCTTCAGGTGCCGGTGGAAGTTGTAGATGCCGAAGCTGGCCTTATACGGTTTGATGATGGCGGCGACCTTGTCACGCAGTCGATCCTTGGCGGTAAGGCCAAGCTTCAGTGGAAGGTCGATTGGGCCATGCGTTGGGTTGCCCTTGGCGTCGATTACGAAATGTACGGGAAAGATTTGACCGACAGCGGCGTGCAATCCGGAAAGATTGCGCGTGTCCTTGGCGGGCGTCCACCCGAAAGCCTGATTTACGAAATGTTCCTCGACGAAAAAGGCGAGAAGATTTCGAAGTCAAAGGGCAATGGCCTCGCGCTTGAGGATTGGCTGAAATACGGCACGGAAGATAGCGTCGCTTTCTACGCGTTCCGCGAACCAAAGAGTGCAAAGCAACTCCATTTGGGCGTTGTGCCCAAAGCGGTGGATGAATATTTCCAGTTCCGCGCGCAATGGCATGACCAGCCGGTTGAAAAGCGGCTGGGCAACCCGGTCCACCATATCCACAATGGGCAGGTGCCAAGCGGGCAGCCGCCCGTCACATTCGGCCTTTTGCTGAATCTCGTTGGCGTCATGGGCGCAGGCGCGACCGAAGAACAGGTCTGGGCCTATCTTGGCAATTATGCGGACAATGTGTCACCAGAAAATGCGCCTGAACTGGCGGAGCTTATTCCCATCGCGCTTGCCTATAATCGCGACTTTGTTGCGCCGACCTTGCAAAAGCGCAAGCCCGAGGGCGTTGAGGTTGCTGCGTTGCAAACGCTCGATGCGCGTTTGGCCGAACTGCCCGCGGACGCGACTGCCGAGGACATACAAAATATCGTGTATGAAATCGGCAAAGAAGGCGGTTTCGAAAATCTGCGTGATTGGTTCAAGGCGCTGTATGAAACGTTGCTTGGCTCAAGCGCTGGTCCGCGCATGGGCAGCTTCATTGCGCTGTACGGGATTGCGAACAGCCGGCAGTTGATTGCGGAAGCGCTTGCATGACCACGGTTGCGGCCCGCCTCTATCATGATGGCAAGGTCGCGCAGGAAATCGACCTAACCAAGCCAATTCCGCATATCACCCAGCCAAAGGATTTTATCTGGATTGGGTTGCATGAACCCGACGATGGCGCGCTTAAGCGCGTTCAGGACCATTTTGGCCTGCATCCGCTTGCCGTGGAAGACGCCCTTGATCCGAAGCACTTGCCCAAGGTCGAAGTCTATGGCGATCACCTCTTTCTGGTGATCCGTACGCCCAAGTTGGTGGGCGACAGAATTGTTTATGGCAACACGGCCATTTTCATGGGGCGGCAATTCATCATCACCGTGCGCCATGGTTCGGAACGTTCGCACAGCCCCATTCGGGACCAGCTTGAGGCGACGCCGTGGTTGCTGAAGCAAGGCGCAGATTATGTGCTGCACGCGATCCTTGATTTCATCGTCGATGGCTATGGTGACCTTGTCGATATCATGGAAGAAAAGGTGCTCGTCATGGAAGAGCGGGCAATCGACAACTTCCTGAGCTCCGCCGAAACCAGTCGCATCTTCATGCTCCGGCGCGAACTATTCCGGCTGCAACGGATATTGGGCCCGACCGAGGATTTGACGAGCCGCTTTATCAATCTTGAGCTGCCGCAGATTGATGCGAACATTTATCCCTATATGCGCGACTTGCTCGACCATGTGCGCCGTATTGTCTACCGCGTTGAAGGGTTGCGCGACACGCTCACGTCCGTGATTGAAACGAGCGGATTGCTGGAGCAACAAAGGCAGGGGGCGATTACCCGCCAATTGGCCGCATGGGCCGCAATATTGGCCGTGCCGACCGCGATTGCCGGCATTTACGGCATGAATTTCGAACATATGCCTGAGCTTGAGTGGAAATATGGATATTTCCTGATCGTCGGGGTGATGGTGACCATTTGTGTCACCCTGTTCATTCGGTTTAAGCGGGCTGGGTGGCTGTAGGCCGGTTGACCGCCTGCCGCAAAACATCGCGGTAATTGGGCGAGATCGTCATGCGCGGATAATAGCCGCCATTGCCCAGAAGCCGGTGGGTGTCGCGCAATTTGTAGCACGGCACACCCATGAACAGATGATGTTCGCTGTGATAGTTCACCCAATATGGCGCAACCGTCATGCGTGCCAAGACACCCGCATAGGTCGTGCGTGCATGTGTGAATGGATCGCCGCTGCCCGTCGGGGTGCAGGCGTGCTCGGCAATGTTGCGGATGCGCAGGAACAATTGAAATGTCGTCGCGAGCGCGGCCAGCCAAAGCAAAAATGGCGTCCAACCCCAAATCGTCAACGATATCGCGAGCAAAATCGCCTGCACCATCAGGAACCGGCCCACGGTACGCGCGGTCGTCTTGGCGCCTTCCACATTGGCGATTGGCGCGCCGACTCCGGCTCTGTTTTGCATGTTGAACGCCCGGCCTGCGAGCGTGTCAGCCTTACCCGCGCCGTTTTCGCCCCGCAGTATCGCGGCTACCCCTCGCAACGCCGCCGCAAATTGCGCGCGCCTTTGTTTAAAGAAAGTCTGCCCGGTCAGGTCGCGGATGAACTTGCGGCGCAGGCTGTCGCGGCTGGTTGGAAACGGCGCAGACAAGGACAGGTCGGGGTCTTCGGGTTGCTGCGTGAATTTGTGGTGCGTCAGATGATAGGTGCGATAGGCGAACAGGTCGCTACCCGTTGCAGCGCCTGACGGCCATTGCCCAAGCCAGTTGTTCGTTTTGCGATTGGGGTGAAGCAGACCGTGCGCACCGTCATGCATCAGGATGGACAGCCCCAATTGCCGCCCGCCCAACACGGCCAGCGCCAGCGGCGTCACCAATATCCCGGCAAGCCAGTGATAGTTCCACGCCGCAGCACCACCAAATGCGGCAAGCGCCACGATGATCCACGCATGGATGATGAGCCAGATGCCGCGCCATACGGACAAGGTCGTGATTGCACGCCAGTCATCCGATGCAAAAACCTCGCGTGGGTTGGCTGCTTTTACTGCCGGCATGGAGCATCGCCTTTCATAGCAACTTCATATCGCAGCCAACCCGGCCACGCAAATGCGTTACGCCACAGCCCGTGCCGCAAAGCCTGCCATCGCGGCCTGTGCCTTGCGGGACTCGCTGAAACTGAAAATAGGCCAGTCGTGCATCATGCCGGCAAGCTCAGTGAGATCAACGGATGGTACTTTGGCTTTTAACGCTCTGGAATCGGTAACCAAAATGTCATCCCCGCCCGCAAAGGCCAAAATGGGGGGCAAGCCATCCCAGTTTCCAAAGATTGGGCTGCACCGAGGATCGGTAAGGGGCAAGTCGCCTGCGTACAAAATACCGCCTTCGCCAATGCCGCTGATGGTCAAAATCCCGTCACGTGGTTCTGTTTTCAACTGGTCGGGATGTGCCGGGTCCAGGTCCAACCAAGGGCAAATGAGTAACAGGCCGGCCGGCAGTGGTTGCGCGCCGTCGCGTGCCATTTGCGCCAATGCCGCGGTCAATCCGCCCCCTGCGGAGTCGCCACCCATGACGAACGGCGCGCCTTTGATATCGGCTTGATACGCCGCGTAATATGCGCTGGCCCATGCCGTAATGGCTTCGGCGGAGCTTTCCGGCGCGAGCGGATACAGTGGCGCCGTTATCGACCAGCCATGTTGTGACGCCATGCGGCTCAAGAATTTCCAGTGGACGTCCGTGGCTGAATAGACATAGCCGCCGCCGTGCCAGAACAAAATATGGGCGCTGGGCGCTTTATCCTTGGGTGCGATGTGCCAGACATTGCGGCCCTGAAATTCGCTCTGCCGAACGTCAATGCCGCCCTTTGCGATTGGTCGCGGCGCAGGCGCTGCCCGGACTTTGATGATGTTTTGTTGAAACTGCGGCCCGCCTGTAAACATCCGGCGATAATAGCCCGTGGTGCGCAAAACAAATCCAGCAAGGCTGGCGGTAAAACTTGGCATGATTGCATTCCCCCTCATGACAAGCGCTATATCAAGGCAGGGGACCAATCAAGCTGTTCGCTTCCCGACAAGAACTCCTGCCGGGAAGCGCGCAGTTTACTTCGACGCGGCGATCCAGGCGTCGATCTTTTTCTCAAGCACGGTTAGCGGCAGTGCGCCGGTGTTCAGAACCTGATTGTGGAATTCGCGCACGTCGAATTTCTTGCCAAGTTCCTTCTTCGCCTTGTCTTTCAGACGCAGGATGGTGAGGGCGCCGATTTTATAGGCCAATGCTTGTGACGGAATGGCGATGTAGCGCTCAACCTCTGCCGTGGCGTCGGTTTTGCCCATATCGCTATTGGCAAGCATATAGTCGATTGCTTGCTCGCGGGTCCAACCCTTGCTGTGGATGCCGGTGTCGACCACGAGACGCATCGCCCGCAGCATTTCGTCGGACAGCGTTCCAAAGCGTTGATACGGGTCTTTAAACAGGCCCATCTCGTAACCGAGGGTTTCGGAATAAAGCGCCCAACCTTCTACATAGGCCGTGTTGCCGCCAAAGCGCATGAACGCGGGAAGCTTTTCATTTTCCTGTGCGATGCTGATCTGGAAATGGTGCCCAGGTGCGCCTTCATGCAAATAAAGCGTGGTCATGCCAGGCGTAGTGCGGCTCGGCAGGTCATAGGCGTTGAAATAAAATGTGCCGGGACGCGATCCATCTGGGGTACCCGATTGATAGCTGCCGCCCGCTTCATATTTCTCGCGGAATTCTTCGTAGGGCTTAATTTCAAGCGGTGCCTTGGGCAGATATTTGAACTGCGTCGAAATTGTTGCGTCGACCTTTTTGCCGATGTCGTAATAACCCTGCGTCAGCGCATCACGGCTCGACATTTTGAATTTCGGATCCGAACGCAGATGCTCGAAAAATTCGGGCAGGGTGCCTTTGAAGCGAACTTCATTCTTGATGGCTTCCATACCCGATGTAATCCGGGCGACTTCCGACAATCCCAGATTGTGGATGTCGTCGGCCTTCAATGGCAGGGTCGTCGTTTGTTCGATCAGATATTGATACAGGCCTTCGCCGCCCTTCATGGCAGACAATCCGACCTGTTCGCGTGCCAATGGCAAATAGCTGTCGCGCAGGAAGTCACGCAGACGGGCATTGGCTGGGTACAGACCGTTTACGATGATATCGCGATATTCCGCCGTTAGGCGTGCTTTGTCCGCATCGCTGAAGTCCGCAGGGAATTTCAGAACTGGCCCGTAATAAGGCGACTCTTCGGTCTTTTGCGCCAATTGTGTGTTCAGCTGGTCGATGACATTGCGGATCGTCATCTTCGTTTCGAATACGCCGGACGCCATGCCTTGGCGGAACCGGCCAATTGATGCGTCCATGAGGACGATGAATTCCTTGTGGCGCTTCAGGTTGTTTTCGTAATCCTGAACCGTCTTGAACGGCGCTGCACCCTGTCCGCTGGCGAAGGTTGGATAAAAAGTGTGAAAGCCGAAAAAGTGATTGAGCGGACGCACGACCGTCAGGTCCATAATTTCTTTGGACAGGCCCTTCAGCGCATCAATCTGGCTTTGTTTGTAAACGTCATATGCAATTTTGTCGGTGTCATTCAACTTTGCGCGGTCGATTGTTTTTAACCCGTCCAGATTGGCCTGCGCTGCGCTGCGTTCATTGTCGAAATAGGCGTCAGAGATGAAATCTCCAAAGCGGTCAGCATAACGCATATCGCCGCGAAACATGGCGTTGAGCGGGTTGCGCTTCAGGCTGGCTTCGTCATCCGCAGCGAACAAAGCGGCAAGCCGCTGGCTTTCCGTCGCGGTGGCCTCGGCTGTCACCGTTTGCGCGTGCGCTGCGCCAAATGGCGTCAACAATGCAGCGCTGACGAGAAGAAGAATGCGTGGGCTATGTTTCATATGGGTCTCTCCAAAAATTGTGTTGGACGCATCAATAGGGTGTTGCGGGCAAGTATCAGCGGATGTCTGACCTTCGCGTGCCCGGCACAAGATAAATTCGACAGACGACGGATAATCTGTGGCAGACGATATACAATATTTGCAATCTGTTACCGTACCGTTTCCGCAATCAGGACGGCTTTTGCGTGTTGAGTTCAAGCCAGTTATTCTGCCGGTACCATTTTGTAATCACATGCTTCACGCCGCGGGTAACAGGCGTTCCGGTATGCAGCGTTTTATAATTCAGTGATCCGTCGAGCTGCATATTATTCCAGATGAGCATCATGCCCGCTTGCGGCCGCACGCCAAGGCCAAGATGCGGGAATTCGGTTGTGCCGCCTTCTTCTGGTTCATTGAGGAATATCATCGCAGTCCAGCTGCGCTGGCCGCCGGCGGGGCCTTCCTTAAGCCAATAGCTTTGGCTGGGATGAAAGAAGTCGTGGTGCGCCTTAAACTCCTGACCGACTTGATAACGCTGCCCCTGCATCGTTTCGGCATAGCTGTTGTCGATGCCCAAAACATCGCTCATCCGTGCCTCGATTTTGGCGATGAACGCATCCCAACGATTTAGGTGACAGCTGTAGCTTGTCCGGAAACCCGCTTGCTCGGTCCCTTTGTACAATGTCGACGGCACGGCATCGGCATCAATTTTGGCGATCATCGTTTTGCAATCCGCTGCACCCAAAAAGCCCTGATACACATATAATTGCGCATCAGGGTGATCGACCTGCTGGACAAGCGGATTGGCATTCAGTCGCTTTGTGACGTGCGAACCAATCCGCGACAGCTTTGCCGGATCGTTATTGGAATCGAACTCCTTGATAGGCGTATCAGGCTGCATCTTATCACCGAATCACGGAACGATACGTCCTCTTACCATGACCCACTCGGCCTTTTCGAGCGTGCGGATGTTGGTCAGCGGATTTTCATTTACGGCGACCATGTCGGCGGAATATCCCACCGCGATCCGGCCGATTTCATTTTCCAGCCCGAGCGTTTTGGCCGCAACGGTCGTTGCGCTGGCCAGTGCCTCGGTCGGCGTCATGCCCGCGTTTACCAGCAAAGCAAACTCACTGGCATTGCTGCCATGTTCAAAGACGCCAGCATCCGTTCCAAAGGCGACAGTGACGCCCATCGCCTTGGCCAGCTTAACCTGACGCCCTGCAAATTCGAGCGCCTGCTTGGCCTTTACCTCAACGGTCGGCGTGTAAATGCCTTTGCCAAGGCGGGCGCGCACGCCCTCTAGCGCCATCAACGTCGGGACCAATGCCGTGCCCTTGGCCTTCATGACCTTCAAAGCGGCTTCATCTGCAAATGTGCCATGTTCGATGGAATCAATGCCGGCTGCTGCCGCTGCCTCAATGCCCCGGGCACCATGGGCGTGCGCCATGACCTTCAGGCCAAGTGAGTGCGCCGTGTTGGCAATGGAGACCATTTCCTCATTCGTGAAATGCGCTTCCAGCCCTCTGCCCTGTTGCGACAATACGCCGCCGGTCGCGGTGATCTTGATAACATCTGCGCCCGCCTTTGACGATTTTCGGACTTTTTCGGCGCATTCAACGGGGCCAGTGCAGGTGAAACCGGAATCCAGCGCGATCAAAACGTCACTGCGGAAACCAGTGACATCGCCATGGCCGCCGACGATCGACAATGCTGGACCAGCAGCGACAATGCGTGGGCCAACAATGCGGCCTTCCGCGGTACCGCGGCGCAGGACAAAAGCAGTATTTTGCGCAGAACCGGCTTCGCGTACCGTTGTGAAACCTGCTTTGACGGTTAGCGCGGCGTTTTTCACGCCCATGACGACGCCCCATTCATCAGGATTGACTGCTTCGTCGCGGAAATCATCGCCGGGGTCGCCGGTCAAATGGACGTGAAGGTCTATGAGGCCGGGAACCAATGTTTTGGTTGAAAGGTCGACCACCCGATCCGCCTGAAACGGATTGGTCGTGCCTTTGGCGATATTTTTAATGCGTCCGTCTTCGACCAATATGACCGCTGGGCCAGTTGGGCCAGTTGCCGCATCGGGCACCAGATTGCCGACAATGATCGCTTGCGTCGCTGCCAACGAAGGGGCTGAAACACATAAAGCTGCACCAGCGAGTAATATCTTACGGAACATCAAAAAACCTCTCTTATGTTTATGCACGGTTTCATTACATGATTTTGTTAAACGGTATGTCCATGACCGGGAACTGTTCCCAGCCGGTGAAATCGAAATGCCACCATTCGTTGGAAAGGCCAACAAACCCCTCGGCTTCCAAATAGCCTTGTAAGCGGGCGCGGTTGGCCAAGGCTGCCGGGGTGGCATCCATATAGTCGCGATGGGCTTTTTCGGAAAAATCATCGAATTCGGTTGGCATCTCGACAAGCTGTCCGGTGCGCAGGTCATGCAAAGTCAAATCGACGGCACAGCCTCGATTATGTTTGGACCCGCGTTTGGGGTTCGCCACATATTCTTTTTTGGGCCCGGCGGGCGTTGCGTCCCATAATTTTTTGGTTATCCGCCATGGCCGATAGGCGTCGTAAATTGTCAGGCCAAAGCCATCCGCCTGGGCTGCTTTGCTGGCGCGGGCGACCGCTTGGGCGGCGGGGGCGGCCAGAAAGGCGCGCGCTTCGTCATACAGCACCCGCCCAGTGAAATTGTTGGCGGTCGCATACCGCATATCAAGCTTGATCGCAGGGTCGAGTGTGACCAACTCGATCAAGCGCTTGGGATCGTCCGCTTTAATCCGTGCAGCCGCATTGGTGGGGATGAACGGCACATCGCGGTCGGGACCAACCGGAACGCAGCTTGCCAGCGGCAGTGCCGCCAGCCCAAAAGCCACCTCCCGGCGGGAGAGGATCATTTTGCGTCTTTCGCCAGCCACTCTTCAAGCCATTTGATCGTATAATTTCCATTTTGGAAATCGGGCTCTTCCAACAAACGTTGATGCAGCGGAATGGTCGTCTTCATGCCTTCAATCACAAATTCACCAAGCGCACGGCGAAGCCGCATCAGGCAGCCCTCGCGGGTCTGACCATACACGATCAACTTGGCGATCATGCTGTCATAATATGGCGGAACTTTATAGCCATGATACAGGCCACTATCGACGCGGACATAGAGGCCGCCGGGTGGGTGATACCATGACACGGTTCCCGGCGACGGCATGAAGGTTTGCGGGTCTTCGGCGTTAATCCGGCATTCGACGGCATGGCCTGTGAAAGTCACGTCCTCTTGCTTGAACGAAAGCGGCTTGCCTTCGGCGACGCGGATTTGTTCGCGGACGAGGTCGATGCCGGTAATCATTTCGGTGACCGGGTGCTCGACCTGAAGCCGGGTGTTCATTTCGATGAAATAGAACTCACCATTTTCCCACAGAAACTCGATGGTACCCGCGCCGCGATAGCCCATGTCGGCCATAGCCTTGGCACAGATATTGCCCATGCGATCACGTTCGGCGGTTGCAAGAATCGGCGAGGGCGCTTCTTCAAGAACTTTTTGGTGCCGGCGTTGCAGCGAACAATCGCGTTCGCCCAAATGGACGGCATTGCCGTTGCCATCGCCAAAAATCTGAAATTCAATGTGGCGCGGGTTACCGAGATATTTTTCGAGGTAGACCGTCGCATCGCCAAAGGCGGCTTTTGCTTCGGACCCTGCTTGCTGCATTTGGGTCTCAAGCTCTTCTTCGCTGTTGACGACCTTCATGCCGCGGCCACCGCCACCCGACGCCGCCTTGATGATTACCGGATATCCGATTTCGCGGGCAATTGCTTTGGCTTCGGCGACATCTTCAATTGCGCCGTCAGAGCCGGGGACAAGCGGCAAACCCAATGCGCCTGCCGAACGCTTGGCCTCAACCTTGTCGCCCATCGTGCGGATATGTTCGGGCTTGGGGCCAATCCATTTGATGTTGTGGCTCTCAACGATTTCCGCAAACTGCGCGTTTTCCGAAAGAAAACCGTAGCCGGGGTGGATGGCGTCAGCATGGCTGATTTCCGCGGCTGAAATAATCGCCGGAATATTCAAATAGCTGTCGGTTGCAGAAGGCGGTCCGATGCAAATCGCTTCGTCGGCGAGGCGCACGTGCATGGCGTCGGCATCAGCAGTCGAATGCACGGCAACGGTCTTGATCCCCATTTCATGCGCCGCACGGTGAATGCGCAGCGCGATCTCGCCGCGGTTGGCGATAAGGATTTTTTCGATTGCCATGGGTTAAGCAATCACCAGCAATGGCTGGTCAAATTCGACAGGCTGTCCGCTTTCCACGTAAATCGCGGTAACGGTTCCGGCATTTGGCGCGATGATGGGGTTCATGACCTTCATCGCCTCAATGATCAGGACGGTGTCGCCAGCCTTGACTTGCTGGCCAACGCTGACGAACGGCGCGGCATCGGGCTCGGGTGTCAGATAGGCGGTGCCGACCATCGGTGATTTCAAGGCGTTTGCTGCAGTCGCAGGCGCGCTTGGGGCTTCATGGGCCGCAGCAACAGTGGGTGCCGCAACCGCAACGGGCGCTGCCGCCATAGGCGCTGCAACCGCAGTCATGGTGCGCGAGACACGAATTTTGCGCTCGCCGTCCTCAACCTCAATTTCGCTGAGGCCTGTGTCGTTCAACATGGCCGCGAGTTCGCGGACAAGGTCCGTATCCACCTGCATGCTGCCACTAGTTCCTGTTTTCGCCGCCATTTAAAACTCCTTGGGACCCTAAACTTGCAATGATGCGCCTAATGTCAAACTTGCAACGCCGCGTCTAGGGCGAGTTCGTAAGACTTTGCGCCATGACCTGCAAACACCGCCTTTGCGCCCATGCTAACATAGCTTAAATGCCTGAATGCTTCGCGTTTGTGCGGATCGGACAAATGCACCTCAAAAACCGGAACATTGATGGCCTTTATGGCATCCAAGATCGCGACCGAGGTGTGGGTGTATCCTGCGGCGTTCAACAGCACCGCCTTGGCCCCCACGGCTTGTGCCTCTTGCAGCCAATCGACGAGATGCCCTTCATGATTTGACTGACGAAAGTCGATGGATGCACCGGCTGCCCGTGCGCGGTCATCCAGATGTCCGGCAATGTCATCAAGCGTATCTGTGCCGTAAATTTCCGGCTCGCGTGTTCCCAGCAAATTGAGATTTGGTCCATTCAGAACAAAGATTATCGGCTTATCAGCCAAAGGACGTCCCCTGATATTGTCAAAGCAGCGGTTGCGAACCGCATCATTCCCGCACTATATGCGCGTCGATAAAAATAGCGAGATGAAATGACCTCTTCCCTGACCACCGATTCTATCTCCCTCACGCTGAATGGCGATCCGCGGCAATTTCGGGCCGGGGCAACCGTTGCTGACCTTGTCCGCGATATTGGGCTGGATCCGGCCAAGGTCGCGGTCGAGCGCAATCTTGAAATCGTGCCGCGTTCTACATTGGAAAATGTCCACTTGGCTGACGGTGATGTTTTGGAAATCGTCCATTTCGTAGGCGGCGGGCAAGACGATAGCTGGTCCGTCGCGGGCCGCCATTTCACATCACGTCTGATCGTCGGCACCGGCAAATATAAGGACTTCGAACAAAACGCCGCCGCGTTGGTGGCATCGGGCGCCGAAATTATCACGGTTGCCGTGCGCCGCGTAAACGTGTCGGACCCCAAAGCGCCGATGTTGACGGATTATATTGATCCGAAAAAGTATACGTATCTGCCGAACACCGCAGGCTGCTTTACCGCGGACGACGCGATACGCACGCTGCGTCTGGCGCGTGAGGCAGGCGGCTGGGACTTGGTAAAGCTTGAGGTGCTCGGCGAAGCAAAAACGCTCTACCCCGATATGCGCGAAACATTGAAGGCGACCGAAATTTTGGCGAAGGATGGATTCCTACCAATGGTCTATTGTGTCGATGATCCCATCGCCGCCAAGCAGCTTGAGGATGCCGGCGCAGTCGCGGTGATGCCACTGGGCGCGCCGATTGGTTCGGGGCTGGGCATTCAAAACCGTGTGACGATCCGTT
The DNA here is from genome assembly GCF_044354325.1 of Sphingorhabdus sp. Lineage (GTDB taxonomy): Bacteria > Pseudomonadota > Alphaproteobacteria > Sphingomonadales > Sphingomonadaceae > Sphingorhabdus_B. The sequence goes on along the minus strand of NZ_JBILAF010000015.1, from coordinate 9,698 downwards.
TGATTGTCGAGGGCGCGAAAGTTCCCGTACTGGTCGACGCAGGTGTCGGGACGGCGTCTGACGCGGCGGTGGCTATGGAATTGGGCTGCGATGGTGTGTTGATGAACACGGCTATCGCAGAAGCCAAAGACCCCGTTGCTATGGCGACAGCGATGAAGCTGGCCGTCCAGTCAGGTCGTATGGCCTATCTGGCGGGGCGCATGGGACGGCGCATGTATGCTGATCCGTCTAGCCCGCTTGCGGGTCTGATCTAAACAAAGCGGGATCTTGCTATTTCCCGGCGAGCCGTTTGACCTCTGCCAGATATTTGCGCCCGATGCGCATCGACAGGTCTTCACCCAGCAACGCGTGCCACACGCCGCCGCCTTCATGGCGTAGGCCGGTTATCAGGTCCCGGCGTACAATATGGCTGCGGTGGATGCGCTGGAATTGATCGGGGTCAAGCCGCTGTTCAAGCGTCGAGATTGTCTGGTGCAGCAAATAGCTGCGCCCGGCCGTGTGCAGCCGCATATAATCGCGCTCGGCCTCAATCCGTTCAATATCCATTGCGGCAATGCGGATGAGTTCGGCGCGATGGGATACCCAAAATTCATGCGCATATCGGCTGTCGGATTTCGCCGTAGTTGTGGCGGGGCTGGTCTCGGTATCTTGTGTGCCAGCCGCACGCGCAATGGCGCGGCCCAGCCGCTCGCTCGACACCGGTTTTAAAACATAATCGACGACATCAAGGTCAAAGGCTTCGACCGCAAAATTATCATAGGCCGTAATCAAAATGATCGCCGGCTTTTTGTGCATCAGGCCCAATGCACGGGCGGCGTTGATGCCGTCCATTTTGGGCATGCCAATGTCTAAGAAAATCAGATCAGGTGTAAGCTGTTGCGCAATGCGCAGCGCCTCTACGCCATCGTTTGCTGTGCCGACGACCTCGATAGCTGGATGATCGGCGCAAAGGGTTTCCAGCCGTTCGATGGCCAAAGGTTCATCGTCAACAATCATGGTGCGCAGACGCTTCATGCCGCGATCCTGTGGCTCAAAGGCAGCGTGAGTATCGCGATGAACCCGCCGCTTTTGACAGCCTCAGTATCGAGGCGCGCCGCAGACTTATATCGCGCCTCCAGCCTATCGCGCACATTGGCAAGGCCAATGCCATTTCCGCCGACATGTGCGGCTTCAACAGCCTCTCCGTCATCAATGACACTCAGCACCAGATTATCATCGCGGTGATCCGCGCTGATTGAAATGGAGACCGGTCGTGTTGCCCGCGACACGCCATATTTGATGGCATTTTCAACAAGCGGCTGGAGAATGAGTGCAGGCACATGCTGGTTCATCAGCTCAGGCGGAATGTTGATGCTGACGCGCAGTCGCTTCGGATAACGCACGCTTTCGATTTCCAGATACAGACGTTGCAGCTCCACTTCCTCCTCAAGCGTCACATCCTCCAACGGATCGGAAGACAGGCTCGTCCGGTAAAAATTGGACAAGTTCTGGATCATCGCTTCGGCCTCTTTGGGCTTACCGGTGATGACCAGACTTGAGAGCGAGTTCAGGGTATTGAAAAGAAAGTGGGGATTGACCTGATAGCGCAGCGATCGCAGTTCGGCATCTTGTGCGGCTTGCGCAAATCTGGATGTTTTCCGCTCGGCTTCGCGCACCTCGCGCGCATAGCCGATGGCGACATATAGCGAGCTCCATGCGATCAGGAAAAAATAATGGGTGACGGAAATGTCGGCGATTTCTTGCCAGAAGGACAGCCCCAATTGCGCCTTCAAATCTTCAAAACTGCGCCCGACGCTCGGGTCCTTAAAAAGGCTGATCGGATCATACAGGTTGAAGATATAGAAATTTGCCGACGCAAGCGCGATTGCACATGGAATTGCGCCCAGAAACGCCACGCTGACGCGGAAGCCCAGCGGTCGCCGGTCCGCCATCCGCAGACCAAAATATAAAATCCACGTGACCAATACGCCCACCAGCGCGACCATGAGGCGCCGTTCAAACAGCACCGCCTGCGCTGGAAAATCGAGCAAAGCGGCGCGCAGCGACAGGATGAGCGCGTAAAAAGCCCAGAACCCGATGATCGTGAGCAAAGCCATTTGATGGCCAATCAATGCTTTTCGCGAGGTGACGTTCTCCATAGCCTTCCATACCGGATTTTCAGCCGGTTGCACCACGCCTACCGTTTCTCGTCGAACGCTTCGCCGATTTCGTCGAATGTTTTGCCGCCGGCTGCTTAATCGGGTTTGCGCTGATAACGGAAATACCAGACTTCATGCCCTAAACGGCGCGCCTTGGCTTCATAACGCGTTTCGGGCCAACCGCCCGGTCGGCTTTGGAAGTCTGCTGCGGCTTCGCACAGCCATTTATATTGGTGCCGGTGGCGCTGCATGACCATGAGGGCGTGGCGCAAATATACCGGGTGGTCGGTGCCGAACCGGAATTCCCCGCCGGGTTTCAATTTTGCGTGGATGAGATCAAGCGGACCATCGTTCATCATCCGGCGCTTTACATGCCGCGCTTTGGGCCAAGGGTCGGGATGCAACAGATAGACGAAGGAAAGCGACTTGTCGGGTACGCGGCGCAATATTTCTAGCGCATCGCCCATATGCAAACGCACATTGCGCAGCGCGCCTTCGCGCACATGCGACAGCGCTTGCGCGACCCCATTCATGAACGGCTCGCAGCCTATAAATCCGTGGTCGGGCAAAAGGTCGGCGCGGTAAGCCAGATGTTCCCCGCCGCCAAAGCCGATTTCAAAGTGCATGGCGCGATCGTCGCCAAACAATTGCATGCTGCCCAGCTCGCCCGTTTCAGGCACCGATATTTGCGGCAAAAGATTGTCGACCAGATCAGCCTGTTCGACACGCAGCTTTTTGCCCTTTGAACGGCCATATAGGCGGTTCAGTGTCGTGGGGTCTCCGGGCTTGTTCGCAGTCATAGCGGTGGCGGCTAAACTTTCAGCCGCCACGCTGCAAGTGTAATCAGGCGAGAGCCGCCTTCAAATCTTCGACAAGGTCGGTGCGTTCCCACGGGAAGAAATCACCTTCGGGCTTGCGACCGAAATGTCCATAAGCCGCAGTCTTGCGATAGATTGGCTTGTTGAGGCCAAGATGCGTACGAATGCCGCGCGGGGTAAGTCCGCCCAGCTTTTCGATATTCATGATCGCCGCTTCAATCAGGTCATCGCCAACTGTGCCGGTTTCATGCGTATCGACATACAGCGAAAGTGGCTTTGAAACGCCAATCGCGTAAGCCAGCTGGATGGTGCAGCGGGTCGCAAGACCAGCGGCAACGATGTTTTTCGCCAGATAGCGCGTGATGTACGCCGCCGAGCGGTCAACCTTTGTCGGATCCTTGCCGCTGAATGCGCCGCCGCCATGGGGCGCTGCGCCGCCATAAGTGTCGACGATGATCTTGCGGCCGGTCAGGCCAGCGTCACCGTCAGGGCCGCCGATTTCAAAGCTACCGGTCGGGTTGATGTGATAGACTGTGTCGCGCAGCAAGACCGGCGGAATAATGTCGGCGACAACCTTGCGGACATAAGCGTGCAGTTCCGCTTCCTTGTCACCCGTGTCATACCCCGCAGCATGCTGGGTCGACACGACGACGGCGGTTGCGGCGACGGGCAAGCTGCCTTCGTAGCGCAGGGTAACCTGGCTCTTTGTGTCTGGTTCAAGGAACGGGGCTGCGCCGGAATGGCGGTCAGCGGCCATACGCTCCAAAATCTTGTGGCTGTAATACAGCGTTGCCGGCATCAGATCGGGCGTTTCGTCGGTCGCATAGCCAAACATGATGCCCTGATCGCCAGCGCCTTCATCCTTGTTGTCCGATGCATCAACGCCTTGTGCGATATGCGCGGATTGGCCGTGCAGATTGTTTTCAAAGCGGAACGTTTCCCAATGGAAACCATCCTGCTCGTAACCGATCTCTTTCACGGTGCGGCGAACGGTGGCTTCGATTTCTTCCTGCGCGCCGGGTGCCCATGCGCCATTTTCATAGACGCCTTTGCAGCGGATTTCACCGGCAAGCACGACCAACTGAGTCGTGGTCAGGGTTTCGCACGCGATGCGGGCTTCGGGGTCTTTGGAAAGAAATAGGTCGACGATAGCGTCGGAAATTTGGTCCGAAACCTTGTCTGGGTGCCCTTCGGACACGGATTCGGACGTGAAAAGGTAATTTGCGCGCATGGTTGTTCCAGTCTGTTGGCTGTATCTGCGTATAAAGAATTCTTTATATCGGATTTCGCCTTTAGCGAGAACGTACGCGGCGGGCAAGAGGTAACAGCGCACAACCGATGAGCAGCCCTGCAAAGCCGAGCGGCAATATATTTCCGAAGCGTGCGAACAGTGTTGGCGCCTTGGCCTGCGGCACAACTGCGTCGATGCGGCCAGATGTTCCCAGTGGCAGGCTTTTGATGATCCGGCCGTTCGCATCGATGACGGCGCTGATGCCGGTTGGTGTGGCCCGCACGACGGGTAAGCCCTCCTCGATCGCCCGAAGACGTGCCTGTGCCAAATGCTGTGGCGGGCCGATGGTGCCGAACCACGCGTCGTTCGATGGATTAAAGATAAAGTCTGGCCGGTTCGTGCGGTCGGTAACTTGGCCGGAGAATATCATTTCATAGCAAATCTGGATGCCGATTTTGACGGGCTTGCCGTTCAGATTGACTGTCATCGTCTGTGGTCCAGGACCGGGCCAGAAATCGAGGTCGCCGGGTACCAATCGCGCCAAGCCCAAAGGCCGCAGCAACCACGGCAGCGGCAGATATTCGCCATAAGGGACAAGATGCGCCTTGTCATAATGGCCCAAGATATTGCCGTTCGCGTCCATCGCCGAAACGCTGTTGCGCGCCGCGACCAATTGGCCCTTTTCAATCACCAGCCGGTTTGCGCCGGTGACCAAAACATCGCCGTCACCCATCAGCGTCGTCAGCCGCGCCCGCGCGCCTGTCGCACTTTCGCCCGGCTGGCCCTGATAATAACGATAGGGATAGCCCTCTTCCAAATAATCCGGAATTGCGGCCTCTGGCCATAAAATCAGCCGCGCGCCTTGATCGGGCATCAGGCGGCTGTTCATCGCCAGCTTGGCAAAGTTGATCGCGTCATAGCCCGGCGCATATTTGTCGGCTTGGCTAATGTTGGGTTGCGCGATGGTGACGGCGACGGGCGTCCTATCTGATGCGCTTTGATCGAAGGAGCTCCGGCCCGTGATAGCGACTGCTGCGAGCGCAAATAATATTAAACCGCCAAGAAAATAGCCGGTCCGCCCGTAATCGCCGCGTTCAATGCCAGATGCTGGCGTCCACAAAGTTACGAACTTTAGGATCATCCCAACAACAAGAAGCATGAGCCCCGAAAGGCCATAGGTTCCAAGGGCGGTCGCAGGTTGCGAAAGATATGGAATGGACAGGGTAACCACGCTGAGCGGGTTCCAGACATAGCCGGTGAATACCCAGCTGCGCAGCCATTCGGTGATGATCCACAAGCCAGCAAAAGCGAGGATGAGGTGGAGGGTGGGTGTGGACCTGATCTTTTCGTCATCTCCGCCGGAGTCAGGAAGGGCTATCGTCGTGCGGTGATTGATCCAATAGGCTCCAGCCGCAGCCAAGGCGGGATACACCGCCAAATACAGCGCCAGCCCGAATACCGCGATGTAACCAAGCCAGATCGGCATTGCCGCCTGAAAGGTGAAGGCGACCGCGATCCATTGATTGCCAAAGGTGAAATGCCCGACCCCGAAAAGCCAGCCGAGCATGAACGCGCGCTTGGTGCTCGGCGCTTGGCTTATCAGTTGGATGAGCAACGCGAAACAGATGAACGTTAGCGGCCAAAGCCCCCATGGCTCAAAACCATAAGCCGACGCAGCACCCGCAACGAGCGCCGTCCAACGGGGAAACTTTCCAAGCAAAGCCGATAATTTCTGCATGGCGCGCTTTTGCCCACCATATATGACAATTGCAATCGCACAAAAACGTCGTTGCTTGCGGTTCAGGCTTTCGATGCTAATTCATCGCCATGATTATTTTTGTGTATGCGCTCGCGCTTTCGGCGCCATCTGCCCTGACGGAAACGCATCATTCGGATATCGCCTGTGTTGCGACCCTTGCGACCTTGGCGGAGCGACAGCGGCTTGGCACCGCACCGTCCGATGTGCCCAATGTCGGGCAATCGGGCAAACGTTGGGCCGGCATCGTCGGCAGCCGCATTACCGAACAAAGCGGCCAACCGCGTGAGTTGGTTGCGGTTGCCATGGCCGAAGCGGCGAAAGCCGAATTTCAGCGCCCAAGCGATCCGGCGACCACCCACAAATGCGCGATGCAAATGTCGCAGGAACTCGCTACGGCCGATATTTCCGATCAACCCCTTCCAAAACCGGTGACATCAAAATGAGCTTACGCCCCTTCCACTTGGCCTTTCCCGTCCGTGACTTATCCGAAGCGCGGCGCTTTTACGGCGACATCATGGGGTGCCCCGAAGGGCGCGCGTCCGATCATTGGGTCGACTTCGACTTTTTCGGACATCAGATCGTCGCGCATCTCGATGCCAATGCGCGATCCGTTTCCACGCATAATCCGGTGGATGGCCATGACGTTCCCGTGCCGCATTTTGGTGTCGTGCTGACGATGGAACAATGGGAATTGCTGGCCGCCCGCGTCACCGCCGCTGGCATCCGCTTTGGCATTGAACCCCATGTCCGTTTTAAAGGCGAAATTGGCGAACAGGCTACGATGTTCTTCTGCGACCCAAGCGGCAACGCGCTGGAATTTAAGGCATTCGCCGACGACGCAAATCTGTTCGCGCGTTAACGAACCTTATTCGTCATTTTCCGGCGCCGATGAATCACGCGCCTCGCTGTTTTCACTTTCAAACGTCATCGACGGTTCGCCAGTGATGGCCGGAATGGGCTCGATTTCTGGAGCGGCAACGGGCATTTCGGCGCTTGCGTCGGGCACATTTTCGGACGGCTCCCGCGTTGGTGCTTCCGGAGCGGTCGCTTCATTGGCCTCAACCGGCGCGGCAGTCGTGCTCTGGTCGGCATCGAGATAAGAGCGCGTGGCCATGGCGGCCATGACAATGATGGTGACGACCGCGATGAACGTGACGATTTTGCGTGAGCTGCTGTCCATGTCTGCTTTCCGATATTGTAAATAACCCGTATGTGGCGGTGCTAGCTTGCTTCAATCGTTGTGACGTTCGAGCAGACATCACTCTTGCGCGCACCATTGTCAGCCAGCATCGTGAACGCAAAAAATCCGCCGACGACAGCCACCAGAAACGCGGCGGTGACCCACGCCAGATATTTGTCGATGAAGGCCTTAATCGGGCGTCCGAATTTCCAGAACAAAAATCCGACCAGCATGAACTGGAATGCCCGGCTCAACACGCTGGCCCAGATGAAGGTGAACAGATCCATTTTGATGAACCCTGCGGTCAAGGTCAGCAGCTTGAACGGAATGGGGGTCGCGCCCTTGATCAAAATAATCTCTGCGCCAAATTCGCGCAGATAGCAGGCGGCCGCAGGAAAGCTGTCCCATAGCCCAAGCGCCTTTAGCAGCGCCGTGCCGATGGTTTCATACGCAAAATAGCCAATGGCATAGCCAAAGAGCCCGCCCATGACGGAGGCCAAAGTACAAATCGCCCCATAGCGCAACGCCTTGTCCGGGCGCGCCAAACACATCAACCCAAGCAAGGGATGCGGCGGTATGGGGAAGAATGAGCTTTCGATGAAGGAAAACAGGAACAGCCAGCGTTCGGCATGGGCGTGCCCAGCCTTTTCCATCATCCAATCATATAGGCGTTTCAACATTGTGTGCGGGGTTAAACCGCGAACGGCTGCAAGTGCAAGCTTTTAACCTGCGGGCATATTCCGTGCCATGTCCGCCTCCGTTGCCCGCGTGGCTTCGCTGGCGGGCGCGAATAGGAAATAGCCCGTGATAACCATCATCAGCATGATCAGGACTTTTAACAGGTCACGCATATCCCGCGCGCGCAATCGCCGTTTCGACCGTCTGCGGGACGGCAATGGTTTTCCAGATATGTCGAGAATATTGGCCATTGAATACTCCTTGACCAGCAAAACCCCAACGCGTCGCATATGTTCCGCAATCGGCCGATTATGTTTTCCTTGGCCACTTATGCAGCAACAACACTTGCTTTCTGTCGCGCGAATGCACAGCGGGTGGGAATGGAATTGGAAAACTTCGATACAGACGCGTTCTTGCGCGACCATTGGCAGAAAAAGCCGCTGCTTATCCGCAATCCGTGGCGCAATTGGCAAAACCCGTTGGAGCCCGATGAGCTTGCCGGTCTCGCCTGCGAAGAAGAAGTGGAGTCGCGCCTGATTTGCCAGACCGTCAAGGGCTGGGAGATGGAGCAGGGGCCACAGCATGAGGATCGCTTGGGCGGCCTTGGTGAATCGCATTGGACTTTGCTGGTGCAGGCGGTCGATCACCATGTGCCGATGGTGGCTGACCTCATCGCGCCGTTCCGGTTCATCCCCAACTGGCGGATTGACGATGTGATGGTCAGCCTTGCCGCAGACCAAGGCGGGGTTGGTCCGCATTTCGACCAATATGATGTTTTCCTGATTCAGGGCCACGGTCGCCGCCGATGGCAGATTGGGCCGCATTGCGACGCCGATAGCCCGCTGGTGCCGCATGAGGACCTCAAGCTGCTCGCAGAATTTGAAGCGACCGAAGAATGGGTGCTTGAACCCGGCGATATCCTGTATGTCCCGCCGGGCATCGCGCATAATGGCGTTGCGGTGGGTGCGGACTGCATGACCTATTCGGTTGGTTTTCGGGCGCCGTCGCGCGCCGACCTGCTGGGGCATTTTGTCGATGATATGCTTGAGCAGATTCCCGAGGATGATTTGTACCGCGATCCGGATTTGGCAGGGCAGGCTAACCCGGGTGAGATTATGCCCGACGCCTTAGCGCGCTTGCACCGGATGACGTTGGATTCGCTTTCCGACCCGCGTGCCTTTGCGCGCTGGTTCGGCATGTTCAACAGCACGCCCAAATATGCCGAAATGGACTGGCAACCGGAAACCCCCGTTGACGCGGACGACGTGCGACAATTTATTGCCGGTCAGGCCCTGCTGTCGCGCAATCCGGCCAGCCGTTTGGCATTTGTGGGCGATGGCGCGGATGCGGTGATGTTCTTTGCCGACGGCGCATGTTTTGACTGCGGCGTGGAGACAGCGGATCTGGCGCGGAAACTGTGCGCGCAAGATGCTTTGGTCCTCGACACTGAACTCGCGTCAGTCGACGCGGCGATCGACCTGCTGACGCAGCTGTGCAACATGGGGTGCATCGCGTTCGAAGGCGAAGATTGATTTGCGCACGCGGCTGAGCATTTGCCGGAGGAAGGCGGCCTATGCGTCGGAAGCCGATGCCATTGCCGCAATGACGGCGGCGACCATCACGCTGCGCCATTACCGCTGCGACCGATGTGGCCAATATCATCTGACGAGCCGGACCAAGGGCAAGCGCGTGCCGCGCCCGGCGGACTAAGCCTGTGCGTCAGACCTCGCGCCAGCTGCCGGGGGCAAGATCGTCCAGCGTCCAATCGCCAACGCCGTGGCGCACCAGCCGCAATGTCGGGTGGCCAACCGCGGCGGTCATACGGCGCACTTGCCGGTTGCGGCCTTCGCGGATGACAAGCTGTATCCAGCTGTCGGGCACCGTCTGGCGGACG
>NZ_JBILAF010000104.1:0-7282 GCF_044354325.1 Sphingorhabdus sp. | reverse complement strand
GAGCGCGAAGGACCATCCGCTGCGGCCACGCACCCTGACGATGATGGGCGGTCCGATTGACACCCGCGAAGCGCCGACGGCTGTCAACGACCACGCCACACGCCGCCCGCATGAATGGTTCGTACAGAACGTCATTGCGACCGTCCCGCCTTATTATAAAGGGTCGGGACGGCGGGTATATCCTGGTTTTCTGCAGCTTTCGGGCTTTATGTCGATGAATTTGGGCAACCATATGATCAGCCATTGGTCAATGTTCTCCGACCTCGTCAAAGGCGACGGTGAAAGCGCGGATCGGCACAAAGAATTCTACGACGAATATCGCTCCGTCTGCGACATGACGGCAGAATTCTATCTACAGACCGTAGATACCGTATTTCAGCGTCATTTGTTGCCAAAGGGCGAATTCAACTATCGCGGCAAGCTGGTTGATCCCGGTGCAATTACGGACATCGGTCTGCTGGCCATTGAAGGTGAACGGGACGACATTAGCGGACTTGGGCAAACCAAAGCGGCACTCAACATTGCAACCGCTTTGCCTGACGCGCTCAAGAAATATCATATGGCGCCGGAGGTTGGCCATTATGGCATCTTCAACGGTAGCAAATGGCGCGAAAAGATTGCACCGGTCGTGGAAGACTGGATTGTCAGCCACAATGGCTAGGGCCATTGGTGCCATGTCGCGCTCATGACATTGCACATCACCGCCACCGTTGAACGCTGGCCGGTGGATGGCCATTTCACCATCGCACGCGGATCAAAGCAGCAGGCGCGCCTTATAGCGCGTCGAGATACTCAACCTCAGGTGCACCCGCGAGGCATGCGCCAAGCTTTGGACCCGCCGCTTTGAAATAGTCGCTGGTGCCATGTGCGGTGAGCGCGTCTTGATCGACATATTGCTCAAGCACTTTGTAGACTTGTGGGTTCGACCGTGACCGGGTCAACGTATAAAATAGGTTCCCCGGTTCATTGGCCCGAACGGCAGCCGCAAGTTCTACAAACACAGCCTCAAAGGCTTCGTTTTTGCCTTCGGCGACGGTTAAAGTTGCGATGACACCAATAGCTGACATGCGGCTGCTCCGTTTCGTTCTTAGAAGATTTCAAAAAGGCCGGCTGCGCCCATGCCGCCGCCAACGCACATCGTGACGACGCCATATTTCGCACCGCGACGCTTGCCTTCGATCAATGTATGGCCGACGCAACGTGCGCCCGTCATACCATATGGGTGACCGATGGAGATCGAACCGCCATTGACGTTCAGCAACTCGTTTGGAATACCAAGCTTGTCGCGGCAGTACAGAACTTGCACAGCAAATGCTTCGTTCAATTCCCAGATGCCGATGTCGTCCATCTTCAGGCCAAAGCGCTGCAGCAATTTTGGAATTGCGAACACGGGGCCAATGCCCATTTCGTCTGGCTCTGTGCCTGCAACCGCCATGCCGACATAACGGCCAAGCGGGTTGAGGCCCTTTTTCTCCGCAACCTTGGCTTCCATCAAGATCGACGCCGAAGAACCGTCGGACAACTGGCTGGCGTTACCGGCAGTAATGGTCATGTCTGGACCAAGCACGGGCTGAAGCGATTGCAAACCTGCGAGCTGCGTATCGGCGCGGTTGCCTTCATCCTTGGCAATGGTGACTTCTTTCTGGCTGACTTCGCCCGTTTCCTTGTTCACGACATTCATCATCGTGGTCACAGGAACGATTTCAGCATCGAAATAACCGGCTGCTTGACCAGCGGCGGTGCGCTGCTGCGATTGCAGGGCATATTCGTCCATCGCATCGCGGCTGATGTTATAACGCTTTGCTACGACTTCAGCGGTTTGAAGCATCGGCATGTAAATCGAATTGTGCATGGCAACCAATGCAGGGTCGGGCTGAACGCGCATTTCCTTGGTTTGCACCAATGAGATGGATTCTTGACCACCAGCTGCCATCACGTCGACATTATCGACGATGATTTGCTTGGCTGCAGTTGCGATGGACATCAGGCCTGACGAACATTGGCGATCCATGGTCATGCCCGAAACAGAAATCGGCAGGCCAGCGCGCAACGCAACCTGACGTGCAAGATTTCCGCCCTGCGTGCCTTGCTGAAGCGCCGAGCCCCAAAGGACGTCATCAATTTCGCCGCCTTCAATGCCGGCACGCTCCACAGCGGCCTTCAACGCATAGCTGCCGAGCGTTGGCCCGAGCGTTGCGTTAAATCCGCCGCGATAGGCTTTGCCAATGGCGGTACGGGCGGTTGATACGATTACTGCGTCACGCATGGTAATGGTTCCTTGAATTGAAAATTATACGAAAAACTGGCTGATCCATTCAGCCTGAAGTGCTGGTTTGTCTTCACCCTCAATCTCGACGGTGAACTCAAGCGTCTGCTGCCATTGGCCAGGGCGCTTTTCAACGAGTTCCAGAAGCTTGAAATGTCCGCGTACCCGCTTGCCCGAACGGACAGGAGCCAGAAAACGCGTTTTGTTGCCACCATAATTGACGCCCATTTTGACGCCTTCGATCTTGGGGCAATCGGACTTTGCGCTGAGTACGGGAAAGAGCGACAGGGTCAGAAATCCATGCGCAATGGTGCCACCGAACGGTGTCATCTTGGCCATTTCTTCGTTGATATGGATGAACTGGTGGTCACCGGTTGCATCTGCAAATTTGTTGATCATCTCCTGATCAACCAAAATCCATTCAGACGTGCCGATTTTTTCGCCGACCTTGGTCGCAAATTCAGCTGGGGTAATAGTGGTCATGGGTGTGTCTCCTGCAAACTATTTGGCCGCACCGTGGCGGTTTCGAACGTTCAATACAAGCCCCGGCGATTTGCCGTTACGGCAAGCTTGCGCCCCAGCAACCCCGCATCCGCGAATCAGGCTTTGGGCGCAGGAGCAGGCGGCGCATAGGGCATGACCATATGGCCATCGGGGGCTGCGGTGAATGTCGTTTGTGTGGGATAGGCAAAGGAAATGCCTTCACGGGCGAACCGGTCGATGATGGCAATGCCAATGTCATGCCGCGCCCGAAACATAACCTCCACATCATCGCTTTCGATATCGAAAACGAGATGGAAATCGAGCGAGCTTGCGGCAAAGTTATTGAACCCCGCGCGGATAAACTGTGCGCCATTGCTTTCGACAACTTCACGCAAAATTTCCGGGATCCGCTTCGCAAGGGCGGGCGGGGTTTGGTACACAAGTGTCAGGACAAAGGTGACCCGGCGATAGAGCGTTAGCGTGTTGTTCGTGATTTCCTTCTCAAGCAACTTGCTGTTCGAGATGATCTTCTCTTCACCCGTCAGCGCGCGCAGCCTTGTGCTTTTCATGCCGATGACTTCGACCCGGGCGACAGTGTTGTCATAAGACACTGTATCGCCGCGGCGGAATGGCTTATCAAAAATGATCGATATGGCGGCGAACAGGTCAGAGAAAATCCCTTGGGCAGCAAGGCCAATGGCAATGCCGCCAACGCCAAGGCCGGCGACAAGGCCAGTGACGTTAACGCCGAGATTGTCGAGAATGACGATTGCAGCAACGGCGAATAAGGCAAAGCTGACGAGCAGCCGGATTAAGACCATCGCACTTTGCAGCGTCTCATGCTCATGCAGCCCTTCGCCGGCGCGCCGCTCAATCATGCCCAATATGATTTCGCGCAGCCATATCGCCACCTGCACAGCGATCGCGATGGTGAACAAGATATCGATGGCATGGGTAAGCGCCGCCGGAGCATTGGCAATCTGGTTCACCAGTTCAATCGACACCATGACCCGGAAAAACTTGCTCGTGCGCGCCAAAGTGCGGGCGACGATTGATTTCACATGCGCACGATGTTCGCTTTCACGCGCAATTTTGGACGCAATGCGTTTAAGCCAACTAAGCGCGGCGAAAACGATAATGGCCGTGCCAATGGCTACGCTCAGTTCAAAAACATTGCCCTGAACCCACGTCACGGTTGCGTCCCAATAATATTGGAACCGTGGAATGACCGCGTCTGGTTGAATGCGCTGAATTACCGGTACGGATTTTGCTGTCATATTTTATGTGTAAGGCCGAATGCGCCGCTTAACAACCTTTTGGCATGCGACATGTTTGAAAACCGGGGCGGAGCATGCCGCGAAATATTCGGGCCTTTTGCACCCGAAACAATGGGATGCAATGCGGCAACGGGCACGGTATTTTGTGGAGACAAAGCGCGGCTCGCAAATCAATGTTTATCTTTACGATCCTGTTTACCATTCGCTGTTACAGCACAATGAAACCGTAAACGCCGCCTGAGGCTTGGCTTAAATGCAGGACTGATAATGCGTAGCATTCTACCCCATGGCCAGACAGCTGCGCTTGGCATAGCGATGGCTGGCGCAGCTTTGGCAGCGGTGACGACGATGCTTGTGCCCGTTTCGCTGCTTGAGGGTGTCGCGCGATCGTCCGGATTATCGGAGCTTACACCTGCCGCTGGGGCGCCGTTAGGCGATACCGCGCGCGCCTTTATTGCATTTGCAACAGGCGCAATGACACTGGCCGTCTTGTCCTATCTTTTGTTGCGTGCGCACATGCCATCGAACAAAGGCGCTGACGATATTCGAGAGCTCGGTGATGTGCCTCCGCTTGAACTTTCCGAAGAGCATTTGGTCGCACCGCACGTGCCGCAGGAGGCAGAGCAGCGCGTTGAAGCGACGCTGGAATCCGCCGGTTCGCAGCCAAGCATTGCGGAGATGGTCGCGCAATTGGAAGCCGCTGTCGCGTTTCGCCGACAGAAGCTGGCTGAACTGGAAGCCGTTGCCGCCGACCTGTCGTCTGATGCCACCTATGGCGACGAACCCAGTCCCGCGAGTTCGGAACCGATTGCACCGGCAGTCACAGAACATGACGCAGCCGTTGCTGCATTTCGTCCCGCTTTGGAGGCCGTGCCAAGCGAAGCCGTGCAAGATGACGACATCGATTCTGCGCTGGCAGCGGCGTTGGCGGCGCTGCATCGCATCCATGGCGGCGCGCGCTAATCATCCAGTAAGAGCGCATCGATTATCAGGCGGAATTGGCCGTCGAATATCGCGGTCTCGGTTATGGCGATGTCTGCAACCAGCTGGCTCGGCAACGAAAATTCATAATCGTCTAACAGTTGCGCGACGGCCGAACGCTGTTCTGCGGCGGTTATTGGCAATGCAACGGACAGGCATATTTGGGCGCCGTTAAATGTAAGGCTATGCCAGGGCCGCTCGTGCAATATCGCGATGCTTGCTGTGGGTATTAAAGCCTGAAGCGCGCGAACAAGGCCGCGGGACTTTATCTGGCACGTCATTGCCGTTCACTCCCTTCTGCGTTGGGCCTCTCGCCATAGCTGCACATGAATGCGCGCAGTTTTTCCTCCATTTCGGGTCGGATTTCGCGACCCATTCTGATATCGAGCACGAGCCGCGGATCGCGCGCTGCCAAGCGCCCGAACTTGGTGGGAGGTAGGCCGTGATCAAGCAGAAACCGTTCAATCAGGCGTTTGATGTGCATAATATCTCCTCCATGTTCGCCCCGGATTTGCTTGCCCGAATCAGTTAGAACAAATATAGAACAAACTTGATAGGATAAATCCTACAAGTCTAGGATATTTCCAACCGAAGCGGAGGGATGACGATGGAGGAAGAACCAAGAGCTGCTCTGGAACGGCTCATTTTGGAAAGCGGCGAAGATTTTGCCGGATTGTCAAAGCTGGTGGGTCGAAATCCGGCTTATATCCAACAGTTTATCAAGCGCGGAACGCCCAAAAAGTTGCCCGAGACTGAGCGCGGCATATTGGCCCGATATTTTGGTGTTGATGAGGCTTTGTTGGGCAAAGCGCCAGAGACTGCGGTGACGGCTGGAATACGCCTCATTCCGAAGCTTGAGGTCGGCGCTTCTGCAGGTGCCGGGGCTATCCACGATGGGGAGGCGCTTGCCGGCAAGATAGGCTTTGATGAAAAATGGCTGCGCAGGATGGGGCTTGATCCAGCCAAGCTCTCTCTCATCCGCGTGGACGGTGAATCGATGTCACCCACGCTGAACCATGGTGACGATATCATGGTCGATAACCGCGCGGCGGCCCAAGCGGTGCGTGATGGCATCCATGTTATCCGGCTGGACGATATGTTGATGGTCAAACGTCTTGCGCAAGGGCCGCGGGGGCGACTGTCGGTACTTTCCGACAACCCCAATTATCCCGACTGGCCAGATGTTGATGGCGCAACTGTTACAGTCATCGGCCGCGTGGTGTGGGCAGGGCGTCGGCTCTGAAGGCTTGCCTCGCGCGCTTCAGTCGGCCACATAGTGCCGCATGTCGAACGTCACATCTGCCGCAACCAAAGCACCGCCCCTAAAAGCCGCCATCATTCCGGTGACGCCGCTTCAGCAAAATTGTACATTATTTTGGTGTACCGAAACGAACAAGGCGGCACTGGTCGACCCGGGCGGTGATCTGGATAAGTTGAAAGCCGCTGTGGCGCAGACGGGGGTCGAGCTTGAAAAGCTATTGGTAACGCACGGCCATCTTGACCATTGCGGCCAGACCGGCATGCTCGCAAAAGAATTAGGCCTGCCGATTGAGGGGCCGCATGAAGAAGACCGCTTCTGGATTGCAAAGCTCGACGATGATGGCGCACGCTGGGGTATGGAAGCGCATACGTTCGAACCAGATCGCTGGCTGGTGGATGGCGACACGGTCACCGTGGGCAACCTGACGCTAGATGTCATTCATTGCCCCGGACATACGCCGGGGCACGTGATTTTTCATCACGCGCCCAGCTGTCTTGCAATTGTCGGTGACGTCTTGTTTCAGGGCTCTATCGGCCGCACCGATTTTCCACGCGGGAACCACGCGGACCTCATCAATGCGATTACGACAAAGCTATGGCCGTTGGGGGATGATGTTACCTTCATCCCCGGTCACGGACCAACCAGCCAGTTCGGTTATGAGCGACAGCATAATGCATTTGTCGCCGATGACGTTCTGGCTGCCCGGTGAGTTAAAGCACCGCTGCGTAAACGCGGGCGAGCGCCCATCCAGCGAGCCCGAGCAGCGTCAGCATGGAGGTCAGCGTGCCGACCATGCGGCCTTTGCCCAATGCGCCGCCGTCCATGCCCAGGCCGTGCGCAAGCCGGCCAACGATATACACGATGCCCAGGCCCCATAGCCAGTTGTTCGTGCCGCCAGTTGCTTCAAGTGCGGCAATCAAGATCAGGACAAATGGCGCGCTCTCGACGAAATTGGCGTGCGCGCGCATCCGCCGGATAACAAATTCGCTGCCGCCATCGCCAATCGAGACGCTT
>NZ_JBILAF010000063.1:0-12129 GCF_044354325.1 Sphingorhabdus sp. | reverse complement strand
GCGTTAATCCTCACCGAAGGCTGCATCAAATTCGACCGCCTGAAGCATTTTGGCGGCAGCGATAAAAACGGCGCCTGTGCACAGTATGAAGAACATTTTCCCGATGTTGCCGGGATATTGGACCATATACTCCTGCCCACGCTTCACGGCACCCAAGCCAAGCGCGTAGGTGATCATAAAGACCTCTAGTTTCGTTTTGATTGTGAACAGGCGTAGGATGCGTTTCATAGTTAACTGAATATGAAGCAATGCCCGTGCCAAATCAGTATTTGCAGCGGTGACGATGGTTAACGAACGCGCCGATTGTAAGAAAAACCGACAGTCAGGCTAACGCGGTTAGATCGCACATGGTTAACAGTGCCATGCGCGCCGCGCGTACCTGATCCATTAATGACGCATCGCCCAATTGGTCCGGCACAATCGACTCCGGCCAATATGCAGCAACCACGCTGGCAATTTGGTCGAGCTTAGCCTCATTGGCGATGAAGCGCGGGTCGACCGTGGCGGGATCTGCGACCACGCGCAGGCGCAAACAGGCCGGGCCGCCGCCATTGGCCATCGATTGGCGCACATCGACGGGGACGAGCTTGCGAATCGGGCCATTGCCCGCGACCATCTCGCTCAGCCAGCCCCAAACCCGCACATTGTCCTGTGCCTCGCTGGGCAGGATGAGCGCCATGCCGCCGTCGGGTAGGGTCACCAACTGCGCGTTGAACAAATAGCTTTGAATAGCATCGGCAAGGCTGACCCGGTCGGCTGGCACAATGATGATCTCTGCCTCGGGCATGCGCCGCTTGATATCGGCATAGGTTTGCTCGGGATGTTCAAACGCCTGCTCATGGGTGAAGAGTACATGTTCATTGGCCACGGCAACGACGTCATTGTGGAACGCGCCAGCGGCAATCGCGCTCTCGGATTGTTGAATGAACAATGTTTTGGCCGCATCTAGCCGGTGCGCCCGCGCAATGGCTTTCGATGCCTCAATATGCTGACGTGCGGGGAATGGACCGCCCGATTTGCCATAGACAAATATCTCAATGCCAGCGTCCCGGTGCGTTCGGCACAGGCGCATGAAGTTTGCCGCACCTTCATCGCCAAACGGCGCTGGAACGGGTCCGTGCACTGCAAAATGTGCTGCATCGGCAAATGCCAGTTTTAACTGCGCAAGCGTTCCGGTCCATTCATGGCTGCGGTGCGCCATCGTTAGCAGGTTCGCCGCCGACAGATGACATTTGCCATCCGCCGTATCAGGCGCGGGCGACACCGTGGCTGCATTGGCGGCCCACATGGCCGACGCCGAAAAAGCCGCGGCGCGGATATGCGGTTCCGCCGATTGCATGTCGGTCGACAGTCCGGAAAGCCAATTTTGGTTCGGCCGGTCGAGCGGCATGAAAAATCCCTGCGCTAATCCGAGGCGCAGGTTCGCGCGCATCTTTTCGATACCCTGCAGGGCAGCAGCCTTTGGATAAGACGGGGCGCCGGCATTGTTTGACGATGCCAGGTTGCCAACGCTCAATCCTGCGTAATTATGGCTTGGACCAATAATCCCATCAAAGTTTATTTCGACCAAATCCATGATCAAGCGCGTTCGACATAGGTTACAGCATCACCTGCTGAAATGCCCAACGCGCGCGCACAATTGCTGTCGACAATGACATTATCGCCTTGATCATCAATCCAGCCATAGGCGGCTTTAAACGCATGCAGACGGCCCAGCGTTATCAGCTTTTTATCACCGGATTTATGTTCGCCAACGTCATCGCTGACGGCAGTTATTATGACGTCTTTCGCGTCACGGATGCTGCGGATTTGATCTGTACGCGCGGTCATGGTCGGGCCGCCGTCAAAGATATCGATGTAATTTTCCCAAGCAAATCCCTCGTTCTCAAGCATACGCATTGCAGCGCGGCCTGAAGGATGCGGTACGCCGATGACGGTCTTTGCACTGTCGGGAAGCATGGCAATGTAGACAGGGTGCTTCGGCATGAGGTCAGCGATAAATTGGTTGCCGAATTTCGCGTTGAATTCGTCTGCTTCCTGAAAGCTCATGCCGAAAAAGCGGCCAGCGACACCGTCCCAAAACGGCGATCCGCCCGCTTCGTCAATGACGCCACGCAATTCTGCGATCGTCCGGTCGGCAAATCGGGCGCGGTGGTTGCGAATGAACAGATAGCGGCTGCGCGCAATCAGCATGCCTAATCCGCCAGCCCGCTCGCCGGGATGCAGGAACAATCCGCCAACTTCAGTCGCGCCTTCCAGGTCCGTTGACAGATTAAGGATATCCGCACGAAATGTCCGTTCCAGTTCAACGCTATGCTGCGTCAATGCGCCAATGCGATAGCTGTAGAACGGCCATTTTTGGCCAACTTTGCCAAATATCTGGCATGTCCCGCGCACTTCGCCCGTCGCGGTGTTTTGCAGAACGAAAACATATAGATCGTCGGCAACTTCCTCACCCACGCGGTCAAAGCCAGCGGCTGACCGCTCCAGCTTTTGCATCAGAGCCTTTCGGTCGGGTGGAAGGTTGGTGAACCCGCCGCCTGTCCTTTTGGCCATTTCATAAATCGGCTGAAGATCGTTCACATTTGCCGGACGGATGATGAAGGTCATAAAGTCCCTTTTTCTGATAAGCGCATAATCGTCAGCGCCGATAATTGTGCGCGTTCGACCAAACTTTCGACGATGAGGAATTCATCGGAGCTGTGAATGCTGCCCCCGCGTACGCCCATCGTATCGACGACGGGGACGCCGCAGGCGGCGATATTGTTGCCATCACATACGCCGCCGCTCGAACGCCATGCCACTGGGATGCCCAGATCAGCCCCGCATTGCTTGACCAAGCCAAACAGCTTCGCAGCCTCATCATCAATGGGCTTTGGCGGGCGGCCGAAACTGCCGTGCAGATGCGCACGCACATCATGTTCACGTTCAATGTCGGCAATAACCCTGCGCAGGTCTACGTCCGTCTGCTGCACAATCTCTGGCGTGCGCGGCCGAAAGTTCACCCGCAATATCGCATGATCGGGCACAACATTATTGGGACCGCCGCCGTCAATTTTGGCGGGGTTTACTGACAGGCCTTCGCGCGAAAGTTGCTTGAGCCGCAGCGCAAGGTCCGCTGCCGCCAAAAGCGCGTTGCGTCCATCGTCGGGGTTCCGGCCCGCATGCGCCGATTTTCCCGCAATGATGATAGAAAAATTGCCGCTGCCACCACGTTCACCCGCCAGCGTACCGTCGGGCAATGCGGGTTCATACGTAAGCGCAGCAAGCTTGTTCTGCGCAAGTCGTGCGATCAATTGTGCGGATGATGGCGAGCCAACCTCTTCATCGCTGTTGATGAGTATCTGGTATCCCGTTTGTGCGAGTTTTCCGGACGATTCTGCAGCGTTCAAAGCGGCGAGCATCACAGCAATGCCGCCCTTCATGTCGGCTACACCGGGGCCATTTAGCGTGCCATCGTCAAGCCAGCGCAATGACTGAAAACTGTGGTCCGCAGGAAACACCGTGTCCATATGTCCGGTAAACAGCAGTTGTGCCGGGCATTCCGGGCGAACGGTCATCAGCAAATGCCGCCCATGCGTCACTGTGGTCACCGTTCCGTCGGATAACACACGGTCCACAGGTTCGGGCTCAACGAGTGTTACTTCGCCAGGGAGGGCCGAGAATGCGTCCGCGAGCAAATTGGCAGTGGTGGCAAGCCCGTCAAGATTGCCCGAGCCACTGTTGATCGCGGCCCAGCTCTGGACTTGGGCAAGCATCGGTGGTTGCTCTATGGTTTCAAGCGCCTGTCGTTCGCTGGCAGATAGCGTGTGCATGTCGCATTCTTAGCCTTGGATATTCCAAAGAGCCACCCCTGCTAGATGCGTTAACCCACTTCCTTTGCCAGAGCGCACCATTCCGAAATAGTTACGGTTTCGGGGCGGCGATCTTCGGCTATTCCAGCCGCGCTCAACGCTTCTAACGCGCCTGCGACGCCCTTCAGGCTCTGCCGCAACATTTTTCGGCGCTGGCCAAAGGCGGCGCCTGTCAGATTTTCGAGCACAGACATTTTGACATCTGCGGGCGCATCCTTGGGGGTGATATGCACGACCGCCGACATCACCTTGGGCGGGGGCGTAAATGCGGAACGATGAACGGGCATCGCAATTGCGGCATTCGACCGCCATTGCGCCAATATCGCGAGCCGGCCAAATGCACTCGTGCCCGGCGCTGCGATAATACGGTCTGCGACTTCACGTTGGAACATCAATGTCAGGCTTTTCCACCGTGGCGGCCATTCGTTGCCGCCCAGCCAGCCCACCGCAAGCGCCGTGCCCACATTGTACGGCAGGTTTGAAACAACGTGAAACGGTGCACCAATTTCAGCGAAGGGATCGATTTTTAACGCATCGCCTTCAATCACGCGAAGCTGGCCCGGAAATGCCTCTGACAGTTCCGCCAGGGCAGGAAGGCAACGATGGTCGCGCTCAACGGCCAGCACCTGCGCGCCTGCACGCAGGAGCGCTCTGGTGAGGCCGCCGGGGCCGGGACCAACTTCATATACATGCTCACCGGCCAAGCTGCCGGGAATCGCGGCAATGCGATCAAGCAGCTTTTCATCGAACAGGAAATTTTGGCCAAGCGCCTTGCTTGCGGACAAACCATGTCGCGCAATGACATCTCGAAGCGGAGGGAGCGACACCGTCATCCGCCAAGATCGGCAGCAGCAAGGCGATGAAGCGCCGCAGATTCAGCCATCTTAATCGCAGCTATCATCGAAAGCGGAAGTGCCATATTCTTGCCAGCAATCCCGAACGCAGTGCCATGGTCTGGCGAGGTACGGACAACGGGCAGCCCCAGCGTAATGTTTACCGCATCATGAAAATACAGCGTTTTCAAAGGAATGAGGGCCTGATCATGATAAGCGCACAAGGCCGCGTCATAATGCGATCGCGCTTCGGCATGAAACATCGTGTCGGCAGGCAAGGGACCAACAACGTCGATGCCTTCACCGCGAATCTGTTCAATCGCAGGTTCAAATATGTCCAATTCTTCGCGGCCCATATTGCCTGATTCGCCAGCGTGCGGATTGAACCCAGCAACTGCCAGCCGAGGGTTTGCTATACCAAAATTACGTTGCAGGCCCTTGGCTGTCGCTCGCAGGCGTTGGCGGATAAGCCGACCGTCAAGCTGTTCCGCGACGGACGCGAGCGGGATATGTGTCGTCATCGGGACAACGCGCAGGTCAGGGCCGGCGAGCATCATCACGGCGTTGTTTTTGGAAACGCCGCAACGCTCTGCAATAAACTCGGTCTGGCCTGGATGCGTGAAGCCCACCGCGTATAATTGCGCCTTGGATACAGGGCCTGTGACCAACGCGGCGGCACTGCCAGCTCGGGCAAAGCCAATCGCCATTTCAAGCGCCTGATATGCGCAATGCGCGCCATCAAGATCCGGAACACCCGGGACAATCGAAATGCAGTTATGCACTTGGATGACCGGAAGAGCCGTATCAAAATGCGCAAAGGTTTCGGCCGGATCATCAATGCGGACGACCGGACCATTCCAATGCGGCGCGAAGCTGGCGATATCACCAATTGCAAAGAAAGGCGCCAATCCAGACGCGTGGCGGGCCTCCCACGCTTTGCCGATTATCTCCGGCCCTATGCCCGCCGGGTCACCGACCGAAACGGCCAGTGGCAGTTCCAGTCGGCCAACCGACATCAGTTATATTCGATAACAGCGTCGCGGCGCAAATCGCGTAGGTAAATCCGGGCGCGCTTGTTTACGCGCTCTTCTTCCAGCCGTGACATGATTTCGTCGAAGCTTTCCGATGAAGTTTCCTGCGGGGCATCACGACCACATAAGACGAAAACGCGAACGCCGTCTTGCAGCGAGCCATAAGGCGGTGTCGATTGTCCAATCTGCAGATCAAGCATGACCTGCTGCAACGGTGCAGGAAGCTCACGGATTTTAATGCCGTCACGGTTGACCACATCGGCGCCCAGTTTGCGCGCCATTTCGTCAGCGGCACCACAGCCCGTGATTTGCTGCGTTTCTTCGCTAAATTGCTTTACCAGCGGCGTAACTTGAGCCTCCGTGGTGCCTTTTGGAAAGGTGATCGCGATCTGTTTCAAGCTGAGCACGGAATCGCGTGGATCGGATGTTGCGACCTGACGCTGGTCGATCAACAGCAATATCGAAATCCCGCCGGGCGAGGCAACGGCCTGAATCTCGTTCGCGTTCATGTTGGCGGCGGCATTTGCGAGCGACTGGGGCAGCTGCGCCAAGGAAAGCCATCCAAGGTCACCGCCGACAGACGCGGTTGAGGCTTCCGAAAACTGGCGCGCATATGCGACAAAGTTACCGCCCTGACGCAGCTGGTCGATGATTTTCTTCGCGTTCTCGGTGATCGCTGGCATCGTTTCCGGCGTTGCGGACAGATATATCTCGCCCAAACGATATTCCGTGGTTCCCTTGGTAGCCTTGATACGCTCGATAATGGCATTCACTTCATCGTCGCTGACATTGGCCGATGGCCGCACATTGCGCGACAACAGGCGGCTCCAGGAAAGCTCGCCTTTAATCTGGCGCTTCAACGTCGCTACCGATGAACCGATAGAGATCAGATATTTTTCCACCTCACTCGCAGGCCGATTGAAATTCTGCTGCGCGACGCGATTGAAATATTGATTCACTTCCGCGTCGGTGACTTCAATCTCATTGGCGGCGGCTTCTTGGATTTGCAGCGTTTCATCAATCAGGTTCGTCAAAATCTGTGCACGGAAACGCGCCAATTCTTCGGGGGGCAGCTTATTTTCATTGGCAGCAATGATCAGCGCGAGGCGATGATCAATGTCCGTGCCTGTAATAATCTCGCCATTCACCTGCGCCGTCGCACGGCGCACATTGGGGTCGTTTTTGCCAAATAGCTGCTGTCCGTCTGGAATGGCCAATGTGGCTTCTGGTGCAGCATCATCGCCGACAGTTTGCGCAATCAGCGGTGTCAGCGCCGTTGCGGAAACGAGCATGGCGACGAGGGACAGGCGCTTGAATAACTTCATTGATTTACATCCAGTACACAGACAGTTCGAGGGGACGGGTAACCAGACACTGCTGAACAGCAGATGAGCAGTATCATCCTTCTCCACGAATTTATTCGGGATGCTTTACACACCGAGATTGCGAAATGCCAGACGGAACAGAAAGCTGTTCCCACGCTGCGAATCTCCGACAGGCTGATAGTCGCGCCGCCACGCCAGACTTAACGACAAGCAGTCATCATCATAGGCAATGCCAAGCCGGTGCCGAATGGGGTCGAAGCCATCGGAAATACTGGTCGGATCCTCTGCAGTGTCCGTCAGATCGACAATTGTAGATCCAAATAGCGACCAAAAACGTGCAACGCGCACGCGTCCTGCCAAACGAATTTCTTCGCGGTCAGTGAGGTCTTCGAGGGTCGGGCCAATATTGCGATTGAGCTTCAGATAACCCGCCTGAACATATGTGCCACGTGATCCTATTGTGGCATCGACCTCATTGCGGCGTATCGACAAATTGTCTTTATCGAGACGGAAGCGGTGTGTGAGTTTAACCAAGTCTTTGAAACGAAATTCCGACCGGCCGACAATATCCGATGCTTTGTCAGATAGGCCCGTTCCATCAGGGAAAATCGACCCCCGGTCAGACAGGCGGTAACTTTGACCCAGGTTGATGTCAGCGGAAAAGTCCGATTTGCGGAATGCCCAGTCGAAACCATATGTAATGCGCAGGTCGTCTTCAAAACGGTCGTAGCCGGGGAATCGGTTTAGCGCGAACAGGTTGCTGTCTTCCAAATCCACGGCGCGCGAATCTTCATTTGGAATGTTCAAATTGGAAATCGACGGCGCTGCGACCATTTGGACGCGGGGCGTAAGAATCTGCGTGCCGCCAAAGGCTTGTCCGACAAAAGGCCATTTTATATCAGCCGCAGTGGCGAAAATGGCGCGGTGCTGCCACCCTGAATCGCCGCGGTATATCGTGGTCAGCGTGCTGGCATTTTCGTCGCTATGGTACACATCCCCGCGCGCGAGCGCCGTGAGCGTTAGTTCCTGCCCAAGCGCGGTTATTTTGCGCAGATCCCATTTGGCGGACGAAAATGCACGCTGCGTGTCTTGGCCCTCGGTCCGGCTGATGGCCAGGCTGTTGGCTTGAAGCTGGATTGTACCGCCGACAACAGGCGCATCCATGCGCAGGCGGTAATCAATTTCGGGTAGCGCGATTGGCGCTAGGCCTTGGCGGTCGCTGACCCGCAGGGTCTGGACGGACCAGCCTGCGAGCGAGAAGTAGCTGTTGTCACCAATCCGTTCGGCAGCAAAGGTCGAGCGGAGCCTGTCATCCCGGCTGATGTCATAACGACGCAAAAACGTGCGGTCTGATGCATAACGGCCTGATGCCGAAATCGACCAATTGGGATCGAGCTGGAACTTGCCTGCGCCTTCGAGATAGCCACGGAAAACATCTGCGCCGACAGGTGTCGAAGTGCCGCCTGTATTGATACGATTGCTGTAGGTTCCGTATGCGCTCAGAGCGATAGCGCCATTTTTTTCGAGCGTCCGGAAATTGAGTCTGCCCAAGGGCGCCGCGCCGGAAAAAGCGGTTATTGCTGCGGTCGCATCCCGATTTTCGGATATTCGCCAATAATAGGATTGCTCAAGCTCAGCGCCGTTATTCCGCGAAAAGCCGATGCTGGGTACAAGAAAGCCGCTGCCCGCTTTGGCGTCTACCGGGTGCGACAGAAATGGCAGCGGAATGACCGGCAGGCCAAACAGTTCGATCCGTGCGCCTTTGTAAACGACGCGTTTTTTGCTGGGGTCGTAAACGACCTTAACCGCTTTCACTTCCCAGCTTGGTTTTTTTGGACAGCCGTCAGTGCCTATAACTTTACACGCCGTATATGCCACATAATCAAGCGTATAAATGCCATCTTTCCGTCCACCGCGTTTGGCGGCAAGCCGGCTTTCGTCCGCCAAAACGACAAGCAGATTGTCGATGACGCCGTCTTTCAATGCGTCGGTGAGTTCAATTTTGTCCCCATAGGCAACGTCGCCTTCTGGGCCGATGGCGCGAATGGCGCCTTCCGCGAAAACACGCCCGCTTTTGCGGTCCCAGATGATATTGTCTGCGCGCAATGTATATCCATCGCGACTGACAATCACATTGCCTTTTGCCGTGACGGTTTCAGTGTTGGAGTCATATTCAACAACAGCAGCATCGAAATCGATTTGGTCGCTAGCCTTTTGTGCGGCTGCCGCTGAGGGCCCCGTTTGGGCCAATGCGAAAGACGACACAGACCCGCATCCGATGAAAATCGGAACAAGCAATAAGCGCGATAAAAAGGTGCGGGTGGCGGGGATGTTCATAAAAACCGTGCAGTCCTTTATCGCCGCTATCGCATTGGGTCCACCCATCATCCCATTTAACGCTGTATTTGCGATTAACCGTGGGAATTTATCCCCTATCTTTTGCTTTAATCCAAGGGTGAATTAGGCCTATAGACCCGTAAAACCCGTTATCCGCAAAAAAGGCATATCATTTCCATGAAGATCAATTTTTCCGATGCACGCCCCCAAGATGCCGACGTTCTCGCGTTCATCGTAACAAAAACGACGTTCGCAGACTTCACATTTCCTTTGGAAAATAGCGATATCGTGCGCGCGACCGCAAAATTGGCGCGTTTCGAAGGTGCGGCAGGGCAAAGCTTCCTGCTCATCAATGAAGAGGGCGGGAAGCTTGTTCGGATCATTTTGGTCGGTGTCGCGGATGGAGAAGCCGGTGATTATCAAAAGGCCGGCGGCGACATTGTTGCCAAGGTTCAGACATCGGGCGCCAAACATATTGCCATTCATGGCGCGAACCTGAGCGCGGAAGCGGCTGCAGAAGCGGCTTATGGCGCAACATTGCGCAACTGGCGCATGGACAAATACCGCACCAAATTGGCGGAAACATCAAAGCCGACAGTGGAAACATTGACGGTGGCAAGCGCGCCTGCAGACGCAAGCACGCTTTGGCCGAGCTATCATGCAATCGCTGAAGGCGTTGCCTTGACCAAGGAACTGGTCACCGAACCTGCCAACATCATTTATCCGGAAAGCTTTGTTGAACGCTGTAAACAACTCGCGGAGCTTGGCGTCGAAATCAACGTGCTGGATGACAAGGACATGGCTGCGCTCGGCATGGGTGCGCTGCTTGGCGTCGCGCAAGGCTCGCGTCGTCCAGCCCGTTTGCTGGTGATGAAGTGGGACGGCACTGGCGGTTCGCAAGAACGTCCCGTTGCTTTGGTCGGCAAGGGTGTGACTTTCGATACCGGCGGCATTTCCATCAAGCCAGCGGCAGGCATGGAAGATATGAAGTGGGATATGGGCGGCGCAGGCGCTGTTGCAGGCGCGATGAAGGCGCTCGCTGGACGGAAGGCAAAGGCATATGTCGTCGGCGTCTGCGGCCTTGTGGAGAACATGCCTGACGGCAACGCACAACGCCCGGGCGACATTGTGACATCAATGTCGGGCCAAACCATTGAGGTGTTGAATACGGACGCAGAAGGGCGTCTGGTGCTGTGTGATGCGCTGCATTGGGTTCAGGAAAAGTATAACCCTGAATATATTGTCGATCTCGCAACATTGACCGGCGCGATTATCGTATCGCTGGGCAGTGAATATGCTGGCCTATTCTCGAACAGCGATGAACTCGCCGACAAGTTGACGGCTGCGGGTAAGGCCTCTGGCGACCCGCTGTGGCGTTTCCCGCTTTCGAAGGCCTATGACAAAATGATCGACAGCCCGATTGCCGATATGAAGAATATCGGCGGCAAGGGCGCTGGTTCCATCACCGCGGCACAATTCTTGGGTCGTTTCATCAAGGACGGCGTGAAATGGGCGCATTTGGACATCGCCGGGACCGTATGGGCCGATAAAGCGGGGCCCGTGTGGGACAAGGGCGCAACCGGCTTTGGCGTGCGTTTGCTTGACCGGTTTGTCGCAGATAATTTCGAAGGTTGATGTTGCCGCGACATGCAGGTCGATTTTTATCAACTTACGCGCGATCCTGCTGAAAAAGTTCTGCCTGCCATTGCCCAACGAATCTTGGACAATAAAGGGCGGTTGCTGATTATCAGTGATGATGCGGGCCAGCTGGATGCGATCTCTGCAGCTTTGTGGACCGCACGGCCGGACAGTTTTTTAGCGCACGCAAAATCGGGGGAGGGCGATGATGCACTTCAGCCGATATTGTTGTCGCAAGATACCGATGCGCCAAATGGCGCCAAATTTGTTGCGCTGGCCGACGGCAATTGGCGAGCGGTTACCCAAGATTTTGAGCGGGTTTTTTATCTTTTTCCGCCGGAACAGACCGACAATGCGCGATCCGCATGGCGCACATTGGGTGATGGGGTAGAACGCCGCTATTGGAAACAGGACGGCGGCAAATGGGTCCAAGGCCCATAAAGCTTGCACTCAACGTGCAGCGACGTTAGATGCGCGCCAAATTCCCCCTACAAATATGGAGCTTTTCATGTCGGTTACCCGCACTTTTTCGATCATTAAGCCTGACGCAACGCGTCGCAACCTGACTGGTGCAGTCACCAAGATGCTTGAAGAAGCCGGCCTGCGCGTCGTTGCTTCAAAGCGCATCCACATGACCCGCGAACAGGCCGAAGGCTTCTACGCGGTGCACCGTGAGCGTCCGTTCTTTGGCGAACTCGTCGACTTCATGATCAGCGGTCCTGTTGTTGTTCAGGTTCTTGAAGGCGAAAACGCCATGCAGCGTAACCGCGACATAATGGGCGCGACGAACCCTGCAAATGCTGAACCAGGCACGATCCGCAAGGAACTGGCCGAAAGCATCGAAGCGAACAGCGTCCACGGTTCGGACAGCGACGAAAACGCAGCGATTGAAATTGCGTATTTCTTCAAGCCAGAAGAAATCGTCGGGTAATTCATACTCGAAAAGGCGATTTTTCCCATAAATCGTCGAGCACTTGCAGTGTATCTTCACTGATCCGCTCGGCAGGCGGCCAGGGGCCGTCTGCCGACATGGCGCGAAAAGCTTCGTCGCGCGCGGCTTCTGTAGGCCAAAGCGCGATGGCCACCAGTTCGTCATTGGCGCTACGACCAA
>NZ_JBILAF010000040.1:0-16090 GCF_044354325.1 Sphingorhabdus sp. | reverse complement strand
AACCTTGGTGTGTTACTTCGCGCCAACGTTCTCGAAAATCTGCCTGATGTTCCGCCGCCACCCGCCACCGATAAATGGCAATAAATCCGGTGCTCGCATCAGAACTCATTGGCTACATCCATTAGCTTGGTAAGCTTTTTTGGCGCAACGGCGCGCCAGCTTTTGGCGATCCATTCCCCGATATGGTCCCAATCGGTATCGCCCAGGTCGAGCCTGATGCCCACCCAGCCATCGCCGAAATAAGCGGGGCGGTAATATCGGTCATGATCGCTATCGATCAGCATGGCCTGTTCTTCGACGCCGCTAATTTTGACCAAGAGCGCGATTTTTCCGTCGCCATGATGGTCGATGGAAACATATGCGAATTTCTTGCCGCCGACGATGCCAAAGCACTGCATTCCGTGCGACACCACTTCATCGGCCTCAGGCTGCGCCAGCGCGATTTCGCGTACTTTTGATGTCAGATAATCGGGGCTTGTTGCCCGCGAAACATAGTCGGCCAGCGTCCGCGGATATAATTGATGCTCGGCAATCTTGACGCGCTCCGCCAATGAATCGGCGGTGTCATTAGGCAAAACGGCGACCTCCATCTGGCCAAGAAGGGGGCCTTCATCAAGGTCGGCCGTGACAAGGTGCACGCTGCAGCCAGCGATCCTGTCACCTGCGTCAATCGCGCGCTGGTGGGTGTGTAGTCCCGTATATTTGGGCAATAGGGATGGGTGGATATTCAGCATCCTGCCGTCCCATTTTTCGACGAAGTTTTCGCTCAATATCCGCATATACCCCGCAAGCACGACATAAGCTGCCCCCGCTTTGGTAATGTGATTATGCATTATTTCGTCATGGTCGGCCCGCTTAAGACCAACGTGCGATTGTGCGAACGTTGCGACGCCTTCGGCTTGTGCAAGCTTCAACCCTTCTGCGTCGGGATTGTTGCTGGCGACCAGAACAACTTCATATGGGCTATCTGGGCGTTTTGCGGCATATAACAACGCAGCCATATTGGTGCCGCCGCCGGAAATAAGGACCGCAACACGCGCCTTAGCCATGATGGGTCGCAGTCCAATCGGCTTTGGCGCTCCAGGTTTCGATGCTGCCGGTAACCGTGCAGCCTTTTTCACCGGCTGCAATATGTCCAATGCGGAAAACTGTTTCTCCAGCTGCCTCAAGTGCAGCGGTTACGCCCGCGACTTCGGTTTCATCGACAACCACCGCCATGCCGATGCCGCAGTTGAATGTGCGTGCCATTTCTTCGGGCTCGATATGACCTTGCGCTTGCAAGAACGCCATTAAGCGCGGTTGTTGCCATGCGTCTGCATCGACATGTGCGTGCAAACCGTCGGGCAGGATACGCGGGATATTCTCAAGCAAGCCACCGCCCGTAATATGCGCCATCGCGTGGATTTTGCCGGTGCGGACCATCGGCAGCAGCGATTTTACGTAGATGCGGGTCGGCGCCATGAGTGCGTCGATAAGAATGACATTCTGGTCGAAAATGGCCGGACGGTCGAGTTTCCAACCCTTGTCTGCGGCAAGGCGCCGAACCAGCGAGAAACCGTTGGAATGCACGCCGGATGATGCAAGGCCCAGAATGACGTCGCCCGCCGCGACCTTATCTGCCGTCAGCACCTGGTCGCGCTCGACTGCGCCAACGCAGAAACCGGCAAGGTCATAGTCGCCTTCGGAATACATGCCCGGCATTTCCGCGGTTTCGCCGCCAATCAGCGCGCAGCCGGCTTGCTTGCAGCCCTCGGCAATGCTGGCGACAACAGAAGTGGCCACCGCGTTGTCGAGTTTGCCGGTGGCATAATAATCAAGAAAGAAAAGCGGCTCTGCGCCTTGCACGATCAAGTCATTTACGCACATCGCGACAAGGTCAATGCCGACGCCTTCATGGCGACCGGATTCGATGGCCAGTTTTAGCTTCGTTCCGACACCATCATTTGCGGCGACCAAAAGTGGGTCATTGAAGCCTGCTGCCTTAAGGTCGAAAAACCCTCCAAATCCGCCAAGATCGGCATCCGCGCCAGCGCGCCGGGTCGATTTCGCCAGCGGCGCAATCGCGCGCACGAGCGCGTTACCGGTTTCAATGGAAACACCCGCCTTGGCGTAGGTGTAAGATTCGGGCTTCTGTTCTTTTGCGACCATTTGTCGCCGTTAGCGAGAACAGGGTTGGAATTCCACGTCTATGTCGCCTAAAGGTGCGTTAATGACAAATTCTCGCGGAAAATGGTTTCAGATTGCAGCGATTGGCTTGCCTTTGGCGCTGATTGGTGGCGGAATCGTTGCCGCGCAAATCGAAGGGCCAAAGCGCGGCATTGCGCCAATCGCAAGCGCGGGCGATTTTGAAGTGACCGGTGTCTCCGTGAATGTCGTCGGCAATAATGCGTTTGATGCCCGGCAAAAGGGTTGGGAACAGGCACAGCGGATTGCATGGTCGGCATTGTGGCGCAAAACCCATGGGAATGTTGGCGCTGGCCTATCCGATTCGACGTTGGACGGCATTGTTGCCGCGATTGTTGTTGAACAGGAACAGATTGGCCCACGCCGTTATGTGGCCAAGCTTGGCGTATTGTTTGACCGCGCCCGCGCTGGCCAATTGCTGGGCGTCAGCGGCGTGACGCGCCGTTCTGCGCCGTTATTATTGTTGCCCGTTACCTATTCGGCAGGTGCGCCGACGGTATTTGAACAGCGCACATCATGGCAGCGCAGCTGGGCCAAATATCGCACGGCTGACAGCACGATAGATTATGTGCGTCCAAGCGGGGCAGGCGGCGAATCATTGCTGCTGAACGCGGGCCAGAAAGACCGTCGCAGCCGCATTTGGTGGCGCACAATCCTCGACCAGTTCGGTGCTGCTGACGTGATCATCCCGATAGCACGTATCGAACGCCAATGGCCCGGTGGCCCAATTATTGGCCGGTTTTCTGCGCGATACGGACCGGATAACAAATATCTTGGTTCGTTCACCCTGCGTGTTGCCAACAGTGCTGGCATTCCGGGCATGATGGATCAGGCCGTGATTAAGATGGACCAACTGTTCCAATCCGCGCTCGCCTCTGGCCGATTGCGGGCAGATGCCTCGCTCGTCCTTGAACCCGAAGTGGTCGAGGAAGAGGAATTGGAAGGCGAAGTGGAAGACCTGTCGGTTGTCGATGGGGCAGAGCCTGCGCGCCAGTCTTTGGATGATGTGGTAAAGTCGGTGTTGCAAGAAGCAGAACCTGCACGCAATTCTGGTGCGCCCACGCCGCCGTCACCACGGCCATGAGCACCAGCATCTGACATTATGCGCCAAATTGCTTTGCCATTGGACGAACTGCGCAGCGGCGCATCGTCCAGCCTGATCATTACGCAATCCAATGCGACCGCGTTTGCCGGGCTTTCGAGCGCATCTGGCTGGGCCAAACGCTGTGCCATTCTAACGGGACCTGCGCGCTCGGGCAAATCGCTCATGGCGCGCTATTTTTCGGGGCAGAACGGCACAGTCATTGACGATGCAGAGGCTAGTCCGGCAGAAACCTTGTTTAACGCATGGAACCGGTCGCAGGAAAGCGGCGTCCCATTGTTGCTTATCTCGCGTTGGCAGCCGGCGGAGTGGAACATCACATTGCCCGACCTGCAATCGCGTCTGGGCTCGGCATTGCTGCTCGACATTGGGCCGCCCGACGATGAAATGATTGAACAATTGATTCAAAAACAGCTCGCTGATCGCGGGGCTGCAATCAGCATCGATGCTTTAAGCTATGTAAAGCGCCGGATTGAGCGGAGTTATGGTGCCATCGAAAAATTTGCACGGTCCGCAAATGCGCTGGCGCTGGCGGAAAATGCCCCGGTCAATCTCAGCTTGGTAAAGAAGATACTCGAAAGCTAATTCCAACAGAAGGCGTTGTAGATTGTCCTATTAGCGGATCATCTCTTCTTCTTGGGTGTGGGTCATTTTCAGTTTCCCGTTCACCACTGCGAACGCCAGCCTGCCTTCGACCAGATCAAGCGCATCGCGGCCGAACTGTTCAAACCGCCATCCCGTCAGGACTTCTAGGTCATCGCGCTCACCCGCCGCCAACCGTTCCAGTTCTTCGGTCCGGACGAGCAGGCGCGGTGCGACATTGATTTCGCGCGAGCGGATTTTGAGCAACAGCTTTAACAAGTCTGCGACAAGTGATCCGTCTTTGCCGCCGCCGGGCGAGGATCTGCCGCGGTCGGGCATGTCGTCGCGCGCCATGGGTTGGCTTGCTTCGATAACGGCGATGAGCCGCGCGCCAATGTCATTGTCGCGCCAAGCAGGGGATAGTCCACGCACCTTGGGTAAATCCGCCTGCGACTTGGGCGGATGCGCGGCAATATCGGCAAGCGTTTCGTCTTTCATGATGCGCCCGCGCGGGATATTCTTACGCTGCGCTTCCTTTTCGCGCCATGCCGCCATGGCTTGAAGCCGACCGAGAACCTCGGGCTTACGCGATTGGACCTTTATCCGGGACCAGGCGTTTTCGGGATCATTGCGATAGTTGGCCGCGTCTGAAATGCGCTCCATTTCATCATTGAGCCAAGCGCCACGGCCAGTGACCTTCAGCTTTTCGAGCATCATGGGAAATATCGCCGATAAATGCGTGACGTCGGCAATTGCATAATCGATTTGCCGTTTGTCGAGCGGACGGCGCGACCAATCTGTAAATCGCGCGCCTTTGTCGAGTTGAATGCCCATCCACAGATCGACCAGATTCGAATAACCGATTTGTTCACCCTGACCGAGCGCCATGGCCGCGATTTGGGTGTCGAACATGGGGTAGGGCGTTTTGCCCGTCAGGTTGAAGAATATTTCAATGTCCTGCCCACCGGCATGAAAGACTTTCAGGACGTCGTCATTTGCGCAGAGCAGATCGAGCATTGGCGTGAGGTCCAGCCCCTCGGCCTTTGGGTCAATCGCCGCCGCCTCATGCGTGTCCGCCAACTGCACTAGGCAGAGGTCCGGATAATAAGTGTTTTCCCGCATGAATTCGGTATCAACCGCAACAAATGGGGATTTTGCAAGGCGTGCGCACAATTCTGCGAGACGTTTGCTGTCGGAGATGAGTGGATGAATCTGCATTGCGCATCGCCGTAGCACCCATTCCCGACTTGACAAAGTGCCCCTGCACGGTTGTTAGGCGGCCTTTCCACAGATTTTTTGAATTGAGTGAACAATGCACGCTTATCGCACGCACAAATGCGCCGAACTTCGCGATTCCCACGTGGGGGAAACGGTACGCCTATCTGGCTGGGTCCATCGTAAGCGCGACCATGGTGGTGTTTTGTTCGTCGATTTGCGCGATCATTACGGCATGACGCAGATTGTTGCCGATAGCGATAGCCCCGCTTTGCCAATCCTCGAAGCATTGCGCCTTGAAAGCGTTGTTACCATCGATGGCGAAGTAAAGGCGCGCAGTGCCGCCACTGTGAACGCCAATCTGCCCACGGGTCAGATCGAAGTTTTCGCCCGCAATGTCGTTGTGCTCAGCAAGTCTGAAGAACTGCCTTTGCCCGTTGCCGGTGAACAAGAATATCCAGAAGAAACGCGCCTGAAATACCGGTTCCTCGATTTGCGCCGCGAAACGCTGCACGCCAATATCGTCAAGCGCACGCAGATCATTCGCGAAACGCGCCGCCGCATGGAAGATATCGGCTTTACCGAATATTCAACGCCCATCCTGACGGCATCCAGCCCCGAAGGCGCGCGCGATTTCCTCGTGCCGAGCCGCATTCACCCGGGCAAATTCTTCGCGCTGCCACAAGCGCCGCAGCAGTATAAGCAGTTGCTGATGGTCGCGGGCTTTGACCGCTATTTCCAGATTGCACCATGCTTCCGCGATGAAGACCCGCGTGCTGACCGTTTGCCGGGCGAATTTTACCAGCTCGATCTGGAAATGAGCTTCGTCACACAGGAAGAGGTTTGGGACACGATGGAGCCGGTAATGGCTGGCGTGTTTGAAAAATTTGCCGATGGCAAAACCGTCACGCCAGCTGGACAATTCCCGCGTATTCCGCATGCAAAAGCGATGCTGGATTACGGCACGGACAAGCCCGATTTGCGCAACCCGCTGATCATTCATGACGTGACCAGCCATTTCACCAAATCGGGCTTTGGCCTGTTTGAACGCATCGTCGAAGGCGGCGGCGTTGTCCGCGCTATCCCTGCGCCAAAGACGGCGGAAAAGAGCCGCAAATTCTTTGACGATATGAATGAATGGGCACGCAGCGAAGGCCATGCTGGCTTGGGCTACGTCACCCGCAAGGCTGGCGAATTTGGCGGCCCCATTGCCAAGAATCATGGCGACGAAGGCATGCAGGCGCTGTACGACGCCATTGGCCTTGGTCCCGACGATGGTTGCTTCTTTGCTGCTGGCAAGGAAGAGCAAGCCGCCAAGCTGGCCGGTGCCGCGCGCACCCGCACGGGTGAGCAGCTTGATCTCATTGAAAAAGACGCATTCCGCTTTTGCTGGATCATCGACTTCCCGTTTTATGAATGGAGCGAGGAAGACAAGAAGGTCGATTTTGCGCACAACCCGTTTTCGATGCCACAAGGCGGCCTCGAAGCGCTTCAGACGCAGGATCCGCTCACCATCAAAGCCTATCAATATGATATGGTCTGTAACGGCTATGAGCTCGCCTCTGGCTCCATCCGGAACCAGCATCCCGATTTGATGGTGAAGGCGTTTGAACTGACTGGCCTGACGCAGGCTGATGTTGAGGATCGTTTTGGCGGCATGTACCGGGCATTCCAATATGGTGCCCCACCACATGGCGGTATGGCCGCTGGCGTCGACCGGATGGTCATGTTGTTATGCGGCGTTCAGAACTTGCGTGAAATTACCTTGTTCCCGATGAACCAGCGCGCTGAAGATTTGCTGATGGGTGCCCCGTCACCTGCCGAGCATAAGCAGCTGCGCGAGCTGAACATTCGCGTTGTGGAACAGCCGCCCAAAGCGCAATCGTAAAGCATAGGCCTACGCCATAACGCTGTCCCTTTTGGGGACAGCGTTTTGCTTTGTCTTGTCTATCGGCCGAATAGGTGCTGCAATCGCCCGATGGCGATTGATCTTTCAAACTATGAGTCCGGTACAAAATACGAAGGTACCTACGATGAGGACCTGAAAGCGCTGCAGGACCGCCTTTCGCGGCTGCAGTCGCTGCACATATTGCACGAAGCGCGCACGTTGATCGTGATTGAAGGTTGGGATGCGGCTGGCAAGGGCGGCGCGATCAAGCGCATGACCGCGACGCTCGATCCGCGTTATTATCATGTCTATCCCGTTTCAGCGCCCACTGCGGAGGAAAAGGACAAGCACTTCCTCTGGCGCTTTTGGAACAAACTGCCCGGAAGTCAGGAAATCAGCATATGGGACCGCAGCCATTATGGCCGCGTGCTGGTCGAACGCGTCGAAAAATTCTGCAGCGAGGCAGAATGGCGGCGCGGATATGACGAGATCAACGAGTTTGAGTCGCGACAGGGCGAAATCGGCACGAAAATCATCAAGCTGTTCTTCCACATCACACAGGAAACGCAGGATAAGGTGCTGATGGAGCGGCTCGGAGATCCCGCCAAGCGCTGGAAAGTGACTGCAGAGGACTTTCGAAATCGCGAACGGCGTAGCGAGTATATGGATGCACTGGCGGACATGTTTAAGCGCACGCATACGCGCTGGGCACCGTGGACCGTTATCGACGGCAATAACCAGAAAGCGGCACGGATCGCTGCACTAAAGCATGTTGTGGAGTCGCTAGAGGCAAGCGTTCCGCAGGATTTCCCTGATGCCCAACCAGAGATTGCCGCGCTGGCCGAAAAGACATTCGGCTATTCCCCTATTGGATAGGCGATCCCGACGACTTCCCATTCTTTGGGGCCAGTTGGCAAGGTTACCGTTTTGACTTCGCCCACGCGCGCACCGCGCAGGGCGCGGGCTAGCGGCGCGTTCCATCCGATGCGGCCGTGGCTTGCATCGGCTTCGTCATCGCCGACCAACGTAATGACGCGCTCCACGTCGTCGATATCCGCCAACGTAACCGTTGCGCCGAAAAACACCCGGTCCCGGTCTTCCTGCTTGGACGGGTCGAGGACCTTTGCAGCTTTCATTTTCTTGGAAAGCTGGCCGAGCTCACGGTCGATTGCGCGCAGCTTTTGCCGACCGTAAATATAGTCGCCATTCTCGCTTCGGTCGCCATTGCCCGCCGCCCAATGGACGATTTCAACAACCGCTGGCCGTTCGACCGCGAGCAATTGTTCATACCGCGCGCGCAAGGCTGCGAATCCGGCAGGGGTAATGGGGTTTGTGCGCTCCATAGCGCCTCTATGTCACCCCGGGCTTGATTTGCCCAGATATGTGCTGAGCGGCGTTGCCGAGCGCACACGCGCGCGTTCGGGGTGGAGATGATCGTACATCACCGCATTTTCCAGCACGCGGTAAACATAATCGCGGGTCTCGCTCAGCGGGATTTTTTCGATCCATTCCATCATGTCGATGCTGCCCGTACGTGGGTCACCGTACGCCTTCAGCCATTTGTTCACATTGCCGGGGCCACCATTATACGCTGCGATTGCGAGGGGATAGCTTCCGTCAAAATAGTCGAGCATCCGCTCGATATATGTGGCGCCAAGCGCGATGTTGTAATCTGTATCGACTGTCAGCGCTTCGGGGCGATATGCCATCGCGATTTTGCCCGACGTCTCGCGCGCAGTGCCAGGCATCAGCTGCATCAGGCCGCGCGCGCCTGCGTGGCTGACGGCTGCCCGGTCAAACTGGCTTTCCTGCCGCATGATCGCATGGGCAAGCGTCCATGTCTGGTGATGCGCGGCGGGAACATTGACCGTTGGGTAGCTGTTTCCCAAAAGTTCGGGAATACCGGCCGATCGGGCGCTGCGACCCGCCATCACCGCGAGATCGGGACGGCCCAATTTTTGGGAAAGGCCAATGGCTATGGCAAAATCATCCGGGTCCTTGGCGTTCCGCGCAATGGCCCTGAAGAAATTGCTTTGGTCCTTCCAACTTCCATATTTGGAGGCGAGGGCTGCGGCCAAATAGACGTCCGGAACGTCTCCCTGCGCCAAAACGGGAGCGGCGGGGGTGACGCGCGGTACCGGGGGCAGGGGGCGCCGGAGCTGTTCAAGCGACAGCTGGCCAAAAAAGCTCTCATAATATGTGGCAGCTTGTTCATGATAGCGTGTCGCTGACGCTTGGTCCCCGGCTTTTGCCGCAGCTTTGCCGGCAAAGTGTAAACCCTTTGATCGGGTCTGCGCCGATTTCGCAGCGGACGCATAGCGTTCGAACATAGCAACAGCGTCACCGGGGCGGCCAAGCCTTTCCATCGCCGTCATGCCCGCCAGCCATGTCAGGCTGGTATAGCGATCGCGTGTGGCGATATCTTGATCGATCATGACAAGGCCGCGCGGCGTTGCGTCGTCAACGCGTGACGCTATGCGGTACGCGACGTCATATTGACCGTCATTCGCGGCCGCCTGCGCATGCGTCAGCAGCAATTGATACCAGTCCTTGAGAACAGGTACCGGCCCAGCAAGATTGGCGCGGTTCGCCAGCAATTCGCGTGCACCGATGCTGTTGCCGGAGGACCGCATAAAGTCTGCTCTGGCAGCGATTAAGCTTGCTTCACTATTGGCCAGTGATCCGGCGTCCTGAACCTTTTGATCGGCATCGGGGGCTTTCATGCGGGTGGCGAGCGCCGCAACAAAGGCGGGGCGACGTTGCGGAGAGGTGTAGGCTATCCAGCGTTCGGCGCCACGGGTTGAGCCCGACCATAATAAGCGGTCAACGCGGGCGTCATGGTCAGCGGACGTAAAACGGTTGCCGGCGATGCGGAACATACGTGCTTCGTCATCATCGTTTAGGGCGCCACCGCGCCATGCCGCGCGCGCTTGTGCTTCAGCGCGCTGTGTGTCGCCCGATGCGTGAAGCGCAATTGCGAACCTTGCACGTCCCGCGTTGGTGAGGGGAGGTAAGCGGTCAAAGAAGGCCACAACCTGACTGGGCGACAATGACAGAGGATTGATCGCCTGTTCTGCGTTCTTGCGCATCTCATCGCTATTTGGCCAATCGGGATAGCGCATCAAAAATGACGCATATTCGCCAAAGCTAAAATTGCCGGGAGCGCTGAGCATTTTCCAACGCTGCAACGCGGCAGGGACTTGTCCTTCGCTTGGGGCATATTGCACCGATGGGGCCTGAGGCATGTGCGCAGTGGGCGCAGCAACTGTGCCCGCGCCTGTACCGCGCTGCCACGTTATGCCATCGCTTTGTTGGGCCGCTACGGCGGTCGAAAACGGAATTATCAGCATAGATGCCGAAATGAGATGCTTTACCATGCTGGACATATTATGTGCCCCATCCTTATCAGGTGCTGAACCAACGACTATATAGCCCTTAGCGGCCTATATGGCGCAGATTGAAAGTGTAATGCTATGTTTTCGGGATCGATACCGGCTCTAGTGACTCCTTTTTACGACGGAGCGTTTAGCGAAAAGCATTTTCGCGCGTTGATCGATTGGCAAATCGACCAAGGATCAAGCGCGCTGGTGCCCGCCGGGACAACCGGTGAGGCGTCAACGCTGTCGAATGCCGAGCATCATCGCGTGATCGAAGTGTGTATCGAGCAAGCCGCTGGGCGCGTACCCGTGATTGCCGGCTGTGGGTCGAATGACACCAATAACGCCATTCTCCACCTTAACTTTTCAAAGAAAAGCGGCGCGGCTGCCGGGCTTGTTGTCGCCCCTTATTATAACCGCCCCAACCAAGAGGGCATTTATGCGCATTTCGAGGCGATGACCAAGAAGAACGATCTGCCTATCGTGCTGTACAATGTGCCTGCGCGAACGGTGACGGACATCAAGCCGGAGACGGTTGCGCGCCTTGCGCAGTTGCCGACGGTGATCGGTATCAAGGACGCAAGCGGTGATATGCCGCGCGTAACGGACCATCGCTTGGCCTGCGGACCTGATTTCTGCTTGCTTTCGGGCGTCGATGAACAGTCGCTTGCGTTTAATGCCGCAGGCGGGCGCGGGTGCATTTCGGTCACCGCAAATGTTGCGCCGAAATTATGCGCAGAATTTCAGGCGGCATGTGCATCGGGCGATTATAACTTGGCGCGCGAACTGAATGATAAGCTGTATCCACTTCATTTAGCTTTGTTTTCTGACGCATCGCCGGGCCCAATTAAATATGCGTTGTCACGCGTCATCGACGGTTTCCCAACCGAGCTGCGCTTACCAATGACCCCGCCAAGTGAGGCGAGCCGTCGTCAGGTTGATGCCGCCTTGGAGAATGCAGGGCTTATTTAATGACGCGTCCAAAGCCCGAAGCATTCAACAAAGTCAAAACGGTCGCCGAAAACCGGCGGGCCCGTTATGATTTTCATATCGATGACAAATATGAAGCCGGAATTGTCCTGACCGGAACTGAAGTGAAATCTTTGCGCTTTGGTGAAGGTTCCATCGCCGAAAGCTATGCCGAAGTTCGCGATGATCAGATTTGGTTGATTAACGCAAATATCCCCGAATTCAGCCATGGAAATCGGTTTAACCACGAACCGAAGCGGCCCAGAAAGTTGCTGTTGAACGAGCGCGAAATAAACAAGCTGCATGGCGCGGTGATGCGGCAGGGCATGACGCTTGTGCCTCTGTCGATATATTTCAATGGACGCGGCAGGGCGAAAGTGGAATTGGCGTTGGCAAAGGGCAAAAAGGCGCCCGATAAGCGTGCGACCGAGAAAGAACGGGATTGGAAGCGTGAGCAAGGACGCATTATGCGTGATCGTGGATGAGTAAGTTTGATACCTGGTTGCACAGGCAAGCACCCACGCGCGACAGCTTTGAACGCAGCCGCTTTCTGCGGCCGTTTGCGCAGCGCGTGTTTCATCCCGCCCTCTGGCGCTTTACACGACGTTCCGTCCCGCGCGGTGTAGCTCTTGGCCT
The DNA here is from genome assembly GCF_044354325.1 of Sphingorhabdus sp. Taxonomy (GTDB): domain Bacteria; phylum Pseudomonadota; class Alphaproteobacteria; order Sphingomonadales; family Sphingomonadaceae; genus Sphingorhabdus_B. The sequence goes on along the minus strand of NZ_JBILAF010000040.1, from coordinate 4,137 downwards.
GTTGGTCGGAATTTTCCTTTTGATACCGGGTGTCCAGATCGCTGGTGTCGCGCTGCTTGCGCTACCATTTCGGGCAAATATCCCGATCGGCGCGGCTATGACGTTCCTGAGTATGCCGGCCACAACGCCATTCATTTTACTTGGGTCGGTGTATGTCGGGGAATCAGTGCTGCGGTTGAACAACGGCTCAGGCCATTTTTATCAACTTATCGAGACATCGGCGCCGCTGTCCGCGTGGGGTGATTATGTCTGGAACGAAGCGCCTTTGGCGTTGGTGCAAGGCGTCGCAGGGCTTGCGATCATATCCATCGCAGCAGCGCTCGTCGGTTATGTGCTCTCGGCGTGGTTCTGGCGCTGGCGGATAAGCGCCAAATGGCGACGCCGGTCGAAGTCAATTGCGTCTCGTGGATAAGCTTTTGTAGCCTTTGGCCCGCCAGCCTCTATTCTCCTCACGATGTTATGGGAGCATAGACATGAAATTCGCTCTTGAACGCGCATTGGCAGGATCGGCGTCGTTGGCATCGCTCGCCGCACCAGCATTTGCGCAAAGCCAATCTGACGCCACGCAAGCGCCCGCTAAAGAGGGGGCACAATCTTGACAAATGGTACGATGCGTTCCAGCCAAAAGCAGACGGGCAATTGTACTCAAGTCTGAGGACCGCGTTCGCATCTGGTAAGGAGCCGCTTTGAACAAGATATCCCCGCCGACCCAATTTCAGATATTTGGCGGGGACATGGACCAATCCGCCAAGCTGGATGTGCGTCAGCTGGCGGTATTGGCGCTCGCAACCTTATTGTCGCTGGCGATATTGTGGTTTTCGACGGGCAACCTCATTCTTGTCGGTTCGTGTGCCGCCGTCATCATCGCGGCCGGCGCGCTGATTCACTTTTTCCGTCATGCTGGTTCGGTCGAGGATGTTGTCGATGTCTCGCCGCCGGATTGGTCTATTGCGCACGCTGCCACGCAGTTGAACGACGCTGCAATCGCCATAAGTGACCGCGCTGGTCGGCTGGTATGCGCAAATGACCATTTTACGAAAGCGTTTCCCGGACTGAAAGCGCCGCCGGATCTGGGGCTGGATGAAGCGAGCGAATCTTTGATGGTCGCGGCAGGTCGTGCCGCATGGCGCGACGGCAGTGCCCAGATCGATACTATCACGAAGGACCACCGCGCCTATAGCGTGAAGGTGGCACGCGCAGGCGCCTCTGACGCATATCTTTTATGGAAACTCGCGCCCATTGAACGGATTGCCATTGAAAGCCGTGCGATTGCGCTGATTACCGGACGTATCGGGCGTGCCATGTCCGGCAGCGGCGTCATGGCTGTCGCCGTTGGTCCCGACGGCTGCGTTCGCGCGGCAAACGCTGCTTTTGCCTTGCGCGCAACGGGCACGGATCAATTTCCCCTCAATGGCCGTTCATTCGTAGATTTTGTGCGGATGGATGACAAGGGCAGCGTCTTTTTTGAACGCGAAGGACGTCGCGGCTTGCCTATCCGGCTTTTGCACGTGCCGTTGAAAGCACATGATGTGGAAGGCTCCGCCTTGCTGCTCGCGGTGGACGAAGACGGCGCAAAGGTCGACCGCGGCCTCGCGCTGGCACATGTTGAGCAATTGCTCTCCACACTGCCTTTGGGGCTGGCGCTTGTTGATCGCGATGGCCGGTTCCTGTTTGCCAATGAGGCATTTGCACGCGTGCTGGATGTAGAACCGACCAAATTGCCCCCTTATCCTGGCGATTTGGTCATTTCCGAAGACAAGGGCGTGGTCTTGGATAGCATCCGCCGTTATGGCAGCGGGCCCATGACGTCAGGCGACATCGCCATTCGCTTGAAAGAGCGACCCGATGAAGTCATTGCGCTCTCCATCGCTGGCGTGCGTGGGCTTGGTGGCGCTGCGGTTCTGCTTGGACTTAAGGATAATAGCGAAGAGATAACCCTGAAGCGGCAGCTTGCCCAACAAACGAAGATGGAATCGATCGGGCAGCTTGCGGGCGGAGTTGCGCATGATTTCAACAATATCTTGACCGCGATTATCGGATATTGCGACCTCATGCTGCTGCGGCATCAGCCCGGCGATGGGGATTATGATGATATTCAGCAGATCAAGAACAATTCAAATCGCGCGGCCAGCCTGACACGCCAGTTGCTTGCCTTCTCGCGTCAGCAGACATTGCGTCCGCAGATATTACAACTGGCGAACGTTGTTGCCGACGTATCCAGTCTGCTGAAGCGATTGCTTGGTGAAACCGTCCGGCTTGAGGTGCATCACGGGCGCGGTGTGGGCGCCGTGCGCGCTGACCCGGGGCAACTTGAACAGGTTATCATAAACTTGGGCGTCAATGCGCGCGACGCGATGCCCAAGGGCGGCGTGGTGCACATCAGCACATTGGCAGTGGGGCAGCAGGAAGTCGCTGCGATGGGTAGCGAGTTTTTGCCCATTGGCGACTATGTCAAATTATCCGTCGAGGACAGCGGTGTCGGGATTTCCAAGGAAAATCTGTCGAAGATATTCGAACCGTTCTTCACGACTAAGGAACTTGGCCATGGGACCGGGCTTGGTCTCTCCACAGTCTACGGCATTGTTAAACAATCGGGCGGGTTCATCTTTGCCGATTCAACCGTCGGCCGAGGCACACGCTTCGACATATTCTTGCCCGTTCATCGCGGTGAAGCAACTGTTGTCGGGACGGGCAAAAAGGAATTATACAAGCCGAAGGATTTGTGGGGCAGTGGCCGCGTCTTGATTGTTGAAGATGAAGACATGGTGCGCGCAGTCGCAGAGCGCGCGTTGGTGCGGCAGGGATATGTCGTGGAAACTGCTAGCGATGGCGAGCAAGCGCTTGAGCTTTTTGCGGAAGGCAAGCGTTATGATCTCGTCGTATCTGACGTGGTCATGCCCAATATGGATGGCCCGACAATGGCACGCAATTTGCGTGACACATATGGCGACATCCGCCTGTTGTTCATGTCCGGTTACGCAGAGGAGCAGTTGCGCGAGACGATCAGCCTCGACAATGTGTCGTTCCTTGCTAAGCCATTTTCAGTTCAGCAAATTGCGGAAGCGGTCCATGACGCGCTCGCAAAGGCTAATTAGTTAAGATGTTGAAAATAAGTATATAAATAATTTTGTTCCGCTCTTGTTCTTTTGGAACAGAAGGTGTACATAATGGATATTCCGGATGATAGTTCGGAACAGGCATGACGCTAAAGGAGTGGAAAAATGGCAGCAAGTCTTAAAATGGTCGATGGGAATCAGGCAAACGGTATGAAAAGTTCGGAACGTGAAAAGGCGTTAGAAGCGGCGCTCGCGCAGATTGATCGCGCTTTCGGTAAAGGCTCGGCGATGAAACTGGGTAGCCGTGAGGCTATTGCTATTGATGCAGTGTCCACAGGCTCGCTTGGTTTGGATATTGCGCTCGGCATCGGCGGTCTACCCAAGGGGCGCGTGATCGAAATTTACGGTCCAGAAAGCTCGGGTAAGACCACGCTGACCTTGCATGCAATTGCAGAGGCGCAGAAGGCAGGCGGTACGGCGGCATTTATCGATGCAGAGCATGCGCTGGATCCGGGCTATGCGAAGAAATTGGGTGTCGATATTGATAACCTCATCGTGTCGCAGCCCGATACGGGTGAGCAAGCACTTGAGATTGCAGATACGTTGGTGCGTTCTAACGCGGTCGACATTGTGGTTATCGACTCGGTTGCTGCACTTGTGCCGCGCGCCGAAATCGAAGGGGAAATGGGCGACAGCCATGTCGGCTTGCAAGCCCGTTTGATGAGCCAGGCGCTTCGCAAAATCACAGGTTCGATCAGCCGGTCGAACTGCATGGTGATTTTCATCAACCAGATCCGCATGAAAATCGGTGTGATGTACGGTTCGCCCGAAACCACCACGGGCGGTAATGCGTTGAAATTCTATGCGTCGGTCCGTTTGGATATTCGTCGCACGGGTCAGATTAAGTCTGGCGAAGATATTGTGGGCAACACAACTCGCGTGAAGGTTGTGAAAAACAAGGTAGCTCCACCTTTCAAGCAGGTCGAATTCGACATCATGTATGGTGAAGGTATTTCCAAGACCGGGGAACTTTTGGATCTGGGTGTGAAGGCGGGCATTGTCGAAAAGTCCGGCAGCTGGT
>NZ_JBILAF010000103.1:0-7404 GCF_044354325.1 Sphingorhabdus sp. | reverse complement strand
GTCGTGGTGTTCTAAATGACCTCAATCGCTGACATCGTCGCCGAACATGCGCACCGGGAAGGGCCGCTGCTGCCTATCCTGCATGACGTACAAAAAGCGTTTGGCCATGTCAGCGAAGATGCCATGCGCGACATTGCACAGGCGCTGAACCTCACCCGGGCGGAAGTGTACGGCGTCGTGAGCTTCTACCATGATTTCCGCAAAGAAGCCGAAGCGCGGCCCATATTGAAATTGTGCCGCGCCGAGGCGTGCAAGGCGCGCGGTGTGGACGCGTTGGTGCCGATTGCCGAAAACCAAAGCCGCGTAAAAGTAGAACCGGTCTATTGCCTTGGCCTATGCTCGGTTGGTCCAGCTGCATTGGTTGGCGACCAAGTCATCGCCCGATTGGACGCCACGCGCCTTCGTTCATTATTGGAGGCCATGTGACCGTCCGGATATCCAATGACGCTGTTGCGCTCGCCTGTGGCGCGGATGCCGTTGCGGCTGCTTTTGCCGCGGCGGGCGTCGAGGTTGAACGCGTGTCCAGCTGGGGCATGCACTGGATGGAACCGTTGGTTGACATTGACGGCGTGGGCTATGGTCAAGTCTCGGCCGATCAAGTTCCTTCGATCTTAAGCGGTGACGCTCAATCCATCGGACGGATTGAGGATCACCCCTTCATCGCCCAGCAGAACCGGTTGACGTTTGCGCGGGCGGGCAAGACACGGCCGACATCGCTGGACGATTATTACGCATCGGGTGGCTGGCTGGGTCTTGGCCAAGCACGCGCAATTGGCGCGGAAGCAACCATCGAAACCATAATGACATCGGGCCTTCGCGGCCGCGGCGGCGCGGGTTTTCCGGCTGGCATTAAGTGGCGGACGGTGGCGGACGCGGCGGCCGACCAGAAATATATCGTTTGCAACGCCGATGAAGGCGACAGTGGGACCTTTGCCGACCGGATGGTGATGGAAGGCGACCCGTTCATGCTGATCGAAGGCATGGCGATTGCCGGTTTCGCCGTCGGCGCGAGCAAAGCCTATATCTACATTCGTTCGGAATATCCGCACGCCATTACCAAAATGGAAGCCGCTATCCGGCTGTCTGCGCATTTGGTTGCGCCATTTGTCGTGGAAGTCCGCGTTGGCGCGGGCGCATATATTTGCGGCGAAGAAACCTCGCTGTTGAATAGCCTTGAAGGCAAGCGGGGCGAAGTGCGCGCCAAGCCTCCTCTACCCGCGCTGGAGGGCCTGTTTGGCAAACCCACTATCGTCAACAATGTGCTGACGCTGGCTGCCGTGCCATGGATATTGGCGCATGGCGGTGAAGCTTATGCCGCGTACGGCATGGCCAGGTCAAAGGGGACGATGCCCGTCCAGCTTGCCGGAAATGTCAAACATGGCGGACTTTTCGAAGTCGCGTTCGGTATTACGCTTGGCGAACTGGTCAACGAAATAGGCGGCGGCACAGCAAGCGGTCGCCCGGTGCGCTGCGTTCAAGTCGGTGGGCCATTGGGCGCGTATATTGCGCCTGCGCAGTTTGATCTGCCCTTCGATTATGAGGCGTTCGCCGCGGCGGATGCGCTGATCGGACATGCGGGGATTACCGTTTTTGATGACAGCGTCGACATGGCGCAAATGGCGCGCTTCGCGATGGAATTTTGTGCGATTGAAAGCTGCGGCAAATGCACGCCCTGCCGATTGGGCAGCACACGCGGCGTCGAAACGATCGACCAGATTATCGCAGGCAATAATGTCGACGCCAATCTGGCTTTGCTTGCCGATCTTGCTGAAACCATGAAGTTCGGCTCACTGTGCGCGATGGGTGGATTCACCCCCTATCCCGTTATGAGCGCTATCAAACTGTTCCCCGAGGATTTCCGTTGAGACGGCTGGGCGCGATCATTGCCGGCGGCAAGGCTACGCGCTTTGGGAGCGACAAGGCAGCGGCACCACTGAATGGAACCGCGCTGATCGAACATGTCGCCGATGGCTTGCGCGATCAGGTCGACAAATTGATTGTCTGTGGGCGCGCTTGGCCGGGCATGGATTGGGTCGAAGACCGACCATTCGCTGACATGGGGCCTTTGGGTGGCCTGAATGCCGCGCTGCATTATGCGCAGCAAAATGGGTTTGATGCGGTGGTGACCGCGGGTTGCGATGTCGTGCCCGTGGCGCAATTTCCGACAGATCACCTTTCTGAACGCGCCGTCTATATCGATGGTCATTATCTGTTTGGTGTCTGGCCGGTCGCGCTTGCGCCATTGCTGGACAGACATCTACGTCATCAGGATAATCTATCTATGCGCAACTGGATTGCCGTATCCGGCGCACAAGCAATCACATCCGCAGATGTTTTTCACAACTTGAATACACCCCGGGAGCTGGCACAATATGCTGCTCAACGGTCGAATATGGGTATAAGGTAGACATATGACATACCAGCCGCAAAATGATTTTGGGACCCCGGAAAGCCGTTCGGACGAAACAGTTTCGCTTACGATTGACGGCCGCAATGTGACTGTGCCTGCAGGGACAAGCGTCATGCGCGCGGCTGCGGAACAAGGCACGTCGATCCCCAAATTATGCGCCACCGATAGTGTTAAAAGCTTCGGCTCATGCCGCCTGTGCTTGGTCGAAATCGATGGCCGCAGAGGGACCCCAGCGAGTTGCACGACCCCGGTTGAACCCGGCATGGTTGTGCGCACGCAAACCCCGCATCTGGCAAAATTACGCAAAGGCGTGATGGAGCTTTATATCTCCGACCATCCGCTCGATTGCCTGACATGCGCCGCCAATGGCGATTGCGAATTGCAGGATCAGGCCGGTGCCGTTGGTTTGCGCGATGTCCGTTATGACGTGCAGGCGACGCATCTGGGGCAGGAAAAAGATCACTCCAATCCCTATTTCGATTTTGATCCAAGCAAATGCATCGCCTGTTCGCGCTGCATCCGCGCCTGCGACGAAGTGCAGGGCACCCTCGCCCTGACCATGGAGGGCAGAGGCTGGGACTCAAAGATTTCTGCAGGTCTCGCCAGCGATAATTTCCTCGAGTCTGAATGCGTGTCTTGCGGCGCTTGTGTGCAAGCCTGCCCGACGGCGACGTTGGTTGAAAAGAAAGTGGTCGAAGTCGGCACGCCCGAACGCAGCGTTGTCACGACCTGCGCCTATTGCGGTGTTGGCTGCACCTTCCGCGCCGAAATGCGCGGCGAACAACTGGTCCGGATGGTCCCGTACAAAGACGGCAAGGCCAACCGTGGCCACAGTTGTGTAAAGGGCCGCTTCGCCTGGGGCTATGCGCAGCATCAGGAACGCATATTGAAGCCCATGATCCGCAAGTCGATCAGCGATCCTTGGCGCGAAGTCGAATGGGACGAAGCATTTGCCTACACCGCGTCCGAACTGAAACGGATTAGCGCGAAATATGGCCGCAACGCCCTTGGTGGAATTACGTCAAGCCGTTGCACCAATGAAGAAACCTTCCTTGTGCAAAAACTTATTCGGGCAGGCTTTGGCAATAACAATGTCGATACCTGCGCACGCGTGTGTCATTCGCCGACCGGATACGGCCTCAAAACAACCTTTGGCACCAGCGCGGGGACGCAGGATTTTGATAGCGTTGAAGACACCGACGTCATCCTGATCATCGGGGCCAACCCCACCGACGGACACCCCGTATTTGCCAGCCGGATGAAGCGCCGTTTGCGTGGACAAGATGGTCGCCCGGGCGCTAAGTTAATCGTCATCGACCCGCGCCGTACCGACATTGTCCGTTCGCCGCATATCGAGGCGCAGCACCATCTTCCGCTTCGCCCCGGCACTAACGTTGCCGTGCTGACGGCGATGGCCCATGTCATCGTCACCGAAGGTCTCGCCGATGAGGCATTCATTCGGGAGCGTTGCGACTGGGACGAATATAGCCATTGGGCCGAGTTCGTTTCGCAATCCCGCAATAGCCCCGAAAATCTGCAGCCGGTAACGCTGGTGGACGCCGAAGAGCTTCGCGCAGCCGCGCGGCTTTATGCCACAGGTGGCAATGGAGCGATCTATTACGGCCTTGGTGTGACCGAACATTCGCAAGGCAGCTCGACCGTTATGGCCATTGCAAACTTGGCGATGGCGACCGGCAATATTGGCCGCCGGGGTGTCGGTGTTAACCCGCTTCGTGGCCAGAACAACGTCCAAGGCGCATGCGATATGGGCAGCTTCCCGCATGAGCTTGCCGGATATCGCCACATCAGCGATGGCAATGCGCGGAAATTGTTTGAAGATGACTGGGGCGTAACACTTGATCCAGAACCCGGCCTGCGCATCCCCAACATGCTCGATGCCGCGGTCGATGGCGTATTCAAGGCGCTATATTGTCAGGGCGAAGATATCCTTCAATCCGATCCAAACACAGCCCATGTATCGGCTGGGTTGGCCGCGATGGAATGTGTGATTGTTCACGATCTTTTCCTGAACGAGACCGCCAACTACGCGCATATCTTCCTGCCCGGATCGACCTTCCTTGAAAAAAATGGCACGTTCACCAATGCCGAACGCCGCATTCAGCCGGTACGCAAGGTGATGACGCCGATGAACGGTTTGGAGGACTGGGAAGTCACGCAACGGCTGGCGCAAGCGATGGGGCTGGATTGGAACTATACCCACCCGTCCGAAATCATGGACGAAATCGCGCGGCTTACGCCGACCTTTGCTGGCGTGTCCTTTGCACGGCTCGACGAAGCCGGCTCGCTGCAATGGCCCGTGACCGCAGACGCGCCTGAGGGATCGCCGATCATGCATGTGGACGGCTTCGTCCGTGGCAAGGGCAAATTCGTTGTGACAGATTATGTCCCAACGGATGAGAAAACCGGACCACGCTTTCCGTTGTTGCTGACGACCGGACGTATATTGTCGCAATATAATGTCGGTGCACAAACGCGGCGGACCGAGAATGTCGCTTGGCATCCCGAGGACTTGTTGGAAATTCACCCAGTGGATGCCGAGGATCGCGGCGTTAAATCGGGCGATTGGGTCAAATTGGCAAGCCGCGCGGGAGAAACCACGTTACGCGCCACGGTAACCGATCGCGTTGCCCCCGGCGTCGTCTACACCACGTTCCACCATGCCGTAACGCAGGCGAATGTTGTCACCACCGACTTTAGCGACTGGGCAACCAACTGCCCCGAATATAAGGTTACCGCGGTTCAGATTAGCGCATCGAACGGGCCAACCGAGTGGCAGGAAGAATATGAAGCTTTGTCGACGCGATCTCGCCGGGTCGAAACCGGAATTGCTGCCGAATGAATAGCGTTGAACGCCTCGTCCACATGGCGAACCAGATTGCAACCAATCTGGCGACCGACGCTGCGCCTGTTGCAGCGGTCGCCGATCACATTCAGCAATTCTGGGACCCGCGCATGAAAAAAATGATTTTTGCGCATGGGACCGCGGGCCTGTCTCCGGTTGCTGCAGCCGCCATCAGCTTACTGGCCGACGCGCAAAATGGCGCCTGATCAGGGTTCAAAACCACTCCAATTTTCTGTGCTTAAGCCCGACAGTGGCGCGACCGAAACCATAGAACGCAGCATCATTGTCGAAGCGCCTGTCGCAATCGAATATAATGGCATCGGCTATGCCGTGATGATGGCAACGCCCGTTGATCTTGAGGATTATGCTATTGGCTTTAGCATGTCGGAGGGGTTGATTAGCCGCGCCGACCAAATTTTGGCCGTCGACGCACATAAGGCCGATTTGGGCTGGATATTGCGGATTCAGGTGCCCGCAGAAAACGCCGAAAAAGTCTTTGCCCGCGCCCGTCAGCGGGTTTCGGAAAGCAGCTGCGGGCTGTGTGGCATGGATAATCTGGAAGAGGTCATGCGCCCCTTGCCGCGGGTCACTGCGCAGATTGATGTATCGGACGCTGCCATGTTCACAGCATTATCGGCATTGCGTGCACATCAAACACTCAATGCCCAAACAGGTTCCGCGCACGCAGCGGCATTTTGTGCGCCCGATGGCTCTATCTTGATGACGCGGGAAGATGTGGGTCGCCACAATGCACTCGATAAATTGATTGGAGCGCTTGCGCGCGCGCACATCGACATCTCCGCCGGCTTTATCATTTTGACCGCGCGCTGCAGCCTTGAACTGGCGCAGAAGGCGATCCTTGCCAACTGTCCCATGCTCGTCACGATATCGGCGGCCACGGACCTTGCGATTGACGTGGCGGAAAAATCCGGCCTTCGCCTGATCAGCTTAGCGCGTGCAGACTCGGCGCTTGCCGCAATGCCGCAAACCGGTTGATCAGCCAGCTGCGGAACATCGAAATCGCGGCATCGCCCAAATCATCGGCGTGGAGTTTCAGATAATAGCCATAGCCGTCTTCGATGACGGCATCATATGGCATGACGAGCCGTCCATCCGCGATTTCCCGGGCAAACATATCTATGTCGCCTAAAAATACCCCACTTGCGGCCATGGCATATTGCGCCGCGGCAATTGTCGTGTCGAAGGCGAGACCACCATGCGTGGCCATGGTCAGCCCATTTTGCCGCAGATAGGCCGTCCACAAAAGATCGCGGGGCTCTCCGTCCAGTTTTAGGTGAAGTAGCTCCTGACTTTCCAGAAATTCCTCAAGCGACTTACCCTCACTGGCAATCGCCGTCGCTGGCGCACAGAGCGGCGCGACACGAACCATCCAAAGAAGGTCTGTAATCCGGTCGTCAACATTGGGGCGGTCATAGGCAATGGCCATATCGAAATCGGTGGCTGGCAAACCAGTGACATGCGCGCTCGAAACATCGAGCCGGATGTCCGGATGTTCAGCGCGAAAATCGCGCAGCATCGGCAGGAACAGCTGCTGTAACAAGGATGGCGGCACATGGAGCCGAAGCGAACGGCTCGTCACTTCATCATTGCGGATCGAGTTCATCGTTTGCTCAAGCCGGTCGAGGCATTTGCTCACGACGGGCAACAGCTCTTCACCTGCGGGTGTTAGCAATAGGCGCGATGCATCACGGACGAAGAGTTGCTTACCCAACAATTCCTCAAGCCCGCCGACATGCCGGCTCATGGCACTTTGCGACACAGAAAGCGCCGATGCGCCGCCTGTGAAGCTCAAATTCTGGCCCACCGCTTCAAAGGCGCGCAAGGCATTCAACGGCAACCAACGACGGTTAATATTGCTGCGGTTGGAAATGGAATCGACCTTTCAAAAGCATATTGGTTTCCAATGACGTCACTGCCCTACATTTTGAGATAGGGCTATGCGAAAATGCGATTTTATTAGACCGGTCAAGTGGCCCATTCTCCAATCTGGGGAAAACTAACCAAAGGCATAAAAATGGACTTAGGGCGGATTGACGCGCTGTTCCAGCAGCGTCGCGAAGGACACACCTTACCGCAGGGTCTTTACACCGATCCTGATAGCTTCGATTTC
>NZ_JBILAF010000101.1:0-7477 GCF_044354325.1 Sphingorhabdus sp. | reverse complement strand
CGCCGGCCCTTTGGCCGCAATCCGTGAACGCATGGCGGCCGCCGCCAAGATGGCGCGGCGTGCGCCCGAAGACATTCATCTGATTGCCGTGTCGAAAACCCGCGCCGCAGAGGATATTGAACCGCTGATCCACGAAGGCCAAATGCTCTTCGGTGAAAACCGCGTTCAGGAAGCGGCGACCAAATGGCCCGCGTTGAAGCAGCGCCACCCCGGCGTGCAATTGCATCTGATCGGGCAGCTTCAATCCAACAAGGCGGACGAAGCGGTTGCCTTGTTCGATATGATCCATTCGGTTGACCGGCTGTCGCTGGCCACGGCGCTTGGCAAGGCGATGGAAAAGCAGGCGCGTTGTATCCCGTGCTTCATTCAAGTGAACATCGGCGCTGAAGAGCAAAAGGGTGGCTGCGCGGTTTCGGAATTGCCGGCATTGATTGCGGCGGCAAAGGACAGCGGCGTTCCATTGGCGGGATTGATGTGCATACCGCCAGCGTCGATTGAGGCTGCGCCATTTTTTGCATTGCTGGCCGAGCTCGCGGCGCGTCATGATTTGCCGCAACTGAGCATGGGCATGTCGGAAGATTTCGACACCGCGATCATGATGGGCGCGACCTATGTCCGCGTTGGCACAGCCTTATTTGGCGCGCGCAGCACCCCCGCTTAACGCAAAGCGCGCATAACCCGCCTTGGTCGCGACCAAGGCCTCAACCGTCTCGCCATCCGCCACGTCGCAGGCGTGCATAATCGCGTTGTCCTGCACATCAAGTCCGCCGGTGAGCGCGCCAAATGCGGGCATGATGATTTTGCGCGCAGTTTTGACAAAGCACCGCCGCGCGACCATCCGGCCACGCAAGACCTGACGAAATTTCGGGTGGAAATGCCCCGATATTTCGGGATTGGGATCGCCGCGTTGCGCTTCGTGCCGAAATGTGATGCCCGACAGGCATATTTCGTCGTGCGTTTTGCCGCCCCAGATACCCGAAACCGCGCGGTCGTGGTTCCCGGTGATCCAGAGCCATTTGGTATTGCGGGTCAAGTCGACCAACAACGCCGCCGCCGATTCCGCCAGCCGCGCCTCGCCGTCATCGTCGTGAAAATTATCGCCCAAGGATATGATTTTGGCTGGCCTATATGTGGTGCAGAGCGCCGCAATGTCCTCAAGCGTTGCGATGCTGTCATAAGGCGGCAGCATCTGGCCATTTAAGGCATAAGCGCTGGCTTTTTCCAAATGCAGATCGGACACAAGCAATGCATCTTGGGCAGGCCAATATAAGGCTGCCTCACCGGCAACCTCGAACGACTGACCCCCAAATTCAAAAGCATACGACATCGCCTGCGGCTATGCGGATTGTCTATCAGCGGCGCAAGCCGTTGTCGGCTGCATCCCTATAATGCGAGAGCAACCCGTGTTCTCGGTTCCAGCGAAACGCCCTTTGGCGGATCGAAGCCCACGCGCCGGTTGCTGAAATCAATCAGCACGCGGTCAAACAGTTTCAGCGCGTCCATGCCGAGCAAGATTGCTGGCCGATCCTGAAGGTTAAGCGCCGTGAACGCGTAATTGTCGGCGAAGGTCATGGGCATATCCTTAATGATCAGCCCGCCGACCTCGATCTCGCGAATTTGGGTATAGTCACCGTTCAGGATCGTGCCGGTCACACTCCGCATCTTCACCGGAATGAAGTCAAAGACGCGATGGCGCCTGCGCAGCTTATCGCGCAGGGCGACATTGGCCATGCTGCTTTGCGCGCCGGTGTCGAGAATGATGTCGACCTTAATACCATCAATCCGCGCGCTCGATAATATCATCCGGCCCGCCTTGCGCCGCGCCTGCACGACAATCATGCCATTTTCGAGCTTTGTCTTACCGCGCGTTTTACGCGACGGCAGCACATCCATTGTCTGCTGTACGAAATCGAGATGCACCCGATTGTCCTCCAGACTGTCGATACCCAACAGCCCATATGCGCCGAGGTTTGCGCGTTCCAGGCCGGGTGCCTCAACACCCTGCAGGTTAACCGACGCGGTGGAAATGCTGTCGATGAAGAAGCTGTTGACCTGATACCGTCCCGATATCGTCGCGAGCGTGAGCGTGGGGCCTGCCTCCAACGCCAGTTTGCGCGCGAGGTCATTGGCAATGACGGTCCGTTCTGCGCCGGTATCGACGATGAAGGGGACGGCGTCGCTGCCGTTCACACGCACCTGCACGGTCATCCGGTCGCTACGGTCAATGCCGAACTCTTCGGTGATCGCGGCAACATCCGATGCAGCATCCAGCGGAAGCAGCTCCTGCGCCATTGCCGATGTGCTTAAAAATAGGCCGATGAATCCAAGCGCGCTGCGTTGCATTTCAAATCTCCAATGCCGCCACAATACGCCTCTTTACGCACAGCGAAAGGCATGGCCCGTCGAACCGAATCCGCCTTTTGTCGAAGCGGGAACAAAGTCGTTTGTTGCGGCGGCAGCTTTGCGTTAGCCTCCGCATCATAAAATTACAGAAGGGGATAAATATGAAGAAACTTCTTTTGATTGCCGCGCTGGCTTTGCCCATGGCGCCTGCCTTTGCCGATGCGCCGAAACCCGACGCGCTGGTCGCCGATGGCGTCCCTCCCGTGCCGGATGAGCTACCCGTGCAGACGCGGCCCTATATGGAATTTCGTACGGCAAGCTTCTCCGGTTGGCATCCGACCGACAAATCCATGCTGATCGCGACCCGTTTCGGCAACACCGCGCAGTTGCACCGCGTCGCTGGGCCGATGATGGACCGTAAGCAAATTAGCTTTGAGGCGGAGCCCGTTGGTGGTGGCAGCTGGGCCCCGAAAACCGGCGACATATTGCTGACGCAGAAAGATATCGGCGGCAATGAATTCTACCAAATCTATGCGCTGAAGGACGGCAAGCTCACGCTGCTGACCGATGGCAAAAGCCGCAACAGCATAAACGCATGGAGCGATGATGGAGAGTTGGTCGCCTATACGTCGACGCGGCGCAACGGCAGCGACAATGACATCTACGTCATGAACCCGCGCGATCCATCGACAAGCCGGATGGTTGCCGAAGTCAAAGGCGGCGGTTGGAATGTTGGCGCGTTTTCGCCCGACAAGAAAAGCGCAGTGGTCGGCCAATATCTGTCGGTCAGCAATGTCGACATGTCGCTCCTTGATCTGGCCACGGGCAAGATGACCCCCATTGGCGATCATACCAAGGATATCGCCATTGGCGGCGCGTCCTTTGCGCCCGACGGTTCGCTGTGGGTTACGTCCGACGAAGGTTCGGACTTTCAGCGATTGGGGACCATCGACATCGCCACCGGAAAATTCACGCCGCGCGGTCCGGCAGAGAAATGGGATGTCGACAGCTTCGACATTTCACCGGACGGCAGTTTCATCGTGTACGAAACCAACGAGGCGGGGGTAAGCAAACTCAAATTGCTTGATCCCAAAACCAACACGGTCCGCGTTGTGGATGGCTTACCTGCAGGCATCATCGGCGGGTTCGAAGTCTCCGAATGGGGCGAGATCGGGGTGACGTTCACCTCGGCCCGCAGCGCGGCTGATGCGTACAGCATTGATCCAAAAACATTGAAGGTGACCCGCTGGACCGAAAGTGAAACCGGCGGTCTGGATGTGTCGAAGAATGTCGAGCCTGAATTGCTGACGGTCAAAAGCTTTGACGGGTTGCCCGTGTCCGGATTTCTCTATCGCCCCGATCCCGTGAAGTACCCCGGCAAGCGGCCGATGATCATGAACGTGCATGGCGGTCCAGAGGGGCAATCGCGGCCCGGCTTCCAAGGGCGCAGCAACTATCTACTGAACGAAATGGGTGTCGCGATTTTCTATCCCAACGTCCGCGGCTCAACCGGATATGGCAAAAAATTTGTCGGGCTGGATAACGGCCCGTTCAAACGCGAGGACTCGGTCAAAGACATGGGCGCGTTTCTGGGCACGCTGGCCAAAGACCCATCGCTTGACGCAAGCCGCTTTGGCCTCGCTGGCGGATCTTACGGGGGCTATATGTGCTATGCCGCCGCTGTGCAGTTCAAGGATAAATTGCGCGCGACGAACTGCATTGTCGCCATTTCCAACTTCGTGACCTTCCTTGAAAACACCCAAAGCTATCGCCGCGATTTGCGCCGCGTCGAATATGGCGATGAACGCGATCCGGCACAGCGGGCAAAGTTACTTGAAATTTCACCACTGACCCGCGTGGCGGAAATCACGAAACCGATGTTTGTTGTCACCGGTGGGAACGACCCCCGTGTGCCAGCATCCGAAGCCGATCAAATCGTAAAGGCCATCCGCGACAAGGGCGGCGTCGCTTGGCATTTGTTGGGCAAAAATGAAGGCCATGGCTTCGCCAAGAAAGAAAATGTCGACTATCAATTCTGGTCGACATTGATGTTCTGGAAGCAGAATTTGTTGAATTGACCTAACGTCTCGTCATCCTGAACTCGATTCAGGATAACACGCCACCGTCGCTTGTTATCCCGAAACCAGTTCGGGATGACGAAGCGTGGCGGTCGAGGCTACGGTTTCGTTTCACGGCGTCATCGCAATGCCGGCGAGGCTTTCAGCTTCCATCAGCAGTGCGTCGTCAACCGACCCCTGCGCCACACTCTCGCGGCCAATCATAACGAGCAACGGCACGGCGAGGGGGCTAACGCGTTCAAGGTCGACATGCAGCATTGTATCGGCGGCGCGGTCCAACAAATCACCAAGCCGCCCAACGTCGGCCAACCGCGTGCGCGCATCGGCCCACGCCGCCTCAAGCAACAGATGGTCGGGTTCATATTTGCGCAGCACATCGTAAATAAGGTCAGTGGAAAACGTAACCTGCTTGCCCGTCTTGCGTTTGCCGGGATGCTGCCGCTCGACAAGGCCGCTGATGACCGCGACCTCACGAAAGGCGCGTTTCAATAAATAGCTCGATTCGACCCACTCGGTGAATTCATCCGCCAAAATGTCGGAGGAGAAAAGCGGGCGTGCGTCCGTGATTGGCTTCAGGCTCCAGACGCCCAACGCATAATCGCTGGCGACAAAGCCCATGGGCATCAGGCCGCGGCTTTCCATGCGGCGGGTGATGAGCATGCCCAACGACTGGTGCGCGTTCCAACCTTCAAACGGATAGGTCACCATATAATGACGTTTGTCGTGCGGGAATGTCTCGACTAGAAGCTGACCGGGCTTGGGCATCTGGCTGCGATAGGCCTGCATCTCCAGCCACTCGCGCACTTCGTCGGGAAAGCGCGCCCAGCCTGCGCGATCGGTCAACATCTGCCGCACCCTACCCGCCAAATGGGTGGTGAGCGGCAAGCGTGCACCCATATAGCTTGGGATGTTGGTCGCAGGCTTCGTCGCGGCGCGGACAATGAGGTCGAGGTCCTTGATGGATTCGACTTCAAGCGCCATGCCGGCAAAGGTGAACGTGTTACCGGGGCTGAGCGTCGAGGCGAAGGATTCTTCTACCTTGCCCAACTTGCGGCCATTGCGGAAACGGATTTCGAGCATCGGCGCGTCAACGATGATGCCCGCATTAAACCGGTGCTGCGCGGCAAATTGCGGGTGCGAGAGCCGCCACCTGCCGTCGGGATCTTTGACCAGTTTCTTGAACCGGTCATACGCCCTCAATGAATAGCCACCCGTCGCGACAAACGCGATGACGCGGGCAAAGGTCGCGGCATCCATCGCGGAATAAGGCAGGGCAGATTGCACCTCCGCCAACAACTGTTCCTCATCAAACGGACCCGCGCACGCAATGCCCATGACATGCTGCGCCAAGACGTCATAGCTGCCGGGCCGGAAGGTTTCCCCATCGCGCACGCCCTCGGCCACCGCGTCATAGGCGGCCTGCGCCTCCAGATATTCAAAGCGGTTGCCCGGCACGAGGATGGCCTTGGATGGCTCGTCCATGCGGTGGTTCGATCGGCCAATGCGTTGCAGCAGCCTTGACGATCCCTTGGGCGCGCCCATTTGAATGACGCAGTCGACATCGCCCCAGTCGACACCCAGATCGAGCGAGGCCGTGCACACCAATGCGCGCAGCTTGCCGTCGGCCATTGCGCCTTCGACCTTGCGCCGCGCCTCAATCGATAGCGAGCCGTGGTGAATGCCGATGGCATATTTGGGCTCATTCGCATCCCACAATTTCTGGAAGATAAACTCGGCAAGGAAGCGCGTGTTGCAGAATATCAGGGTGATTTTGTTGCGGCCGATTTCGTCGATCAGCTGCGGTATCGCATGCTGTCCGCTGTGCCCCGCCCACGGCACGCGGCCTTCGGGGAGGAGGATGTTTAGGTCAGGCTCTGCCGCCGCCTCGCCTTCGACCAAGCGCACTTGGTCGATGTCACCATAAGGCGCGAGCCACGCGCGATAGTCATCGGGATCGGCGACGGTGGCCGATAGGGCAACGCGCTGCAAATCGGGGGCGAGCGTTTGCAGACGCGCAAGCGACAGGCTGAGCAGGTCACCGCGTTTACCATTGGCGAATGCGTGCACTTCATCGATGATGACGCGCTTGAGCGTCGAGAACATATGCACGCTGTCTTCGTGGCTGAGCAGCAGCGATAATGATTCGGGCGTAGTCAGCAATATATGCGGCGGCTTCACCCGCTGCCGCGCCTTGCGGTCGGACGGCGTATCGCCCGTGCGCGCCTCGACGCGGATGGGCAGGCCCATCTCTTCGATTGGCATTAACAGATTGCGCCGCACATCGACCGCAAGCGCCTTGAGCGGGGAGATATAAAGCGTGTGCAGGCCGCTCGCCGGCGTTAATGTGTTTCCCAGCGCAGGCTGGGATCCAGCCCCCAACTCAGCGTTGTTTGATGACGTCTGGACCCCGGCCTGCGCCGGGGAACGCATGTCTTTAACTAATTCGGCCAACGTCGGCAAAAACCCAGCCAGCGTCTTGCCCGCACCCGTCGCGGCCACGAGCAGCGCATGCCGCCCTACGCCAGCAGCTTCCAGCATCTCCAGTTGATGGCGCCGCGGCGTCCAATCGCGCGCGGCGAACCAGTCGAGGATGATGGAAGGTAATGTCACCAGAGCTTAATGCCCTGCTTGCTCTCCGCGTTCCAGTCCCGATGCCGCCAATTGCGCATCAATCTGCGTCATCAATCGGTCGAGGCCCTCTTCGCTTGATGCTTCCGCGCGTGCGACCAATACATCCTGCGTGTTTGATGCACGCAACAACCACCAGCCATCGGGCGTGTTCACGCGCGCGCCGTCGGTGTTGTTGACGTCGGCGCCGTCTGCCGAAAGGCGCGCGAGAACTTCGTCGATCACGGCGAACTTGCGGGTCTCATCGACCTGAAAACGCATTTCGGGGGTGTTGATCATGACGGGCATATCGCCGCGCAATTCAGTGACGCTTTTGCCGAGCTTGGCCGACGCCGCCATTAAACGCACCGCCGCGTAAATCGCGTCATCAAAGCCATAATATTCATGCTTGAAGAAGATGTGCCCGCTCATTTCGCCTGCCAGCGGCG
>NZ_JBILAF010000100.1:0-7485 GCF_044354325.1 Sphingorhabdus sp. | reverse complement strand
GGCCAGTGAAGGTTACGTCGACAACAGCGCCGATGACCTGCGAAATGCGGCCCGTTGCACCGGCGACGTTAATCGCGGTTTGGCCAGCACCAGCCTTTGGAGCGGGAGCCTTGGTTGCAGCAGCTTTTTTCACAGGCGCTTTTTTAGCGGCTGCGGCGGGTGCTGCGGCCTTTTTTGGAGCGGCGGTCTTCTTCGGGGCGGTTGCCATTTGCTTCTTCCTTGCCTTTGGATGTCGTTAAAGCGCTTCTGCGCCTGCGATAATTTCGATAAGTTCAGTGGTAATCGCCGCCTGACGCGTGCGGTTATATTGAATAGTCAGCTTGTTGATCATGTCGCCCGCATTACGCGTTGCGTTGTCCATTGCGGTCATTTTCGAACCTTGCTCGGACGCAGCATTTTCGCGGTTTGCGCGAAGCAACTGAACGGCAACATTGCGTGGCAGCAAGTCAGCGAGGATTTCTTCCTCATCTGGCTCATATTCAACCGTTGCAGAAACGCCGACGGCATCGCCTTCACCGGCGGTAACAGCGACGGGCATCAGCTGAATTTGCGTTGGTGTTTGCGTAAGGACGTTTTCGAACTTGCTGAAGAACAGATGCGCGACGTCAAAATCGCCCGCTTCAAAACGTGCGGTCAAATCTTCACCCCATGCCTGCACATCAGCGTAAGTGAGCTTGCCCAAATCGCCTGGTTCAATGCTGTGGATGATATCGCCACGGAACGTCCGGCTGAGCTGATCGCGGCCTTTCTTTCCGATGGTGTAGAATTTAACGGTCTTGCCTTCGGCCTTCAACGCCTCTGCCTGACGGCGGGCAAGACGGACGATATTGGTGTTGAATGCGCCCGCAAGGCCCTTGTCGCTGGTGGCGACAACGAACAGATGCACGTCGCTGTTGCCTGAACCAGCAAGCAGCTTTGGCGATTGTGGACCGACCGTTACCTTCGACGCGATGCTTGATACGACCGCTTCCAGTCGTTCGGCATATGGGCGTGATGCTTCTGCTGCTTCGGTTGCCCGACGCAGTTTCGCAGCAGCGACCATTTTCATCGCCTTGGTGATCTTCTGGGTCGATTTGACCGAGTTGATCCGCATTTTGAGGGCTTTTAAACTTGCCATCTTGGTTCCCGTGTTCCCCGGCGCAGGCCGGGGTCCAGTTTATCGTTGTGGTCTGTTCCCCGGCTTTCGCCGGAGATCAGTGAATTAAGCGAAATTCTTCGTGAACTTGTCGAGAGCCGCCATCAGCGCCTTCTTGCTGTCGTCGCTGAAGTCGCGGCTGTCGCGAATGGTCTTCAGGATGCCCGCATCGTTGGCACGAAGGTCAGCCAACATGGCGTCTTCGTAGCGGGTCACGTCGGCGACTGGGATGCCGTCGAGGTAACCATTTGTGCCTGCGAAGATTGACGCAGTCTGCTCTTCGAAAGGCAGTGGCGAGAATTGCTTCTGCTTCAAAAGCTCAGTCAGGCGCGCACCGCGGTTCAACAGCTTTTGCGTCGAAGCGTCGAGATCCGAACCGAACTGCGCGAACGCAGCCATTTCGCGATATTGTGCCAGCTCAAGCTTAATCGAGCCCGATACCTTCTTCATCGCCTTTGTCTGCGCAGCCGAACCAACGCGGCTAACCGACAGACCAACGTTAATCGCAGGGCGGATACCCTGGAAGAACAGGTCGGTTTCAAGGAAGATCTGACCGTCGGTGATCGAAATCACGTTGGTTGGAATGTACGCCGAAACGTCACCAGCCTGTGTTTCAATGATCGGCAATGCCGTCAACGAACCACCGCCATTGGCGTCGGACATCTTTGCAGCGCGCTCAAGCAAGCGGCTGTGGAGATAGAAAACGTCGCCAGGATAGGCTTCACGGCCTGGAGGACGACGCAGAAGAAGCGACATCTGGCGATAGGCAACAGCCTGCTTCGACAAATCGTCATATACGATGACGGCGTGCATGCCGTTGTCGCGGAAATATTCACCCATCGCAACGCCGGTGTAAGGCGCGAGATACTGAAGCGGTGCAGGCTCCGAAGCAGTTGCAGCAACAACGATGGAATATTCCATCGCGCCTTGCTCTTCCAATGCGCGAACGATTTGCGCAACGGTCGAACGCTTCTGACCAACGGCAACGTAGATGCAGTAAAGCTTCTTCGACTCGTCCGTGCCCTTGTTCACTTCCTTCTGGTTGATGAAAGTGTCGATGGCGACAGCAGTTTTACCGGTCTGACGGTCACCAATGATCAATTCGCGCTGGCCACGGCCAACAGGAACGAGGGCGTCGAGCGCCTTAAGGCCAGTCTGAACAGGTTCCGAAACCGATTGGCGTGGGATGATGCCAGGCGCTTTGACTTCAACGCGGCTGCGCTGCGTGGTCTTGAGCGGGCCCTTGCCATCGATTGGGTTACCAAGGCCGTCAACAACGCGGCCAAGCAATTCCTTGCCGACAGGAACGTCAACGATCGTGCCGGTACGCTTTACAACGTCGCCTTCGCGAATTTCGCTGTCGGTTCCGAAAATAACGACACCGACATTGTCCGCTTCAAGGTTCAAGGCCATGCCCTGAATGCCGTTGGCGAACTCGACCATTTCACCAGCCTGAACATTGTCGAGGCCGTGAATACGGGCGATACCGTCACCAACTGACAGAACGCTACCGACTTCCGAAACCTGAGCTTCGGTGCCGAAATTGGCGATCTGGTCCTTAATGACCTTGGAAATTTCTGCGGCGCGGATATCCATTTTACTACTTAGCCTTTCATCGCGTTAGCGAGGGTGTTCAAACGGGTTTTAATAGAAGTGTCGATCATCTGGCTGCCGATGCGGACAGTCAGGCCACCCAAAATGGATGGATCGACTTTGGTTTGGATGGCCACGTCGCTGCCGACGCGTGCCTTAAGATTTGCGGAAAGCGTCTTCATCTGCGCTGCGCTCAAGGCGTGCGCTGAAGTAACTTCGGCGGTAACTTCGCCGCGATGGGCCGCCGCAAGCGACGAGAATGCCCGTGCGACTGATGCGGTTTCACTGAGCCGGCGATTGTCGGCCAGCACGCCCAAGGTCTTGGTCGTCAAAGCATCCAGCTTCATTGCCTTGGCAACAGCAGCGATTGCTTTTTTCGCGTCCGTCCGTGTCAACACAGGGTTGGTGGTCAGTGACTTCAGGTCTGCCGATTCGTTCACAGCTTTGGCGACCGACGTAAGGCTTTTTTCAACGGCGTTGATGGAGTTGGCATCACGCGCCAACTCGAACAATGCCGTCGCGTAACGGCCAGATAGACTGGCTTGTATATTAGCGCTTGTGCCGCCGGAATTATCCACGCGTTGAAGTCCTTAAATGTACAACTGATGTATTTGCTGAACCAGCCGAAAGGTTGCCCTGTCTCTAGCGTCGCCGCGCGCCTAGCAGGGCTTTTGCTGCGATGCAAGATTGGGAATTAAGTTCATTGCATACTGTTGGGGTCGCAAACTTGTTCTGGTGGTGCAAACTGGCGTTGCACGGCAATCGAAAACACGTGAAATGCGGCAGGAGAGGAGACCGAGATGGGTGAAATGATTCGGATGGCAATGTCGGACGGCGCGGAAATTGCCGTCTACCATGCCGTGCCAGATGGTGCGCGGCGTGGTGGCCTTGTGCTGGTGCAGGAAATCTTTGGCGTGACGGACCATATTCGCGAGCTTTGCGACGAATATGCCGCAGATGGCTATGAAGTGTTGTCACCTGCTATTTTTGATCGCGAGCATCCCGGTTTTGAGGCTGACTATACGGGACCCGATTATAACCGCGCCACCGAATTGGCGCGCGAGCTTCATCCCTTTGTACAGTCGCTGGATGATGCGCAGATATGCATTGACGCGTTGAAGGACAAAGGCCCCGTTTTCATCACGGGCTATTGCTATGGTGGCTCAGTGGCATGGGCCGTCGCGGGTATCAGTGACGATCTTGCGGCCGCCAGCTGCTATTATGGCAGTCTCGTTCCGACATTATATGCCGATAAGACCCCCAAATGCGCCACAATCGCGCATTTCGGCAGATATGACCAAGGCATCCCGATGGAGGGCGTAGAGGCACTTATTGATAAGGCGCACCCCACCGCGCAGATATTTGTGTACGACGCCAACCATGGGTTCAATTCGGACCGGCGGAAAGATTATCATGAAGAAAGCGCCGATCTGGCGCGGGAGCGGACCCTGGCTTTATTCCGCGCATGTGGCGGCTAAACTGGATCTCAAAGGGGCATTTCGTCATGACGCCAAGCGCGTGGAAAAATGGTGGTGCAGGGGTAACAATCCGTTGGGCGGTGGTTGATACCGCGCTGGGTAAGATGCTGCTTGCCGCGACCGATAAAGGCATCTGCCGCCTGTCATTCGATGAAGATGAAACTGCGCTGCAACGCCGGTTTCCAAACGCAGATATCATTGCCGGGGGCAGTGCGCTCGCGCATCTGGTAACGGGCGCGATTGCGGCTATTGAGAACCCCGCACACATGCCGGACCTGCCGCTGGACGTCGCGGGCACAGCATTTCAACAGGCCATCTGGAACGCGCTGAAGAGCATTCCGGCGGGCGAAACGCGAACATATGCAGATATCGCTGCTGCGGTGGGCAGCCCCAATGCCGTGCGCGCGGCGGGAAGTGCCAATGGCGCGAATAATGTCGCTGTCCTCATCCCCTGCCACCGGGTTATTCGCACCGACGGGACGCTTGGTGGCTATGCATATGGCTTGGAGCGAAAACAGGCCTTGCTGGACAAAGAACGCGCGCAAGAACGCTTATTGTGATGCGCAGCTGTTTACTTAAGGGTAGATTGCCCGCACAAAATACAGGCCTTCGGGCGGCGCATTTTCCGCCAAGGCGGAACGGTCTGCCGCGTCCAGCGCAGCCTGCAAATCGTCGGCGGTCCAGCGGCCAAGCCCCACTGCAACAAGGCAACCCACCATCGACCGCACCTGGTGATGCAGGAATGACAAGGCCGCAGCCTCGACGATCACATGCTGCCCTTCGCGGCGGACGTTCAACCGTTCGAGCGACTTGACGGGGCTTGCCGATTGGCATGCCGTCGACCGGAAGGTCGTGAAATCATGCACGCCCACCAAAATTTGCGCCGCTGCGTGCATTGCGTCGGCATCAAGCTGCGGACCAACGCGCCACACCCGGCCTTTTTCAAGTGTGAGCGAGGCGCGGCGATTGAGGATGCGATATTGGTAGGACCGGCCAATGCAGCTGAAACGCGCATGCCAGTCATCGGCGACTTCCTCGCAATGCAATATCGCGATGGGGTGCGGCCGCAAATGGGCGTTGATGGCTTCCATCAATCGGAACGCTGAAAGCCCTTTTTCGACATCGACATGCGCGCGCATGCCCAATGCGTGGACGCCTGCATCGGTGCGGCCTGCGCTATAGACCAATGTCTTTTCGCCAGTGGTTTTGAATATGGCCTCTTCGATGGCGCCTTGAACCGAAGGGCCATGGTCTTGCCATTGCCAGCCCATATAGGGGCCGCCGTCAAATTCGATGGTGAGGGCAAAGCGGGTCATTGCAGAACCGTGCCCGCCGGAATTGCCTTGCCACGCAGCAAGTCTGCGGTCGGCATGGCTGGTTTGCCGGCGCGTTGGATGATTGTGGGACGGATCGCATCCACGCCGCAGGCGATGGTCAGCCGGTCGTCCGAAATTGTGCCGGCTGTGCTGCTACCCGCAACAATATCCGCCGAAAGCACACGATATCGTTCGCCCTCAAATTCGAACCATGCCCCCGGCGCGGGGTTATATGCGCGTATCTGTCGTTCGACCGCTTCGGCGGACATTGAAAAATCCAATTTGGTTTCTGCCTTGTCGATTTTGGCGGCATAGGTGACGCCATCTTTCGGTTGCGGCACACAAGGATGGGCATTGAGGTCCGATAATACCCGCACCATCAATTCTGCGCCAAGCTCCGCCAACTCGCTGGTGAGGATGCCCGTGGTCTTGTGCCCGATTTCGATTTCGGTTGTTGCACGTACTGGGCCGGTATCGAGCCCTGCTTCCATTTGCATGACCATGACGCCTGTTGTGGCGTCCCCTGCCAAAATAGCCCGCTGAACCGGCGCAGCACCGCGCCAGCGCGGCAGCAGCGATCCGTGAATATTCAGGCAGCCATGCCGTGGCGCATCCAAGATCGATTTGGGCAGGATAAGGCCATATGCCGCGACAATTGCAGCATCGAGGTCAAGCGCTGCAAATTCCGCTGCGGCATCGTCCTGCCGCAGCGACAGCGGCGTGCGCACATGCAAACCCAGTTCTTCGGCACGCTGGTGCACGGCGGACGGCGTAAGCTTTTTACCGCGGTTCGCGGGGCGGGGCGGCTGCGAATATACGGCAACCACATCATGCCCAGCGGCAACCAGCGCGTCGAGCGCGGGCACGGCAAATTCGGGTGTTCCCATGAAGGCAAGACGCATCGTCACTTTTCCTTTGTTCGAAAGCCCCCTAAGACCCGCAGCATGGCATCGCAAGAAATAGACGCATTGGCACAGGCATTGTCGAAATTGCCCGGACTGGGTCCACGCTCGGCACGGCGGGTTGTGCTGCACCTCATGAAAAAGCGTGAAAGCGTTTTGATGCCGCTTTTGCGTGCGTTGGAGCAGGTCGAACAACGGCTGGTCGTCTGCAGCACGTGCGGGAATATCGATACCGGCAACCCCTGCGGCATTTGCGTTGATCCGCGCCGCGACATCCGTTCGATCTGTGTTGTCGAAGACGTATCGGATTTGTGGGCGCTGGATCGTTCGCGGCTATTTCCCGGAAAATATCATGTCCTGGGTGGCCGGTTATCTGCATTGGATGGTGTTCGGCCGGAGGATTTGAACATCGAAGGCTTGGTTGCCCGTGTTGCCGCCGGCGGCGTCGATGAAGTCGTCTTGGCCATGAACGCCACGCTGGAGGGGCAGACAACCGCGCATTATCTCGCGGAACGGCTTGAACAATTTCCGGTGCGCTTAACCCAGTTGGCGCATGGCGTGCCCGTTGGCGGTGAGCTTGATTATCTGGACGATGGCACCTTGGCACAAGCATTGCGCGCCAGACGTCCAGTCGGTTGATTTATCGTGCGACCGTCCCTATTTGCGACCCATGGCCATATTACCTATTCTTGAAGTGCCCGATCCGCGGCTGAAAACCATTTCGACGCCTGTCGAGACATTTGATGCGGATTTGAAAGCGCTGGTCGATGACATGACCGAAACGATGTACGCCGCGCCCGGTATCGGGCTGGCTGCTATTCAGGTCGGGGTGCCCAAGCGCCTGTTGGTCATCGATTTGCAGGAAGAGGAAAGCGCAGGCGACGAGCCCGTTCGCAATCCGCGGGTATTTGTAAATCCGGAAATATTGGACCCGTCGGACGAACACAGCCTGTATAACGAAGGCTGCCTTTCGGTGCCTGACCAATATGCAGAGGTCGAACGTCCCGCGCAAATCCGTGCCCGCTGGCAGGACCTTGATGGAAAAGTTCATGAAGAGACAA
>NZ_JBILAF010000099.1:0-7503 GCF_044354325.1 Sphingorhabdus sp. | reverse complement strand
TCCCCAAAAGCACCTAACAGGGCCATATATGCGCATATTGATTTACTTACTGGCGATGTTGAGCGGATTTTCCGCTGCGGAGGCTGCGCGCCCCGTTTCTTCATCGTCTATGTCAGTGGATTCGGCCGCAGTTCAGGCTTACGCCACCGCTTCTGCTCAGGAAGCCGATAACGCGTTTGAGCAGCCTGTGCATGTGACGCCAACTGCGCGCGTGCATCTGATGCCCGTCGAAGGCAGCATCGCGTTTGTTGCATTGGCTCCCGACACGCCCGTTTATCGGCACGATATTATTTTAGGGTAGGGCTTTTGCACCCGCTGCGGTGCACCTTTTTTATACCCTATTTCGCGCCAACTTGTGCGCGTCTCCCACATGATTTTAAAGGAATTAGTTATGCTCGGCGGAATTGCCAAAGCCATTTTCGGTTCGTCCAACGACCGTTACGTCAAATCGATCATGAAGATCGTCGACAAGATCAACGCGCTCGAAGACCAAATTTCGGTCATGGATGACGAACGGTTGAAGGGTCAGACCCAGATTTTCCGTGACCGCCTGACTGCCGGCGAAACGCTGGACGATATTTTGCCTGAGGCATTTGCGACAGTTCGTGAGGCGTCGAAGCGTGTCATGGGTATGCGCCATTTCGACGTACAGATGGTCGGCGGCATCGTACTCCATCGCGGCGAAATTGCCGAAATGCGCACCGGTGAAGGCAAGACGCTGACCGAGACTTTGGCGTGCTATTTGAACGCGATTGAAGGCAAGGGTGTCCATGTTGTAACCGTGAACGACTATCTTGCGCGCCGTGACGCCGAATGGATGAGCAAAATTTACGGCTTTCTTGGGTTGACCACGGGTGTGGTTGTTCCGAACATTCCCGAGCATGAACGCCGTGCCGCTTATGATTGCGACATCACCTACGCGACCAACAATGAACTTGGTTTCGACTATCTGCGCGACAATATGAAATATGAACGCGCACAAATGGTGCAGCGTCCATTTAACTTTGCAATTGTCGACGAAGTGGATTCGATCCTGGTCGATGAAGCGCGGACACCGCTGATTATCTCGGGCCCAACCGATGATAAATCAGAACTATATATGCAGGTGCATGCGGTTGTCCTTCAACTCGACGACGGCGATTACGAAAAAGACGAAAAGAGCCGCAATGTCACGTTGACCGAAGACGGCACGGAAAAGGCCGAGCGTTTGCTTGAGGGCGCCGGATTGCTGACCGGCACCAACCTGTATGATTATGAAAACACCTTGGTTGTGCACCATCTGGATCAGGCGCTCAAAGCCAATGTGATGTTCAAGCGCGACATTGATTACATCGTCAAAGAAGGCAAAGTCATCATCATCGACGAATTCACCGGTCGTATGATGGACGGGCGTCGCTGGTCAAACGGCCTGCATCAGGCAGTCGAAGCCAAAGAAGGCGTGGATATTGAGCCAGAGAACCAAACGCTCGCAACAATCACCTTCCAGAACTATTTCCGCATGTATCCCAAATTGTCGGGCATGACCGGAACCGCGGCGACCGAAGCCGGTGAATTCCACGAAATTTACAAGCTGAATGTCGTTGAAATTCCTACCAATTTGCCCGTGCAACGTATTGATGAAGACGACCAGTTCTACAAAAACACGCAGGACAAATTTGGCGCCATCGCAAAGACCATTCGTGAAGCAAATGAGCGGGGCCAGCCCGTATTGGTTGGTACTGTTTCCATTGAGAAGTCCGAATTGCTTTCCGAGTTCCTGGAAAAGGAAAATGTGAAGCACAGCGTGCTCAATGCGCGTTTCCACGAAAGCGAAGCGCGTATTGTCGCGCAAGCCGGTCGTTTCGGCAGCGTAACCATTGCCACCAACATGGCTGGGCGCGGCACGGATATTCAGCTGGGCGGTAACTTTGAATTCCGTTTGGAAGATGAATTGCGTGATGTGCCAGAGGGCCCGGAGCGCGATGTCGCAATTGAAGCATTGAAAGCCGAAATCGCTGCTGAAAAAGCTAAGGTTGTCGAAGCGGGTGGCTTGTTTGTTCTGGCGACAGAGCGGCATGAAAGCCGCCGAATTGATAACCAGCTGCGTGGCCGTTCGGGCCGTCAGGGTGACCCCGGTCTCTCGCGCTTCTATCTCTCGCTCGACGATGATCTTCTGCGTATATTCGGTTCGGAAACATTGTTCTCGCGCATGATGAATTCCAGTCTGGAAGACGGAGAGGCCATCGGCGGCAAGTGGCTTTCAAAAGCCATCGAAACCGCACAGCGCAAGGTCGAAGCGCGGAACTACGATATCCGCAAGCAGCTGGTGGAATATGACGACGTCATGAACGACCAGCGCAAGGTGATTTACGACCAGCGCAGCGAAATTATGGACGCCGAAGCCGTCGACGATATCATTGAGGATATGCTCAACGACACGGTCAACAATCTGGTTGGCGATCACTGCCCAGAAGGCACCTATCCCGAACAATGGGATGTTGATGGACTGAAGCAGAAATGCGCGCAAGTTCTGGGGCTTGCTCCGGACATCGATAGCTGGCTGCAGGAAGACGGCCTTGAGCCCGAAATCATTGAAACCCGAATTGCCGACCTGGCGACCGCCAGGTTTAAGGCAAAGGGCGCAGATCTGGACGAAACTGTATGGCGTCAGGTCGAAAAAAGCATTTTGCTGCAAACGCTCGACCATCATTGGAAAGAGCATTTGTCGACTTTGGATGCCCTGCGTCAGGTTATTTACTTGCGCGCTTATGCGCAGAAGAACCCGGTCAACGAATATAAGCAGGAAGCATTTGGCCTGTTTGAACGCATGTTGGCTGCCATTCGTGAAGGCGTGACCAAGACAATCGCCACCAACGAATTCCGCGCAGAAGAAGAACTTGTTTCGCCTCAACTGCCTGAATTGCCGGATTTCCTGACGACACATATCGACCCGTTCACGGGTGAAGATGACAGCAATGACATCGACGCAGGTTCACTTGGGTTCGTCACGACGACGATCCCACGCCCAGAGATCGCGTCGGGTGCAAACGATCCGTTTGCGGGCAACCCGGACTTGCGCCGTAACGACCCATGCCCTTGCGGTTCCGGGCAGAAGTATAAACACTGTCACGGCGCGTATTAAAGGCATTGAGCGGGGAGGGCGGGGATGATCTGGTTGGCAGGATTCTTCGCTCTCGTCGCTTTTGTCTATGCCTCCGTCGGCTTTGGCGGGGGTTCGACCTATACCGCGCTGCTGGCGCTGTGGGGCGTTGATTATCGGCTAATCCCGGTCATCGCCTTGTTATGCAATATCATTGTCGTGACGGGCGGCAGCATGCGCTTCATACGCGCCGGGCTGGTGTCTTGGCCGCAAGTCATGCCATTGTTGCTGGTATCCGCGCCGCTCGCGTTTCTGGGCGGGCTTGTGCCTCTAAAGCAATGGATTTTCCTCACGATATTGGGCGGGGCATTACTTGCCTCTGCCATTGCCCTGCTGCTTCAGCCTGAAAAGCTGTCGGCGCGTACGTTGCCCAAGCCATTGCTGTTGGCGATTTCTGGCGGCGTTGGTCTGCTGGCTGGTCTATCCGGGATTGGCGGCGGAATATTCATGGCGCCGATATTGCACCTTATCCGCTGGGCGGAGGCGCGGCGCATCGCCGCCTTTGCTTCGCTCTATATCTTGATTAATTCGGCCGCCGGTTTGGCTGGGCAAGTCATAAAGGCAGGGGCACAGTCACTTGCTGCGCCTGCGATGGAATATGGCCTGTTGCTCGCGGCCGTGCTGGTCGGTGGACAAATCGGAAGCATATTCGGAATGCGCTATTTGTCGCCGCGGCTTCTGCGCACATTTACCGCGATATTGGTCGGCTACGCCGCGCTGCGGCTGTTGTGGCAGGCGCAGGGGCTGCCATAATATTATGAGCCAGAAAAAATGGCTCCCCGGGAGGGATTCGAACCCCCGACCAATTGATTAACAGTCAACTGCTCTACCACTGAGCTACCAGGGAACAGCCCGATATGCTCGGGCAGAGGCGCGCCTATAGCAGCGCTTTTTCGCATTTGGCAAGCGCCCATTGCCAGTTCAGACAATAAATTGTTCCATTGCAATGCGATCATCCAGTGCATGTTCGGGATCGAACAAAAGCGTGAGTGATCGATTGCGGTCTAACGCCACTTCTACTTGCGCAATATCGCGGATTTCGCGTTGGTCGGCAACCGCGCTGACGGGGCGTTTGCTGGCCTCCAAAATGTTGATTTTGATGACATAGCGGTCCGGAAGAATGGCACCTTTCCAACGACGGGGCCGAAAGGGGCTGATGGGCGTCAGCGCCAGCAAAGACGAATCGAGCGGCAATATGGGGCCGTTTGCGGACAGATTATAGGCGGTCGAACCTGCGGGCGTGGATACCAATATGCCGTCACTGATAAGTTCCGGGATCACCGCCCGGCCATTGACAGAAATCTCTAGCTTGGCCGCTTGCCGGGTTTCACGCAGTAACGAGACTTCGTTGATCGCCGGCAAAGTGAATTTTTGACCGCTGACGGTTGTGATATCTGCCGTCAGGGGACGAACCGAGAAGGCCTTTGCGCGCCGCAGCCGGCTGTGCAGGTCATGCAGATCCCAGCTGTTCATTAGGAAGCCGATCGTGCCCAAGTTCATGCCGTAGGCAGGAATGTCGCGGCGGCTTTCCAGTAATTGATGCAAAACCTGCAGCATGTGGCCATCGCCGCCAAGGACGATTACGGCGTCGGCGCTATCCAACGACACAAAATCATGGACTTCACGGAGCTGTGCTTCGGCCTCGCGCGCCTGCGGCGTCGCTGACGATATTATCGCAAGTTGCGTATATTGAGTCATCCACCTGTTGCATTCATATGTCGCTTCAACCTCAAGTCAGGCTGCGCGAATTGGTTTTCAAATTCATGGCGTTGGGGTTTAAGCCGCAAAGCCGTCTGAAGCAAATGGTCGACGTCGGAAGGCACCCCTTCGCGCAATGCTTTGCGCAAATCGACGTGGAGTTCCGACCCAAGGCACATATAGATTTTGCCATCGGTGGTAAGGCGGATGCGATTGCAATGGTCGCAGAAATTCTGGCTCATTGGCGTGATAAGGCCCAGGCGCAGACCCAATGGGTCGACGCGCCAATAACGGGCAGGGCCGGCGCTTTTATGCGCCAGCGGATGCAGGTCATAATGTTGGCGGATGGGCGCCGTGAAGGCGTCGAGCGAGATATATTGCGCCTCGCGCTCCGACACGCCGGTTCCCAGCGGCATTGTCTCAATAAGGGTGAGATCAAAGCGATGCTCCGCGCAAAACGCCATCATGGGCATGAGCGCGTCTTCATTTTCGCCTTTTAAGGCAACCATGTTGATTTTGATGGCGAGGCCATTGGCTTTGGCAGCGTGAATGCCCTTCAATACAGTGTCGAGGTCTCCCCCGCGGCTGATCGTCTTGAACTGGTCCGGGTTGAGCGTATCCAAGCTTACATTGATACGCTTCATGCCAGCGCTGGCAAGAATGGGCGCGAATTGTTCCAACCGGCTGCCGTTGGTCGTCATCGTCAACTCTTCAAGCGCACCGCTTTTCACATGCTGCCCAAGGGCGTTGATCAGAATTGCAATGTCGCGGCGCACCAGCGGTTCGCCCCCCGTTAGGCGAATTTTGCGAATGCCATGGTCTATAAACCGAGCGACCAGCGTCGTGATTTCATCATAGCTCAGCAAATCGGGATACGGCAAAAAGCTCTGCATTTCGGGCATGCAATATGTGCAACGGAAATTGCAACGGTCGGTCACCGATATCCGTAAATAGTCGATACTGCGTCCAAATCCGTCGATCATTTTTGCGATGTAAGCGGAAAAGCTTGCGCTACCAAGCTGAATTAATTTGCCGAAAGGGTTCGGAAAGTTTTTCGCTGCTATGGGCGCGGAGGGGAGCCATGCCGGCGGGCAAGATTTGCCAGGCCGCGCGATAGCTGCAAACAGCCGTTGAGCCGCGCTGCGGGGTCGCCCCATATGCGGTTGATAACCAGCTTGCTGTCCGGACGCAGCTTTGCGGTCTCGCCCAATTTGTCGACATAGGCCAACAACCCTGAGACATTGGGCGGTGTGTCCTGATGGAAACTGACCAACGTACCACGCGCGCCAACCTCAATTTTTGCGACCTGCGCAACGAGCGCATTTTGCTTGATCTGGATAAGCTTCAGCAGGTTCTGCGTTGGTTCCGGTATCGGGCCGAAGCGATCGGTCATTTCCGCGGCAAAACCTTCGATATCCTGACCTTCTTCGAGATCGTTCAAACGGCGATAGAGCGCCATGCGGACCGAAAGATCGGGTACATAATCTTCGGGAATAAGGATTGGCGCATCGATGGTGATTTGCGGCGAGAAGCTGCCGCGCGGTTTCGCGAGGCCATGCGCGCCGGCACGTGCCTCCAAGATCGCTTCTTCGAGCATCGATTGGTACAATTCAAAGCCGACCTCTTTGATATGGCCGGACTGTTCATCGCCCACCAAGTTACCCGCACCGCGAATGTCGAGATCGTGGCTCGCAA
This sequence comes from Sphingorhabdus sp., assembly GCF_044354325.1. GTDB lineage: Bacteria > Pseudomonadota > Alphaproteobacteria > Sphingomonadales > Sphingomonadaceae > Sphingorhabdus_B. Next base: position 971 of record NZ_JBILAF010000099.1, on the reverse strand, counting down.
GCTGGAACCCGGCACCAAGGCTGTCGAGGTCACCAAGCACCTTGAGACGCTTTTCCGCCGTTTCGGTCAGTACGCGATTCGGTTCATGCGTTAGATAGGCATAAGCGCGGGTTTTCGAACGCCCGACGCGACCGCGCAGCTGATATAATTGGGCAAGGCCAAAGCGGTCGGCGCGGTGGATGATCAAGGTGTTCGCGCTCGGTATATCCAGTCCGCTTTCGACAATCGTCGTCGATAGAAGGACGTCGTAGCGCTTTTCATAAAAAGCGCTCATGCGCTCTTCGACCTGCGTCGGTGACATTTGCCCGTGCGCGGTGACATATTTTACTTCAGGCACTTCAGTCCGCAGATATTCTTCGATCTCGGTGAGGTCGGTTATGCGCGGCACGACAAAGAAGCTTTGCCCGCCGCGATAATGTTCGCGCAGCAACGCTTCACGCAGCACCACGGGGTCCCATGGCATAACATAGGTACGCACCGCCAGACGGTCGACAGGCGGCGTCTGAATGACGGACAGCTCACGCAGACCAGACATTGCCATTTGCAATGTCCGCGGGATCGGTGTCGCCGTCAGCGTCAGCATATGCACGTCGGTCTTCAGCGCTTTCAATTGCTCCTTATGATTGACGCCGAACCGTTGTTCTTCGTCAACAATGACGAGGCCAAGCCGTTTGAACGCAAGCGACTTTGCAAGAACGGCATGCGTCCCAATCACGATGTCCAAAGTGCCATCCGCCAAGGCTTCACGCGTTTGCGTGGCTTCTGCGGCAGGAACAAGCCGTGAAAGCCGGCCGAGCTTTAGCGGCAGGTCACGGAAACGTTCGGCGAAATTCGAATAATGCTGCCGTGCCAGCAATGTCGTCGGCGCAATGACCGCGACCTGAAGCCCCGCCATTGCCGCTGCAAAAGCCGCGCGCATGGCGACTTCGGTTTTTCCAAACCCGACATCGCCGCACACGAGCCGGTCCATG
>NZ_JBILAF010000098.1:0-7566 GCF_044354325.1 Sphingorhabdus sp. | reverse complement strand
CGCTCGTTGTCAATGACGGCGTCGTTGAGCATGTGAATGTTGAAGCCCCCGGTGACTTCAATGTCAGCTCCGCCGAATATATGCTCGGTCAGCTTTAAGTTTACGAAATCTTGCCCTTTTGGGTATTTAAAGGGAGGGGCAACCCTCCCTTTTTTTGTTGCGAAAATTGGAAATTTCGGTGATGTGTATCCATGCCTAGTGAACAAGCTCAAAACATCATTAATCAACTCGTTACCGAATATGACGCCTCGGTAAAACGCTTACAAATTGCACTCGCCCATTATTTGAAGGACCGAACACCGCCTTCATCCGATCAACGCGCGAGCAATGATTTCTGTTACCCCGAATTGGTCATAACCTACGCCGGTAAACAGCGCGAGACGCAGTCCAACCTTGCATTTGGCAAGCTTGAAAAAGTCGGAACATTCCGGACCACATTTACCAAGCCAGATTTGTTTGCCGACTATATCGGTGAGCAACTCGATCTGCTGATTGGGCAATATGAGCTGGAGATTTCGGTTGGCCGCAGCAAACAGGAAATCCCCTTTCCCTATGTTCTCGACGGGTCGGCGGATTTGGAACTGGGCACAGTCAGTCCCAACGAACTTGCACGCCATTTCCCCACGACCGAGCTTGCGGACATTGGCGATGAAATCGCCGATGGATTGCTGCGGATAAAGGGTAACGCCAGCGCGCCGCTTGCTTTGTTTGACGGCTTGCGCACCGATTTCTCGCTCGCGCGCCTTCGCCATTATACCGGCGCGCCCGCCGAGGATGTTCAGCATTATATCCTGTTTACCAACTACCACAGGTACGTGGATGAGTTTGTCAGTTGGGCATGCACACAAGTTGGCAATGGCCGTTACACAGCCTTGTCGGGCGCTGGCGGTCTGTATGTCGACAAGCCAACCGACAACGCGGCGCAGCTGGTTGCCGACAGCACATGGCGGCGGCACCAGATGCCTGCCTACCATCTTATCGCGCCAGACAGGTCGGGGATTACGCTTGTTAACATCGGCGTTGGGCCTTCCAATGCCAAGACCATCTGCGACCATTTGGCGGTGCTACGCCCCGAAGCATGGCTGATGATTGGCCATTGCGGCGGCCTTCGTGAAACGCAGCGGATTGGCGATTATGTCCTGGCGCATGCCTATCTGCGCGACGACCATATCTTGGATGACGTGCTTCCACCCGAAATTCCAATTCCGCCAATCGCCGAAGTGCAGCAGGCACTGGCAAGTGCGGCAGAACATGTGTCCGGCACCAGCGGTGCCAATTTGAAACGGCGGATGCGCACCGGCACCGTTGTCACGACAGACGACCGCAATTGGGAGCTGCGTTATTCGGCATCCGCCCTGCGCTTTTCGCAAAGCCGTGCGATTGCCATCGATATGGAGTCCGCAACCATCGCTGCCCAAGGATATCGCTTCCGCGTGCCCTATGGCACATTGCTATGCGTGTCCGACAAGCCGCTGCACGGCGAAATCAAACTGCCGGGGCAAGCCAACCGTTTTTATGAAGAAGCCATCGCCGCCCATTTGCAAATCGGTATCCAGACATGCGAACTGCTTCGGGAGGCGGGAAACAGCCTGCACAGTCGCAAACTTCGCGCCTTTAACGAACCACCCTTTAGATAGGGTCAGGAACGAAAACTCAAGCCAATGATTATCCCTAAAGCATAACCAAGGAGGTACCGCCCATGCCGAAGAAACCCGAAAACACCGGACCGCTCAACAAACTGTTAAATACATTCCGCGCATTCGCCGACGGTTTGACCGGCAGCGCGCGTTCGGTCGCGCAATCCGCGTCGACAACGGCAAAATCCGCAGTCGATCAAGCGTCCACCGCAGCTGCGACCGCTGGATCCGTGATCAAGGAAAACCCCGGTAAAACTGCTGCTGTTGCAGGCGCAGTTATCGCCACTGCCGCAGCCGCTGTTGCTGGCAAAAAGGTTTATGATCGCAAAACGGGTGGAGCAAAGGCACCGGCAAAGAAGCCAGTGACCAAAAAGCCAGTTGCTAAAAAAGCTGCGGTAACTAAGCCTGCTCCGAAAGCGGCTGCCAAACCGGCAACGCCAAAGGCATCTAAGCCAGCGGTAGCCGCAAAGCCTGCACCAAAAAAGTCGGCACCGGTTAAGACGCCACCTAAGACTGCAGCTTAATCAAAAACGAAATGGCCCCGCCTTTAACAGCGGGGCCCGTTGTTGTTACCAGCCTTTTTTAGCGCCCTTATTCTGCGCCTTGAGCCATTTCATAAGTGGGGCGAAATATTCCAGCATGGGCTTGCCCGACATTTCGCGCGTTCCCGTAAATGCTTGCAACGCATCTGGCCAAGGCTTTGATGCGCCCATTTCCAGCATTGCATTCAATCGCGTGCCGACCTCTTTATTTCCATAGAATGAGCAGCGATGGAGCGGGCCTTTCCAACCCGAAATATCGCAAGCTGCCTTGTAGAATTGGAACTGCAAAATCCGCGCGAGGAAGTAGCGAGTATATGGCGTGTTACCGGGAATATGATATTTCGCGCCGGCGTCAAAACGATCCGCTGGGCGCTCCACGGGCGGGACAATGCCCTGATACTGCAAACGCAAGTCGGTCCAGCCCTTGTTGTAATTGGCTGATGTGATGGAGCCGTTGAAGACGCCCCAGCGCCATTTGTCGATCAGCAGTCCAAATGGCAGGAACGCAACCTTATCCATGGCTTGGCGCAGCAATAGCCCATTGTCCTTGTCCGCACCGGGAACCTTGTCGGCATCCAACAGGCCAATCTGGACCAGATAATTCGGCGTAATGGATAAAGCGACGGCATCGCCGATCGCTTCATGGAAACCATCATTCGCGCCATTCAAATATAAATATGACTGCTTGTTATAAGCGCGCTGGTAATAATTATGCCCAAGCTCGTGATGGATGGTCACGAAGTCATCGGATTTAACCTTGATGCACATCTTAATGCGCAGATCGTCGACATTATCGATATCCCACGCAGAGGCATGGCAGACAACTTCGCGGTCGGCGGGCTTAATGAATTGCGCGCGATCCCAAAAGGTTTTGGGCAGTGGGGCAAAGCCAAGCGACGAGAAAAAGCCTTCGCCGACCTTGACCATGTCCTTTTCCGCCTTGCCGCGATTGGCGCTGAAATCGCCGGCTTCGGTTTGCTTGTACCCCTTGGCAACCAGCAACGCGCCAATATCATAACCAATATCGCCAGCCCCCGGAGGCGCGACGACGTCATAAATGTTGCCCCATTCCTGCGCCCACATATTGCCCAACAGATCGGCGCGAATGGGCCCTGTCTTTGACTGGACCGCATCCCCATATTTCTCGTTCAACTGCGTGCGAACATAGGTGTGCAATTCGTCATAGAGCGGCTTAACCTCAAGCCATAATTTGTCCGTCAGCTTGGCAAAGTCATCGGCTGGCATATCATAGCCTGAACGCCACATCGCGCCGACATCTGCATAGCCGAGCTCGGTCGCGCCATGATTGGCGATTTCAACCATCCGGGCATAATCCTTGCCCATGGGCGCGCCGACATTGTCATGCCAGCTCACCCACATTTCTTTCAGTTCTTCGGGGTTGCGATTTGACCCCATCGCAGCCTCAATATCGGAACCGTTGATTTCCTTGCCGTTAAGCGTGCCACGACCTTTGCCATAAGCGGACTGCAGTTTCGTGGTGATCGTGGCAAGTTCAGCCGCTGCCCCCGCCTTTGTGGGCGCGGGCAGCACAATACCGCCGCGCAGGATATCAAGCTTGCGCTTGGTGTCATATGACAGGCCGGGAAGCGCCTGATACTTCGCCGCGTCCAACGCGTACCGGACCGATTTTTCGGTACCAATCTCGCCATAGCGTGCCGCAAGTGCATCGGTGTCGTCGGTAATATGGGTGGAGTTAATCCACGCAACGCGCCCCGCCTCAATCGAAAAATCAAAAAGGTCCTTTTCCGCAGCGGCGACGAAGGCATCGGCCTCAGCCACGGTCGGCGCAGATGAAGCTTGCGCCGAATTCTGCGCCATGGCGACGGTTGGAAGGGAAAGTGAGGCAAATGCCAGTGCGGCGATCGATACTAGATTTTTCATGAAGGGTTCCCAGAAAACAATATGTTCCGATGGTGAAACTTTCATGTGGCGGCGTCAACCCGCGCGGCGCGTTGTTCGTCGAATGTATAACGCCATCAGCAGACCAAAAAACGTAACGAGAAATGCGATGGTTTTAACCGGCTGCGCAGTGGCTGCGACCCCAGCCAAAAGATCATCACCCCCCAGCATCATTATTTGAACAAATTGGCATAATGTTTCGATGCCGTCGGCCGCACCGCCGACAATTGCCGTAGCAACAATGACCCAACCAAGCCGCCGCAAAACTGGCTTTGGTGATTGTGAAAACAACCGTCCACCGCAATAGGCCCCGAACGCATAAATCGCGATGTAGATCAGGTCGATGGCCATGCCAAATCTCGCGAGATTCAAAACTCCGGCTGCTTGCCAGGCCCCTTGAATGGCATCCACCCGCAGGGCGGTTCCTGCGGTTTGATGGTCCCGCATTCCCAATGGCGAAATCTCGTTCGAAAACGCCGGATCCATGGCTATCATCAGCGCAAGCAGCAACAGTCCACTCAGCCAGAACCGCCAGAAGCGGCGTTCCAATTTGCTTTCAGCCATTGTGCTTCGATTCCAAAAGCATGTCCGCCGCTTTGGCATCATTCAGGTTCATTCGGTAAATGACGTGCGGCACAGGCGGCACGCCGTTAATCGCTTCCGGCACATATTCTCCATCCAAGCGGGCGCCGATTTTCTCAATGGCGCGGCGCGAGCGGACATTTGTTGCGCCAATATTGAACCGAACGCTGTCGAAAAATTGGAAAGCGTGGAACAGCATCAGCGCCTTCATCTCTCGGTTATAGGCTCCGCCCCAATATGTGCGCGCAAGAAAGCTCCAACCAATTTCAATTTCGTTACGATCAGGTGCGTAATTTCCATATCGGCTGCCGCCAATGATGCTGTTGGTCACGCGGTCGATCACAGCCAACGCTCCGCGCGATGCCATCGCGCCCACAAAATATTCACGGAACACCGGTTCTTTATAACGATCCCATGCGGGGTGGACTTCCCACACCAACGGGTCAGACGCCACCGCAAATATCGCGTCCCAGTCGCTCTCGGTCAGTGGACGCAGCAACAGTTTGTCGCCAACCAATGTTGGTTGCAAATCGGCGTGGTCGGGCATCACCATGTCGTCGTCAGCGCCGCTACAAACGCCTGACCCAGCTCAGGCTTGGTGACTGCACTCATGTGGTTACCGGGAACCGTGAACAGCTTCCCGTGGTGCAGGAGCGCCGCAAGAGCCGCGGCAGACCCGTTGTCATCATCTTGTTCCCCGCAGACTATCCCTACGGGCAATTCCCAACTGGCAATCTCGGTTTCGCTGGTGTCGACAAAGGTCTCCAATATATTGCGTAAAGCCAATGGGTCGCCGCCCGTTGTCTTCAAAAATGCCTCGGCCATCCACGCAGCCGATCCTTTTTCATGACGCCCCAAATTGTCGAAGACTTCGCGAAAATGCGCGCCGCGATTTCCGGTTTGTGTAAGTCCTTGTAGACCCATTCCGGAAATGATTGCCTTCCCGGGCTGCGCACCACGCGCCAACATCCGCGCGACTGTTCGCCCGCCCAATGAATAACCGCCAAGGTCATAATCTTCGATCCCCAGATGCGCGAGCAATGCGAACTGGTCATCAGCCAGTATATCGGCGGGGTAATGGCTTGGCGCATGCGGCTTTCCGCTGAGGCCATGGGCGCGCAGGTCGGGCATAATGACGCGATACCCTGCGTCTGCCAAAGCCGCCGCATGGCCATATTTGATCCAATTGGTGTTGGCTTCGGACATGAAACCATGGATGAGGAATAAGGGCAGCCCCTGCCCCATTTCACGCCAGACGATTTCGGTGCCGTCGGTTGTTTCGAAACTGTTGGATGCAATCATATATTTGGGTCGTTCTTCTGTCGTCAGCGGATGTCTCTGGTTTGGCACGCGTAGATTGATCCGGAAAGTGTTTTCCATGTTTTTGCGTACCGCACCCAAAATTATTGCACATAATAAGCATAGCTATTATATCGACGGCATGAGCGATGATTTAGGCTTTCTATTGGGTGATGCGGCACGCTTGCTGCGGCGTTCTTTCGATGAACGTGCCCGCGCCGTTGGCGTGACACGGCCACAATGGCGGGTGCTGGCGCTGCTGAAGCGCTTCGATGGAAGTGCGCAGGTCACGATGGCCGATATGCTTGATGTCGAACCGATCACGCTCGGAAGAATGGTGGATCGCCTTCAGGATGCGGGGCTCGTAGAACGCCGTGCGGACCCAAATGACCGCCGTACATGGCGGCTGCACTTAACGGCCGAAGGCGAACAAAAAATTGAAGCACTGCGACCAACCGCACTTGCATTGTTTGATGATGCTTTGGCCGGCTTGGACGCAACGCAACGAACAGAATTGGAAGCCATGTTGAACATCATTCGTGCCAACTTAACCCGGAAACCGCATGAGGTGTCCCATGGCTGAGGCTGATCCCAAAATTGATGCTGGGACAACGACCAAGACAAAGTCGGGGCGCTTTGGCCGACTGGCGTTGATGGCTTCTGTCCCGTTGGTGCTCGTTGCCGGGGCGACCGCCTATTACATTGCCAACGACCATTATGTGTCGACCGACAATGCCTATGTCCAACAAGACAAGGTGTCCATTTCAGCAGAAGTGGGCGGGCGGATTATCGATGTTGCCGTCCATGAAAATGACGTGGTGAAAGAAGGCGACCTGTTGTTCCGGATCGATCCAGAGCCTTACCGAATTGCGATTGAGCAGGCCAACGCAGCCATTGCCGCCGCGCAAGTCCGCGTTTCGGCGCTGGAGACCGAGTTTCAAACCACCGGTGTCGATATCGATAGCGCGCGGGAAGATGTTGCTTTCTATGAGAAAGAGTATCTGCGGCAATCCTCTCTTATGCAGGCTGGCTTTACCACGCGTGCAAGGTTGCAAGCCGCAGAACATGCCTTGTCCGATGCGCGCAGCCGCGTGGCCGCGGCGCAAGCCGACGCCACCAAGGCGCGCGCGGCACTCGCCACAGGATCGGCAGCGCCGGGAATCAACCCAGCCATTAAGGCAGGCCAAGCACAACGCGATCAGGCGATGCTTAACCTCTCACGTACGGAAGTACGCGCGCCTGTCTCCGGCATCGTCAGTCAGGCGGATCGCCTTCAACCTGGGCAAATGATGGTTCAAGGTTTGCCCGGTGTGACGATTGTCGCCAGCAACAAAAGCTGGATTGAAGCCAATTTCAAGGAAACCGATCTTGCGCATATGCGCGTTGGCCAACCTGCAGAGATAACCTTCGACGCCTATCCCGACCTAAAGGTCCGCGGTAAGGTATCCAGCATTGGCGCGGGCACAGGGTCAGAATTTTCTGTCCTTCCAGCGCAAAATGCGAATGGCAATTGGGTCAAGGTAACGCAGCGCGTCCCTGTACGGATATCGATTACCGACAAGCCGAAGCGTGCAATGATTGCAGGA
>NZ_JBILAF010000097.1:0-7613 GCF_044354325.1 Sphingorhabdus sp. | reverse complement strand
GTCGCAGCATTGATGACCGTGGCCATATCGCCCTTGTCATACATGTCGAACCAGCCAATCTCCGCTTGCGGCGCGAGGGCAAGCGCCTCTTCCTTCGACATGAAGAAATGCGGCTCGATCCAATCGGGTAAGCGCGGTTCAATCAGGGGGCGCACAAGGCCCGACATCACGAGTTTCGTTTTGGTCATGCGGCAAAAGCCTTCCAAGTTACAAAGATTAAAAACGGGATGCCGACAAGATCGGTCATCGCAATGGTTTTCAGCGCTGGCGGCGAGCCTGCAGACCAATAGAGAACCAAGAATGACAACATGCTGAGGCCGACGCCAACGCTGGCAATGCGGCGGCTCGCAGGGTCAAATGCAGCCCAGACAGCAAGCAGAAAGATAACGAGGAACAGCGCAGCGCGATGATGCAGCAACAGAAACAAGGGGTTATCGCTAGCGACGCGGTAAAGCTGCCCAATCATCGCCGGACGGAACAGCGCCAGCGCGGGCAACGCGTGGATAGCCGCAAGGATGAGCCAAGCAATTTTGAGTATCATATATCCAACTTCCAATCCCAGCCCAGCGGGTCGCCGTCCATGACTTCAACGCCTTTGGCGATGAGGTCGTCGCGGATGGCGTCGGACTTGGCGAAGTCTTTTTCGGCGCGCGCGTCTTTACGGGCGGCGAGGGCGGTTTCGATTTCCGCCTCGGTGATGACGGCGGCTTTGGGGCGGATGCGCAGATCGGTGCGGGTGAGGCTATTAAGGTTCAGACCCAGAACTGCGTCCATCTCGGCAATCGCAGCAAGATGCTGTGCAGCGTCGACCTTCTTCAAGCCGATGAGCGTTTCTAGCGATGTTATTGCGATAGCCGTGTTGAGGTCATCTGAAACAGCCGCCGTAAAATCGTTAAGCGCCGCCGAAATCCCCGGAGCAACGTCACCCTGAACATGTTTCAGAGTCTTACTTTCCGACGTCGCTAAGTAAGATGCTGAAACAAGTTCAGCATGACGGGCTTTAAGGTTTGCGACAGCCATCACCATCCGCTTCAACCGCACCAGCGCCGCCTGCAGCCCCTCCCAGCTAAACTCCAGCTCGCTTCGGTAATGTGCTTGCAGGCACATCAGGCGGTAGGCGAGGGGGTGGAAGCCTTTGTCGATCAGCAATTGCACGCGCAGAAATTCGCCCGATGATTTGCTCATCTTGCCGCTGCGTTCGATCAGGAAATTGTTGTGCATCCAAAATTGTGCGCCGCTGTGGTCCCCGCCGCAGCGCGCCTGATTTTGGGCGATTTCATTGGGGTGGTGGATTTCGCGGTGGTCGATGCCGCCGGTGTGGATGTCAAACGGCAGGCCAAGCAGCGCCTCTGACATCACAGAGCATTCCAAATGCCAACCCGGTGCGCCTTTGCCCCATGGGCTGTCCCATTCCATCTGCCGCGTTTCGCCCGCGGGCGTCTTGCGCCAAATGGCAAAGTCGGCGGCGTGGCGTTTGCCTTCCACCTCTTCGATGCGGCCCTCTCCGTCCTCGGTCTTGGCGCGGGCCAATGCGCCATAATTGGCAACGGTCGAGGTGTCGAAATACAGGCCCGATTCCAGTTCGTAGCAATGCTTGTCGGCAATGCTGGTCGCATAGGCGATCATCGCGGGGACATATTCGGTCGCAATCGACCAATGCGCGGGCTGACGGATGTTCAGCGCCTTGATGTCGTCCCAATAGGCTTGCGTATAATGCTTTGCGATGTCCCAGATCGACTGCGCTTTTTCCGCCGCCATCTTCTCCATCTTGTCTTCGCCCGCGTCGGCGTCGTCGGTCAGATGGCCGACATCGGTGATGTTGATGACATGGGTGAGCTTATAGCCCTTATATGACAGCACCCGGCCAAGCGTGTCGGCAAAAACATAGGCGCGCATGTTGCCGATGTGCGGATAATTATACACCGTCGGGCCGCAGGTATAAACCCGCGCCTCGCCAGCGTGGACGGGGGTGAAGGTTTCCAGTTGCCGGGTTAGGCTGTTGAAGAGTTTAAGCTCGGACATGGTTTGGCGATGCTGGAAATGGGTGCGTAGGTCAACCCACCTCCAATCTCTCAAAGTCACCCTGAACTTGTTTCAGGGTCTTACTTTGTCCACCGCCGTCAAAAAAGTAAGATGCTGAAACAAGTTCAGCATGACGGTCGTGAAAGTTAAAAAGGACCGAATGTCAGTGTTGCGCTGCGGTCGAGAGGCGCCCTTCGACGGACGCAGGCGCTGCCTGCTGCTCAGGGCTGCGGTAATATTGTTCACCGCCGCATCGGCTGCGGCGTGCCGTCCAATTCGCCTACATATGGTCAAGATTTGCCGCATCCTCCCCATCGACTTGCGATGGGGAGGGGGACCATTCGCGTAGCGAATGGTGGAGGGGCTTGCACTGTTTGAGGCCCCTCCGTCAGTCCTGCGGACTGCCACCTCCCCATCGCAAGTCGATGGGGAGGATAACAGTGCGGCTACGGTAATGTTCAAAACCCGTCCCAACGGATCGCTTGGTCAACACTCACCGTAGCCCTGAGCCTGTCGAAGGGCGTTTATCGGTGTTGCGCTGCGGTCGAGAGGCGCCCTTCGACGGACGCAGGCTCTGCCTGCTGCTCAGGGCTACGGTAATATTTAAAACCCGTCCCCACGGATCGCTTGCCCACGCCGCGGCGTAGCTGTGTGAAAGGCCAGGCTATTCCTCGTCAAATAACCCGGCGAGCTGTTCGATCATCGTACCGCCCAATTGTTCAACGTCCATGATGGTGACGGCGCGTTTGTAATAACGGGTGACGTCATGGCCGATGCCGATCGCAACCAATTGGACAGGCGATCGCGTTTCGATCATTTCGATAACCTTGCGCAAATGCTGTTCCAGATAGCCGCCATGGTTGACCGACAAGGTGCTGTCATCGACTGGCGCACCGTCGGAAATCACCATCAAAATGCGGCGGTCTTCGGCGCGGGCGATCAGGCGGTTGTGCGCCCAAAGCAGGGCCTCGCCGTCGATATTCTCTTTCAGCAAACCTTCGCGCATCATCAGGCCCAGGTTGCGCTTGGCATGACGCCATGGCTCATCAGCTTTTTTGTAGACGATGTGGCGCAAGTCGTTGAGGCGGCCGGGCATGGGTTGCCGTCCAGCGGCAAGCCAATCCTCACGCGCTTGGCCGCCTTTCCACGCGCGGGTGGTGAAGCCCAATATCTCGGTTTTAACGCCGCAGCGCTCCAACGTGCGCGCCAATATGTCGGCGCTGATCGCGGCGATGCTGATCGGCCGTCCGCGCATCGATCCGCTGTTGTCGATAAGCAAGGTCACCACGGTGTCGCGGAAATCGGTTTCGCGTTCGATCTTGTACGACAGCGAGCTGCCCGGCGAGACGACGATGCGCGCGAGCCGCGCTGCGTCGATCATGCCTTCTTCCTGATCGAAATCCCAGCTGCGGTTTTGCTGCGCCATCAGGCGGCGTTGCAGACGGTTGGCGAGCTTTGTCACCACCGATTGCAGGTTGGACAATTGCTGGTCGAGGTAAGCGCGCAGCCGGTTCAGCTCTTCTTCGTCCGCAAGCTCGGTCGCGGTGATGGTCTCGTCATATTTGGTCGACCAGATTTTGTAATCGCTTTGCGGCAGATGGTCCCAATTGCGGCGCTGCGGGGTGACGGGCTGCATGCCGTCATCGCCCATTTCGCCGTCGGAACCGTCCTGATCGTCCATATCCTCGCCGTCATAATCGGCCTCGGTCTCTTCGCCTTCGCCTTGTTGCGGTTCAGCGCGTGCTTCGGCTTGGCCAGCTTCGCCTTCGCCATCATCGTCGCTGTCGCCATCTTGGTCTTGGCTGTCCTCGGCATCATCGCCGCCTTCATCGGCATCGGACGGGTCAACATCGCCCTCGGTCAGGTTCAGATGCTCCAGCATCGCTTGCGTGAGCGCGGCAAATGCACCCTGATCGTCAAGCGCGTGGGCAAGTGCATCAAGATCGCTGCCCGCCTTTTCCTCAATCCAGCCGCGCAGCATATCGACGCCAGCAACCGCCGCGTCCGGGACAGGCGCGCCGGTCAGGCGTTCGCGCACGATGAGCGACAATGCGGTCGAAATTGGTACTTCGTCAGCGGACTGTGCGCGGCTGATCGGGTCGGTGCGCAATTTGAGTTCAAGCGCGTGGCCCAGATTTGCAGCGATACCCGCCATGTTGCGGGAACCCAATGCCTCAACGCGCGCATTTTCCACCGCGTCAAATGCAGCGCCGGCAATGACTTCGGATGGACGCAAGGCGGCGTGGCGTGCGGCATTATGGTGTTTGAGCTTCAGTGAGAAGCTGTCGGCAAAGCCTCGTGCTTCGGCCACTTGGTCAGGCGGCAACAAGCGGCCGGGCATAGGCACTTTGAAATTTTTGCCCGCTTGCGTCGGCGCATCGGCGGTGAACGCAAGTTCAATCTCCGGCTCATGCGCGAGTGCGCGGGCCGTGCCGGTCAGGACTTGTTTGAACTGTTCCAGTGGAGGTTCGTTCGCCATCAATCCGCCACCCGCTTACATACCGCTGCAATGTCTGCTTTCGTCGGCTTAACCGGCGCGCGCAGCGTAAAGACATGCGCCTGCGCGGTGGCCACGCGATCGTCGGTTGTCCGCGCGCCATTCACGACAGCGGCAAAATCCTTGCACACGGCAAGGCTGCGCAAATAATCGCTATGGCCAGCGCCGCCGCCTGATAGGTCGGTGGTGTCAATGATAGTAAAGCCCGTTTTGGCAGGCTCTGTCTGATATTTGGTCTTTGTCGCAAAGCAACGCTGCGGCAATCCTTTGGCCTTCAAATCCTTGGCTTCGAACGGACTGAAGCAATAAGGTGATCCCAGCCGCGGATAGCCATGGACAGCGCGCGAAACGGCAAGTGCGCGGTCGCTGAGTGATGCGTAGACGGTCACGCGCCGGTCGTTGTTGACGCGGCGGGCGGCCAACACTTCTTCAGCGATATCGCGTTCGAAATCTTCACGATCAACATCGGGCGATGCCAATATGATATTGGAAATATTGCTGGAATCCGCATTGCTCGATGTGCGGTCGACATATTCCACGGCAGGCGTGACAAGCCGTGCGCCGAGCGAATGCGAGACAATCACGATTTCCTTGACCCATTCGGTTCGCGCCAATGTGGTCAGGAAGTTCCGGAAATTGCGCTGGTCCCAATACATGTTGGTTTCATCAACGGCATAGCTTAACAGATTGCCCTGCGATGGCCAACTATAATGGATAATCGGGCCGTCAAAATTGCTCATCGCGCCAATCTGGACAGCGTCGCGGGCGGTGGTTTGCAATTTTTCGCGATAGCCATGCACATATAAAAGGACGCGGCCGTTGCGCAGGTTCGCGGCATCACGCAGGCCATCCCACCATGCGTCTTCCGGCTGAAACGCGACCGGCACCACCAATTGCTTGTCGCCCTTGGCGGGCTTGATCGTTTCTGGCGGCGAGAACCGGCCAAATCGAACGCGGTCTGCACGATGGTTGGTCAGTTTGATATTATCGCCGCGGCAATCGGGCAGGCGGCTGGTGACGATGAAATAATCTTTTCCGTTGACCGATGCGCTGTCATTTTGCGCCGGGTTACAGCGCGGGTTTTCCGCCAGCACATTGTGGGGAATGTCGCCATATTCGACAGCCACAGTGCAGCCAGCCAGCAGCATCGGCAAAAGGAGAAGGGGAGCTTTGCGCATTATTTCCCTTTAGGATTGGCTGCGCGCCATGCCTTTACCGCATTGAGAGCGCCGGACACATGACCCTTCACGCCCAGTTCGGAATAGGCGAACAACACCTTTCCATCAGGCGCAATCACATAGGTCGTGCGGTTCGTGCCGCCCATGATGGGCAGGCTGACCTTGTAGTTTTTGATGACGGGTTTGGACGCGATGCCAACGGTGAATTTGTTGCGGCATGCCTCCACCGAAAAACGCTTCAACGTGTCGATATTGTCCGCCGACATGCCAATGATGGATGCGCCATAGGCGGCAAAATCATCGGCGGCTTCGGAAAATTCATGCGCCTCGACGGTGCAGCCCGCGGTGAATGCCTTGGGATAGAAATATAAAACGACAGGCCCGCGTTTCAGGGCCTTGTTCAAATTATAGCTATACACGTCGCCCGCCAAAACAGCCTGCGTGGTGAAATCGGTCGCGCGTGTGCCGGGCTTGAGCGCAGCAAATGCCGGCGATGCGCTAAGTGCGAGCGCCAGAATAAGAGCAGTGCGTTTCATAAATGGTCCCTTCAACGGTGTTTCGGCGAAATGGCCAATATGCTTATAACTTTCCAACGACGCTTTCGGGCAGATCCTGCCCAAAGACGCGCTGATAATATTCCGCGACCAACGCGCGTTCGGCATCGTCACATTTGTTGAGGAACGACAGGCGGAACGCAAAACCGACATTTTTGAAAATGGCGGTGTTTTGGGCCCATGTGATAACGGTCCGTGGACTCATGACGGTTGAAATATCGCCATTGATAAAGCCCTGACGCGTCATTTCGGCGACCTTCACCATGTTGGCGACGGTCGCGGCATCGGTGCCCGATGCCTTGGCCAAAACGATTTCGCTTTCGACCTGCGCGGGCAGATAGTTCAGGCCAACGACAATGTTCCAACGGTCCATCTGACCCTGGTTGATCGCTTGCGTGCCGTGATACAGCCCGCTTGTATCGCCAAGGCCAACGGTGTTGGCGGTCGCGAACAGGCGGAAATATGGGTTCGGACGAATGACGCGGTTCTGGTCGAGCAGCGTTAACTTGCCCTCAGTCTCCAACACACGCTGGATCACGAACATCACGTCCGGACGGCCGGCGTCATATTCGTCGAACACCAAAGCGGTCGGTGTCTGCAGCGCCCAAGGCAACAGGCCTTCGCGGAATTCAGTGACTTGCTGTCCATCGCGCAGAACGATGGCATCGCGGCCGATAAGGTCGATACGGCTGATATGCGCGTCGAGGTTGATACGGATGCACGGCCATTTCAAACGCGCGGCCACCTGTTCGATATGCGTCGATTTACCGGTGCCGTGATATCCCTGAACCATCACGCGGCGGTTATGGGCAAAGCCAGCAAGGATCGCGAGCGTGGTGTCGGGGTCAAAGACATAGCTGTCGTCGGTGTCGGGAACCCGCTCATCGGCAACGGAAAAGGCAGGACATTCCATGTCGACATCGATGCCGAACATTTCGCGCACGCTGACGGTTTTGTCAGGGGCAGCTAGAATGGTCGTGTCGCTGCTGTTGGGCTGGATATTTGGAATGTCAGTCATGTCGTTCTCGTCAAATAAAGGCGGGCGATGTTTTAAGGTGCGTATAGGCAGCAATGACGTCTTGCAAAGCCTTTTCATAAGACCGGTTGCCGCCATTTTTATCAGGATGATAGGCGCGGACCTTGGCCGAATAGGCGCTACGTAAGGCGCGCCTATCCGCATCCTCGCCAAGCCCTAGCGTCTTGAGCGCTTTGCGGTCCTCAGGCGACAGGAATTGCCCGTCGGCGCGTTCCTTGGGCATGCGTGATCGAAAGCGGGTGGATATAGCATCCAACGGGTCTTTAAAGTCCGCCCATTTGGGCGGCGAATCGACACTGCCGCTGGCGCGAAAGGCACGGGTTTCG
>NZ_JBILAF010000096.1:0-7689 GCF_044354325.1 Sphingorhabdus sp. | reverse complement strand
TTTGCTGGATTGGATGTTGGAGAATCTGTCGGGCATCGAAGTGTGCCGGCAATTACGCAAAGCGGACAACACCGCCAATGTGCCAATCATCATGTTGACGGCACGCGGTGAAGAAGATGACCGTATTCGCGGACTTGAAATCGGCGCTGATGATTATGTCACCAAGCCTTTTTCACCACGCGAATTGGTCGCCCGTGCAAAGGCCGTGCTGCGCCGGGTCCGTCCCGCGCTTGCTGGCGAAGCATTGCGCTTTGGTGACGTCGAAATGGATACGGTCGCGCACAAAGTAAAGCGCGGCGGAAAGCAGGTTCCGCTTGGGCCGACCGAATACCGGTTGCTCAAGCATTTCCTCGAATATCCAGGTCACGTATTCTCGCGTGAGCGCCTTTTAGACAGTGTCTGGGGCCATGACAGCGATATCGAAATACGTACCGTTGACGTCCACATCCGCCGCTTGCGCAAAGCCCTCAATGAGGGCTTTGACAGCGATATCATCCGGACGGTGCGGTCGGCAGGCTATTCGCTCGATCAGGACGCGGTTTAGAACTCCAACTGCATCCGCGCGGCAAGTACATCAACCGAATAGTCGCGCTTATCAACCGCCTGCGTTAAAAGGGGGTCAACTGTCGCGGCCAACGGGCCACCTTCAACATTGACGCGGCCATAGTTCAACATGAAGCGAATATAATCGATTGGGTACCAGTTCAGAGCGAGCAAATAGCTGGTCTGTGTGCCACCCCGTCCAAGCCGCGCATTGACCGCAGCCAGGCTATTGCTGCCCGTCGCAAAGTTGTTCGTCACGCCGTTTTTCAAGGCGTTGCTGTCAAGATCCAGAAAATCATAGCGTGCCGCAATTTGGAACGCGCCAAGGCCCTTTTTATCAATGGGATTCAGTACCTTGGTACGCGCCCACGCGCCGTCCTTGTAACCGCGGGTCTCGCCGGTCAGAAAATAGCCAGCTTCGGCATACATGCCAAAAAAGCTCGGGTCGCCATTTGGCGTAACCGCGCTGTTGCCGCCAGCAAAACTGTTCAATCCGGTTGCAATGTCACCCGCGCGATAGGCATTTACTTTGGTCCATTGGCCTTCGCCGGCAAAATAAAATCCGGGGAAGATGGCCGCCAATTCGACACCTAATATTCGGTCGCTCTTGGCGGCGAAGCTTCCGGTGTCGACAAATCGTACGTCGGTAAGCTGTGTGTTCGGGCGCGCGCGATATCGGGCCAGCTGGTTGGTCGATGGCGTATTTGTCGAAACCGACGCCGTTCCATTGTTGTTGGATGCGAATTCGCGCTGCTGAATGGTTGCACCGAAATGCAGCTGTCCGCCAAACGCCTTTGGCGCATAGGTCAGCCGTCCCGCGCCAATCCAGCCATCATTGTCGAACGAGTTGTCGATGCTGTGGCCGGCAAACAAGCCGACTTCGGCGCGGAGCACATTATCGGAATCACGCCATGCAACCGCGCCACCAAGACGACGGCTGTTTAAAAACGCGTCATTGAATGCAGCGCGCTCTGTAAAGCTGGCGTTGTTGGAACTGGTGATTTGCTCCATCCCGTTCAGCGATTCAAAATTGCCAATCCGAACGCTGAACGGCGTGTTGCTTGGACTGTAGCTCAGGAACGTATCACCAAAGGCAACATTGCCGCCCGCAAAGTCCGCTTCGACCTTATAACCGAAGCCGCCAGGCATATTGCCTTCAGCGCCAAGGCGAACGCGCCGAACGCGGCTATTGAAACCCAGATTGCGGTTGACTGCATAATCGCCGGGTACGCTCACATAGCCTGCATCATAATGGATGCGTCCACGTGGCTTAAAGGTCCAACCACCTTGACCGCTGGTCTCTGGTCCGCCCTTCCACTTTACTTCTGCTACAGGTTTTTTCTCGACCGCATCAACCTTTGCCGCAATTGTTGCCAATTGTGCCTTAAGCGCCGCAACTTCCGCACGCAGCGATTCGACCTCAGATGTGCTGTCCTGCGCATATGCAGGAAACGCGACACATGCCGCCGTTACCAATGCTGTCGTTGCAAACCATTTTATTGCGGAGGTCATAATGTTATCCTTGTTTCAATGGTGACGCTTAGACAGCAATTTTATGTCTTGGGCATGACAGCATTATTTCTCTTTTATGACACTCACCCCAACTTGCTTTACGCTTGCGTCAAGTGGCGCGCCATGCCAAGGCACAGCATGTTTCGGCGGCTTGGCTCGCCCCTGATTATGGAGATATAATATGACCATCAGTTTTAAAGATAAAGTCGCTATTGTGACCGGTGCAGGCGGTGGATTGGGTAAGGCCTATGCGCTTGAGCTCGCCAAGCGCGGCGCGAAAGTGGTGGTCAATGACTTGGGCGGCGCGCGCGATGGCACAGGCACATCCGACGCAGCAGCCCAGGTTGTCGAACAGATTAAGTCAGCTGGCGGTGAAGCCATGGCCAATGGCGGCAGCGTCACCGAATATGAGCAAATGGTCGAAATGGTCGCCAAGGCGAAAGAAGCATGGGGCGGCGTGCATGTGTTGATCAACAATGCCGGAATCCTACGCGACAAGAGCTTTGCCAAGATGGATATGCCCGACTTCAATCTGGTGCTTCAGGTCCATGTCATGGGATCGGCAAACTGCACGAAGGCGGTTTGGGATACGATGCGCGATCAGGCCTATGGCCGCATTTTGATGACCACATCGTCAACGGGTCTATATGGCAATTTCGGCCAAGCCAATTATGGCGCGGCGAAGCTCGGATTGGCTGGATTTACGAAGACGCTTCACCTTGAAGGCGCCAAATATAACGTGCGCGTCAATTCGCTCGCACCTGTTGCGGGCACGCGCATGACCGAAGATATTTTCCCAGAAGGCCTGTTCGAACAGTTCACGCCGGAAAATGTTGTACCAGCCGCATTGTATCTGGTCAGCGAAGATGCCCCAACCAACATGATCATTGGCGCAGGCGGTGGCGGTTATCACGCGGCCTATGTCACGATGACCCCAGGTGTTGCCCTGCGTCAGGAAGACCGCAATGTCGAAGGTTTTGCTGCGGCGTGGGACAAGATTATCGACCGTACGGGTGAAACCGTTCCACAGTCAGGCGGCGAGCAATCCATCGCCGTGATGAAGGCGCTTCAAGCACTCGGCTAATGGCCGTCCAAATATTTCGAAAGAGCCCGGTCTTTGGCCGGGCTTTTTTTATGCGTCGACCAGTTTCATGAGCTTTCGTTCAACAAGCGCAAGGACGGGGCCAAGATCATGTCCGCGTTTCAAAATTGCACCACCCTCGCCGACCAAGGCCCACATGCCTTGGCGGTTGCGCAATGCGGGCCGCTTCTCAATGCGATATTCGGGCCGCTCGGTGGCGCGCCGGAACGCACTGAACACGGCGGCATCGCGGCCAAGATCGATGGCGTAATCGCGCCAGTTACCCGCTGCGACCATCCGCCCGTACAGATTGAGAATCTGGGTTAGTTCGCCTTTGTCGAAACCGATCTGGTTGAGCCGATTGGTTATCGGGAACGGCGTGATGATTGCGCTCAACTGGCCTTGCTTCCCTTGCTCGCACGGGGCTTGACCGGCGTAGCTGCCGGCGTTCCATCACGCTCGGCCATCAGGTCCGCGATACGTTTGCGCAGGGTTTCGATTTCGCACTGCAGGATCTCGAGGCTTTGTGTCGCTGGGTCGAACATCTCGCGGCAAGGCGTGCCATAAGGCATGAAGTCACGTGCATAGGTTTCGGCCTGAACCAATGTCGAGCGCGCCTTTTGACCAATCATCGTGGCGCCGGCAGGAACGTCGTCGGTCACCACGGCCGCAGCGCCAATGCGCGCGCGTTCGCCCACTGTGATTGGGCCAAGGATCTGTGCGCCTGACCCAATGATAACATTATCCAATATTGTGGGGTGCCGTTTACCCGCCATCCCGTTGGTCGGGTTGGTGCCGCCCAAGGTGACGTTCTGGTACATGGTGACATTGTCGCCAATCTCGGCCGTTTCACCAATCACGCTGAAACCATGGTCGAGGAAGAAATTGCTGCCAATCTTGGCGCCGGGGTGAATGTCTATGCCCGTTAGAAACCGGGCGAAATGGTTTACCAACCGCGCAAGAAAGAACATCTGGCCAAGGAACAGCCAATGCGCGACACGGTGATAACCCACGGCCCATACGCCGGGGTACAGCAAGATTTCCCAGCGTGAGCGCGGCGCAGGGTCACGTTCTTTGATCGAGTCCAGATATTCGATGAGATTTGAAATGAACATAGATGACCCTGACGTCCCTACTGGGACCATTGAGCCTCTAAGCTAAGACTTTCAAACGGGCATTTCCAGCAATCTATGAACCTTTTCGCTAAATATTGCTAGAATCATCGTAAAAAACGATTATATGGCCCATAATAATAAACGGGGTCGATTTATGAGCACCTATCTTCCAACACTGAAGCAGCTGCAATATCTGGTCGCACTTCAGGAGCATGGCCATTTCGGTAAAGCCGCGGAATCCTGCTTTGTGACACAGTCCACGCTGTCCGCTGGGATACGCGAGCTGGAGTCGCTGCTTGGCCTGATGCTCGTGGAGCGCACGCGGCGCGTCGTCCGCTTTACGCCGCTGGGCAACAAGATGGTGACCAAGGCGCACCGCATCTTACGCGAAGCGGAAGAGCTCGCCGAAATGGCCCGTTCCGCAGGCAAGCCACTTGCGGATGATTTGCGCATGAGCGTCATCCCGACGATTGCGCCATTCCTGTTGCCGAAGTTGTTACCGGCACTGCGCAAGAAATATCCCGATTTGAAGTTGTACCTGCGGGAGGAAGCGAGCGCAGCTGCGGTCGAAGCATTGCATCATGGTCAGGTCGACTGTGTCCTTTTGGCGCTTCCTTTCCCGGCGGGCGATGTCGAAAAAGCGCATCTGTTTAACGACGCGTTACATGTTGCCTTTCCATTGGATGACCCGCGCGACCCGCCCGAAAGCATTGAACCTGAACTGATCGATGAAAACAGGCTTTTGTTATTAGTGGATGGTCATTGCTTAAAAGACCATGCACTGGCTGCCTGTAACAGGCCGGAGCTGCGCGCAACGGCCATGATGTTGGGCACATCGCTGCACACGCTTGTACAGATGGTGGACAATGGCTTGGGCCTCACCATCATTCCCGAGATGGCCGTCGCGGCCGGTCTATTGAACGGAACCGACGTTCAAGCGCGGCCGTTGAATGCGGACCATGCCACCCGCGAAATTGCGCTGATTTGGCGGACCAACAGCCCGCGCCGTGAGGAGTTCGAATTGCTTGCGGAGTCCCTGCGGGAACTGCACATAACGTAACCGCTGATCCGCAACCGGAGCCGTTAGGACCAGCGTGAAGACCTATCGTCGTCGCTGGATTTGGCATCAACCCAAACGGACGTGCCATCTGCATAATGCTCTTTCTTCCAAAATGGCGCGTCGGTTTTCAGGCGGTCAATCAGGAACGCCGTGGCCTCAAGCGCGTCCGCCCTGTGCCGCGACGCTGCGCCGACAACGACCACGGGTTCGCCCACTGCAACGCGCCCGATCCGGTGCACAATCGCCGCACCAAGCAATGCCCAGCGGGCAAAGGCTTCATCGATTAACTGCATCAGGCTTGATTCCGTCATGCCGGGATAATGCTCAAGCTCAATCGCGGTTATGCCGCCATCGTCCCGCGATATACCCGTAAAACTGGACACAGCACCGCCCCCCAAATCGCTCAGCCCCGCCAGTGCAACCTCCGCGCTGATCGGCTCATCGCTAATAAGGACGCGTTTCATCCGCCGGTCACGGGCGGGAAAATTGCAAGCTCATGCGCCTCGCCAAGCGCGGCATCCAACGGCACCATAGCTTGGTCCAAAGCGAAACGAAGCCGCGATTTGTCTTGAAAGGCCAGTGCGTGGCCGGATGACTGACCAGCCAGCCAGTCAATGGCGTCATGAATATTGCGCACATGTGCCGGCAGATCACATGTTTCGGAGGCCACACCAATGGCCTCGCGAACCGCGGCGAAATAGACCAGCCTCATGCGGTCAATCCATATGCTTTATGCCGACGCGCAGATAATCCCAGCCGGTAATCATCGTCAGCACCGCGGCGATCCACAGCAGCGCCAGTGCGGCTTGCTTCAGCAACATCCAGTCCGGCAAGGCGCCTGCCAAAATGATGCCGCCAAGCGAAACAAGTTGAAACGTCGTTTTCCATTTGGCGAGTTTCGAAACAGGCACGGAAATCTGCAGGCCAGCCAAAAATTCACGCAGGCCCGATACGATCATTTCACGCAGTAAAATGATGAGGGCAGCAATGACATGCCAACCGTCGACATCGCGCGTGAACACCAGCATCAAAATCACAGCGGCGACCATGATCTTATCGGCGATGGGATCAAGAAAAACGCCCAATTTCGATACTGTTCCCTGCGCCCGCGCAAGATAGCCATCGAAATAATCGGTAATCCCCATCAGGCAGTACAATATGAATGCAAAGCCATAATCCAGCGGCACCGGTTGAATGCCTATCTGCTTGGCGCCGGGCCACAGCAAAAAGACGAGGATGGGCACAGCAAGAATGCGCGACAGGGTCAGGATGTTGGGTAAGCTAAGCATCCTATAGCAATAGCGCGATGTGTCAGCAAAATCACGCGGCTATTTCACCGTCACATGAAATGCACTTTGCCATGATACGGCTGGGCCGCTAAGGCTCCGATACCGTCCGCATGGGAAGTGCAAAAACCAATGGCCACGACAATGTCCCTGTTGAACAAGCGCAGATTTTTGCCGCTTTTCGTCACCCAGTTCCTGAATGCCTTCAACGACAATTTTTACAAAATGGCCATGGTCATTTTGGTGACGTACGAGATCTATTCGGACCCGACCCAAGAAGCGAATTTTAACGCCATCGCGGGCGCGCTGTTCATATTACCCTTTTTCCTGTTTTCCGCGCTTGCGGGGCAATTGGCCGATACCATTGAAAAGACGCGCGTCATTCGCATGGTCAAGACAGCCGAGATTTTTATCATGATCTTCGGTGCAGCGGGTATTTACCTGCACAACATACCGATGATGCTCGTCGCATTGTTCGCAATGGGCGTGCATTCCACCTTCTTTGGCCCAATTAAATATGCGATCTTGCCCCAGCATCTTAAAGAAGATGAGGTTTTGGGCGGAACGGGCCTTGTCGAAGCCGGCACCTATCTCGCCATCTTGGGCGGGACGATTGCGGGCGGCATCATTCCAGGAAAGATTGCCGGCGTAGGGATTATCATCGTTGCCATCATCGGACGCGTGACCGCGCAATCTGTTCCGCTAGCACCGCCCGAAAGCGATGCCCCAACCGCAAAAATGGACTGGAACATCTTTCGCAGCAGCTGGCGACTGGTGCGCGACACCATGCACATACCCCGCCTATTTTTGGCGATCATGGCAATCAGCTTTTTCTGGGGCGTTGGCGCTGTCCTTGGATCGATTTTCCCACCCATGGTCAAAAACGCGATCGGTGGCGACAATACTGTCGCAACCTTGTTTACCGCGTTTTTCTCGATCGGCATTGCCATCGGCTCAGTCGCCGTCAACCGCCTGTTGAATGGCACAGTGTCCGCCAAATATGCGCCGATTTCAGTCATCGTCATGGGCCTGTTTGTCTTGGATCTTTGGTGGACGGTCAGCCACTGGCAACCTATCGGGCCAGAGCTGATG
>NZ_JBILAF010000095.1:0-7692 GCF_044354325.1 Sphingorhabdus sp. | reverse complement strand
TTGGGCCATATGGACATCATCCGGCGCGGGGCAAAGCTTGTCGATGAACTCATCATTGGCGTGACCACCAACGCGTCAAAATCGCCGATGTTCGCGGATGAAGAGCGTATCGCGATGGTCGAGCGCGAAGTTGCGACAATCGGCGCAGATCATATCCGCGTCGTCGGGTTCAATTCACTGCTGATGGACTTTGCCGAAGCACATGGCGCAAGCACGGTCATTCGCGGCATTCGCGGCGTCACCGATTTCGAATATGAATATCAACTCACGGGCATGAACCGCCAGCTGAATGACCGCGTCGAGACGCTATTCCTGATGGCAGATGTCGCGCTTCAGCCCATCGCGTCACGGTTGGTGAAGGAAATCGCCATATATGGTGGCGAAATTGGCAAGTTTGTGACGCCCACGATCCGCGACGAAGTTGTCGCCCGCGTTCAATTATTGGGCAGCAAGGCAAGCTAACGACGCGCCTGCGCGTTACATCGTACTACGCCGCTTGCGTTCCTTAGGCGCCGGCAGCTCAAGATATTCCTCCGGCACATATATCGCATAAGTTGCCAAGCGGATCTCGTGCACGAATTGAAACAGGCAAGCCGACAACAGCGCCAATGCCAGCATGAATACCGCTACGGCTATCCATGCTGCAGAAATATTGGTGAGCCCCATGACGAACAAGACAACGATCATTATGCACACCGAAATCGCGGATAACACCGCGCACAATATCGATCTTCCTACCACACGCATCCGCTTTTCAATGATACGCAGTTCGGTGACGACCCGTTCATGCGCTTGACCGTCAGTCTCCGCATATTGCCGCTGCAGGTCGCGTGACCGGTCAACAATGCGCGACAGTCGGCCGGTGAGGACATTGAGCAGGCTGCCCACCGCAACCAGCAAAAAGGCGGGGGTCAGTGCCGTCTGCAGAACGGAAATGACCGCCGCCAGGTCCGGGCCAAATTTACCGTCCATTTTGCAACTCCGCCGCCAATGTCCGCAAATCGGTTTTCAACAACTTACCGATATGGCTGCGGGGCATTTCGTCGATGGGATAGAGCACCGAAATGCGTTGGGTTTTGCCAAGCTGCCCATTCACCCGCTCCAAGATAGCGTCGAGCGTGCTGCTGGCATCGGGATGCAACCGCACAAAGCCAACCGGCGTCTCGCCCCACGCATCCGACGGCATTCCTACTACTGCAGCCTCAGCAACCTCCGCTTGCGCCTCCAGCAGCCCCTCTAGGTCTTTGGGGTAAATGTTGAACCCGCCGGAGATGATCATGTCTTTCGCGCGCCCGACGATGGAAACAAAGCCGTCTTCATCGACGATTCCAATGTCGCCCGTTTTGAGCCAGATATTGCCATCCTCATCGCGCCATTCCATCTCGCGCGTTTTTTCCGGCTGGTTCTTATAGCCGGACATCATCGTGGGTGACCGGCCCGTTAAAATGCCTTTTGATCCAGCAGGAAGGCGATTGTCGTCGTCATCAAGGACGATCAGTTCATGGCCCGTCACGGGCTGCCCCACGGTGTGCAGCTTGTCGGGAAAATTATGCGCCTGCAACATGCAGACCACCCCGCCCTCAGTCATCCCATAAATTTCAATAAGCCCGCCGGGCCAGCGTTTGACGACATCAGCCTTTAACTCCGCCGGGAATGGCGCGCTGGTGCAAAATTTGACGATGAAATGCGAAAGATCGTAATTGGCAAATCCATCATGCGCCATGATCCGCTGATATTGGACGGGCACCAGCATGGTATGCGTGGTCCGGTCAGCCTGTGCGTGGTCAAGATAGCCGGTGACATCAAATTTATCCATGATCCGCGCAAATCCGCCATGGCACATGGTCGGCAGGAACACAGCGAGCGTCGTGTTCGAATATAAAGGCGTGGAGACCAACGCGCGGCTGTCCGGACTGTAAATGGATTTGAAACCACCTGCCATCTGGTGCCAGCGCATGGCATGCGAATGGATGATGCCCTTTGGCGTGCCTGTCGTTCCGCTCGAATAAATGATGTTGAACGGGTCAGTCGGCGCAGGTGCGGCTGCTGCAAATGTAGCACCCTCTTCGGCCATCCAAGCGTCAAGGCTTGGGTGCTCTGCGTCGCCATTATCCAATATGACAATGCGCACATCGCCCAAGTCTATACCGCCGAGTTCAGCCAGCTTTGCCGCATCGACAAAGAGATGCATCGCGCCTGAGTCCCGCAACATCGCAGACAATTGGGCCGGGGTAGCCGATGTCGTCAGCGGCGCAGCGCAGCCGCCTGCACGCACTGCAGCCAAATAGACCAGCGCGTAATTGATGTTGCTCATGCCCAAAATGGCGACCGCCTGACCATGCTGGAGGCCATCACGCTGAAGCTGGGCTGCAATGCGTGACGTTTGCTGCGAAACTTGGCCCCAAGAAACCGTGGTGAACTTGTCAGCGAGTGCTTGCGCGTCGGGTTTTTCTGCACCCCAAGCGCCAATGAGTGCGCCAAAGTCCCCAAAGCTCTTTTCCAGTTCAGTATCGATATTCATCAGGTTTTGTGCCTATCCCTTAAATGCGCATTTGATGATTTAGCGCGATATCGAAAACTTTCACCGCTTAATTTTGGGCCGCACCCCGCCACCCAAAAACGCAACAAGCGGCAGGCGCAAAAGATTGTGGAAAAATAGCCCCTTATTGCCGCTTTCCCTTGGGCTTTTCGGCCGTGGGGCCTATAGTCCGCAGATGACAGATCAAATCCCGGAAAACTCCGAAAATAACCCGTCTGCGGACAGCGCAGCCAACCCAAATCAGAACGAATATGGTGCCGACAGCATCAAGGTTCTCAAGGGCCTCGACGCGGTTCGCAAGCGGCCGGGAATGTATATCGGCGATACGGATGATGGCAGCGGCCTGCACCACATGGTGTTCGAAGTATCGGACAACGCGATCGACGAAGCGCTCGCCGGACATTGCGATCTGGTGCTGATCGAATTGAACGCCGACGGATCGGTCTCGGTTGAAGATAATGGCCGCGGTATCCCGACGGGCATGCACAAGGAAGAGGGCGTTTCCGCAGCTGAGGTCATCATGACCCAACTGCACGCCGGCGGTAAGTTTGAGAACACGTCGGACGACAATGCGTACAAGGTATCGGGCGGGTTGCACGGCGTCGGTGTGTCCGTCGTCAACGCACTATCTGAGTTCCTTGAGCTCACCATTTGGCGCGAAGGCAAAGAGCATTGGATGCGCTTTGAACATGGCGACGCCGTTGCGCCGTTGATCGTTCGTGGCGATGCGCCAGTGGCCGATGGTAAACCCAAAAAGGGTACGCGCGTCACCTTCATGGCGTCGACCGACACGTTCAAAAACGTGCTCGAATTTGATTTTGACAAGCTTGAGCATCGCTATCGCGAACTCGCGTTTCTGAATTCCGGCGTCCGCATTTTGCTGCGCGACAACCGCCATTCGGAAGTCAAAGAACATGACCTGTATTATGAGGGTGGCATTGGCGCTTTCGTTAAATATCTGGACCGCAACAAAACGGCGTTGCTCGCCGATCCGATTGCGATTTCGTCACACCGTGACGGTATCGGCATTGATGTCGCGCTGGAATGGAACGACAGCTATTACGAAAACGTCTTGTGCTTCACCAACAACATTCCGCAGCGCGATGGCGGCACCCACTTGGCGGCATTCCGCTCGGCATTGACGCGCACGCTGAACAACTACGCCGAAAAATCGGGCGTGTTGAAAAAGGAAAAGGTTACGCTGACGGGCGATGACATGCGCGAAGGCCTGACCGCTATTGTGTCGGTGAAATTGCCCGATCCAAAATTCTCGTCGCAGACCAAGGACAAGTTGGTCTCGTCGGAAGTACGCCAGCCGCTGGAAAGCCTGATGGCCGACCGGATGAGCGAGTGGCTTGAAGAAAATCCCGGCCATGCGCGCACCGTGATTCAAAAGGTCATTGACGCTGCCGCCGCCCGCGAAGCCGCACGTAAGGCACGCGAGGCCAGCCGCAAATCGGTCATGAGCGTTGCGTCTTTGCCCGGCAAGCTTGCCGACTGTCAGGAAAAAGACCCTGCCAAGTCCGAACTATTCCTGGTCGAAGGCGACTCCGCAGGTGGTTCGGCAAAGCAAGGTCGCGACCGGCATTATCAGGCGATTTTGCCGCTCAAGGGTAAAATTTTGAACGTCGAGCGCGCGCGTTTTGACCGGATGCTCTCGTCCAAGGAAGTGGGCACGCTCATTCAAGCCATGGGCACGGGCATTGGCCGCGAAGATTTCAACATTGAAAAGCTGCGCTATCACAAGATTGTGATCATGACCGACGCTGACGTCGACGGGTCACATATCCGCACATTGTTGCTGACATTCTTCTATCGCCAGATGCCGGAGATTATCGAAAACGGCCATCTCTTCATCGCCCAGCCGCCTTTGTACAAGGTCGCAAAGGGCCGCAGCGAAATTTACGTTAAGGACGACAAGGCGCTCGACGACCATCTTGCTGAATTGGGTCTTGGCGGCGTTGTGCTTGAAGGTGCCGGCGGACAACGCGCAGGCGCCGATTTGGGCGCATTGGTCGATCATGCCCGCCGGATGCGCAGCCTGATGGCATTTGTCCCGCGCCGCTACGACCCCACAATTGTCGAGGCCATGGCGCTCACCGGTGCGCTTGACCCCGAGGCGACTGACCGCGCTGCTGCGGTGGCCAAGGCGGCCGCATGGATGGGTGCGCAGGATGTTGAGGGCAAATGGTCCGGCCGCGTATCCGAAGACGGTGGCTATCACTTCGAACGCCTATGGCGCGGCGTAACCGATCACCACATCATCGACGCGGCATTCCTAATGTCGGCAGAAGCACGCAAGCTGCACAAGCTCGCCAGCGAAGAAACCGCCAGTTACGAAACCCCTGCCCGATTGGTGAAGGTCACTGCCGCTGTAGCAACCGATGCCGTCGAAGACATCGAAGCAGATAACGACGTAGAAGCAGCGGATGCCGTTGGCGACCAAGCCAAACGGGCGACGACAGCCGTCAGTGTGGGCAATAAAGGCGCGATCACGCGTCCATCGGAATTGCTTGAGGCCATACTCGCCGCAGGGCGAAAGGGCCTATCGATTTCGCGCTACAAGGGTCTTGGCGAAATGAATGCGGAGCAATTGTGGGAAACGACACTTGACCCTAATCACCGGTCGCTGCTCCGTGTCGAAATTGACCAGGCCGACTTGGCGGACGATATCTTCACCAAGCTGATGGGCGAAGTGGTTGAGCCACGGCGTGATTTCATTGTCGAAAACGCGCTTAACGTCGCCAATCTGGACGTTTGAACGCAAAGCCTGTGCACATTATCGCTTCGACAATTGGAAGCGTGCGGCGTTTATTGTAGCCCGCACGCCTCGGGGGGAATATCATGCACAAACGTCATTATCTTGCGCTCGCGCTCATCGCCTTGCCGGTTTTGGCGCAGGCGGGCGACAGCCGTGTCGAAATCGGCACCGGATTGGCCAGCTATTATGGCGCTGAACTCAGCGGCAATCGCACGGCCAGTGGCGAGCGTTTTGATCCCAACGCGATGACGGCGGCGCACCGGACGTTATCTTTTGGCACAAGGGTGGCGGTCACCAATCTGGCCAATGGTCAGGAAGTTATCGTGCGGGTGAACGACCGCGGTCCGTGGAGCAAATCACGCATCGTGGATCTATCTTATGCTGCGGCCAAACAGATCGGCATGCACCGCAGCGGGACCGCAAAGGTTAAGCTCGAGCGGCTCGATTAACCAAGCGCAGCGCGCTGCCAGTCCGGCAAAACAAGCGCGGTCAAATCTTCGACGCGCCGCAACTCCACCGATATATCAAGTTCCGGATAGACGCAGCGCTGCCGGCTCTCGTCGGCTTGCGTCAATGGGACCACCACCAGCCGTCGGTTCACTTTCTGCCGCCAGTTCATACGCGCGGTATTCTCCTGCCCGACATAGCATCCCTTGGTGAACGATACCCCGTTCAGTTCGGCGGCATTGGCCTCAAGCCACAAAGTCTGCTCGCTGCCCAGCTCATGTACGCCCTCGGTGATGCCGAGCCCAAGCCGATGCGCGCGATATTCGGCGCTCGCGTCGATATCATCGGCAGCCGGTGTGCCCAGCCAGCGTGTCCCAAGCTCCGCATGGCGCGGGTCTGTGCTGCCGTCGCCTTTCCAGAACACGCCGCATTCCGGATCAATGGCAATGGCGATTTTCCGGCGCAACCGGTACATCGACAGGCGCCGGACCAATGCGTCTGCTTGCGTGCCTTCGCAATCGATAAGCACATCGTCACCATCTGCCCACAGGATGAAATCGAACAGCGCCTTTCCCTGCGGGCTCAGCAAGCCCGCCCATAAGGGCATTTCTGCCGCGGTATCTTGCGTCACCAGGCCCTGGAGAAATTGGCGCGCGTCCTCTCCTGCCTCGGTGGGCGACAGACGGATAACGCAGCGGTCGAATAGACGGGTGTTTGGCATAGGTGACAGATAGGGGGAGAGGCGCTTAAAGGGAAGCCATGACCGACCAGATGATTCTTTCCATCCGCCGCCCTGATGATTGGCATCTCCATTTTCGCGACGGTGCAGCGATGCGCAGCGTGGTGCCTTTTACAGCAAAACAGTTTGCGCGTGCGATTGTCATGCCCAATTTGTCGCCACCAATCACGACGGTTGAAGCGGGCGCGGCCTATCGTGACCGGATTTTGGCGGCGGTGCCCGAAGGCGTCACGTTCACGCCGCTCATGACGGCCTATCTTACCGACGTAAGTGACGGGAATGAACTCGCGCGCGGTCACGCCGAAGGTGTGTTTACAGCGGCAAAGCTATACCCCGCGCACGCCACCACCGGAAGCGCACACGGCGTCACTAGCGTCACTAACATCATGCCCGCGCTGGAGCATATGGCGCGGATCGGCATGCCATTGCTGATCCACGGCGAAGTCACAGACTCGCATGTCGATATCTTTGACCGAGAGGCTGTGTTCATTGAACGGACGCTGTCGAAACTGGTTCGCGATCTGCCTGAGCTGAAGATCGTGT
This sequence comes from Sphingorhabdus sp., assembly GCF_044354325.1. Classification (GTDB taxonomy): domain Bacteria; phylum Pseudomonadota; class Alphaproteobacteria; order Sphingomonadales; family Sphingomonadaceae; genus Sphingorhabdus_B. Next base: position 663 of record NZ_JBILAF010000095.1, on the reverse strand, counting down.
TTGAACATATCACCACCGCTGACGCGGTTGCTTTTGTAGATGCCAGCGGTCCCAATGTCGGGGCGACAATTACGCCGCAGCATTTGCACATCAACCGCAATGCGATGTTTGCGGGCGGCATCCGTCCGCATGCTTACTGTCTGCCAGTCGCCAAACGTGAGGTGCACCGGCTTGCGCTCCGCAAGGCTGCGACATCGGGCAGCAGCAAATATTTCCTCGGCACCGACAGCGCGCCGCACGACAAATCTGCCAAGGAAAGCGCCTGCGGATGTGCGGGTATCTTCAACGCGCCCTTCGCATTGGAAAGCTACACCGCCGTCTTTGAAGAAGAAGGCGCGCTGGACAAATTTGAGGCCTTTGCTTCGGAAAACGGCCCACGTTTCTACGGCCTGCCGTTGAACGAGGAGCGTATAATATTGGAACGCGCAGACATCGTGGTTCCGGAGCTATTGGCGCTGGAAGGGCTTGATGTCGTGCCGTTCCACGCAGGGGAAACATTGCGCTGGCGTTTGAAGGCTTAGGGTCAGGACCTAAGCTTTTGATGCCCTGTAGGTTTTAATCGCGTCCGCACAGAAAATCGCGATACTGACCCAGATCAGGATGAAGCACGCCAGCTTCGTCGTGCTCAATGGCTCGCCGTACACGAACACACCCAGCAGGAAA
>NZ_JBILAF010000130.1:0-5323 GCF_044354325.1 Sphingorhabdus sp. | reverse complement strand
CCCACCTACATTCACGTTGACGGCATAGGGCACAAAACCAAATCGCAGTTGCACATTGCCTATGGTGGACGCAACGGGGTCACTCGTTTCACCACAGTCTGCCGGCGCAACATCCGTGATGTTTTGTTTTGCCAGCGCTTCGTAAAAACATTTCACAGCCTTTCGGAGGCCAACAATCTTACGTTCGGACCCTACACCTGAAATCGGATCGTCCATCGACCCCGTTGTATCCAGCACAAACATAACGTCAGTGTTCGGGACACGCAGTTCTGCTTGGCAGTTCACGTTAACAACTTGGGATTCTTGGCCAAGTACCCGCATCAACGTCATGGGAATGGTTACAGATGCAGTCCCTGTTACGTTTCCGTTGGATTCGGCGAAGCTGCGGACGCGATCGGTCGTTCCGTAAGCACCGCTTGGGAAGTTCTGGTCGAACAGATTTTCCGCCTTCGTTTTTGCGGCACTGTCATTGTCGGCCCATTTGCCAAGTCCCATCGTTTTACGGCCGATCAGTGCGCCGGCATCACAAGCACCTTGCAACCGCGTTTGACTTAGATAGATGCGGCTCATGTCAAAACCGCCGCCCACAAGACCGAAGACCGGAATGACCGACGCAGCGAGAAGGGCAATGATATTGCCTTCTTCATTCTTTAGCAGGCGCGACATAAAGCCAGACACTTGGTGGGCCTCGACATTCTTCACAGTTGTTGTCCCCTGGTTTCCACAATGGATTCTCGACACCCTCTACGCGCGTCGTAGTAAGTGTTCTTTGAAGGATCAGGGTTACCCAACCGTTAACCATAGAAAATTTATTGACGTGAAGCGAATGACGACATGAACGGTGTCCTGCTACCTCCGGCCAACCTCGCGGTCGCCTACACGCCGGTTGCATTTCGGCCTGCTTTCACCCTGTTGCTGCAATTGGATATGCGCTTTGCCGACATCGTACGGAAAGCGCGGGAGCCGATGATCGCGCAAATAAAATTGGCATGGTGGCGTGACGCTTTTGCTACGGAACCTGTGCTGCGACCAAAGGGTGAACCTTTGCTGCAATCGCTCGGCGCGTGTGGGGACCTCATTTCACCGTCGGCATTGGAGGACTTGGTTTCGGCATGGGAGTTGATGCTGGGCGAGGATGAGTGGGCCGCACAGGATGTTGAAGCACATGCCGCGTTGCGTGGTCGCGCGATCTTTGGATCTTACGCAGCTTGGTCAGGCGAGGGATGTGATGTCAGTTCTTTGTCACATCGATGGGCTCATGATGCGTTGAGTGCGGAATTCCCGTCAAAATTGAGCGTGCCCAATAATCAGCCACTTCCGGCGTTGCCTAAAGGCCGCAAACTTCGTCCCTTATCCATTTTGGCCATGTCGGTTCGAAAGGTGACGGGATTTCGGCTTATCTGCCATGCCTTGACGGGGTGGTAGCTTTGTGGCCCTATTGCCATGATGTCATCATAGGGGAAGGTCATGCAGCGGATATTGGTTGGCGGTGTAGCGGCATTGTTGCTCGTCGTTTCAGGGCTTTGGTTCTGGCAGACGCAGGCGAACCAGCCGAACCTGATCCCCGCCGCGCCGCCGCCTGGGGCGATCTTGGATGCCTTGCCCCAAGCGGGAGCAAATGCGCCCGCGTTCGGCCCTGCGCCGCCCGAAGCGCCAAAGGCAAGCCGTGAGGAAATGCGTTTCAACCGTTATGACCGCAACAGGGACGAGCTTATTTCCCGCATCGAAATGATGGGCAGCCGAACGAAAGCGTTCAAAGCATTGGACCGCGATGGCAATAATTTGCTCACTTTTGAAGAATGGGCTGCGGCCACCGGAGAGCGCTTTGCCGGCGCGGACAGGAACAAGGACCAGCTGCTCACCCGCAGGGAATTTGCGCAGACGCGGCCGAAACAGGCCGAAAAGCCGGCTTGCCGCTGTTAAGCCGCAACCTTCTGCGCGCTGATCCAATTGTTTAAGTCCGCCCGCGCACGGCCCGTCATCGCGGCCTTGCGCGATTTTTTGTGCACTTTTTCATCCAGCGGCGCGAAGAGCCCGAAATTGATGTTCATGGGTTGATAATCATCGGCCAGCGCATCCCCCGTGATGTGCCCAAGCAGCGCACCAAGCGCGGTGGTGGGCGGCGGCGGGGTGACGGTTCGGCCGGAAATCTCCGCCGCGGTCATAATCCCGGCTATCAGCCCAACCGCGCTGCTTTCGACATAACCTTCGCAGCCCGTGATCTGTCCGGCAAAGCGGATATGCGGCGATGATTTTAGGCGCAGCTGACGATCCAAAAGGATCGGCGATCGAATGAATGTATTGCGGTGCAGGCCGCCAAGCCGCGCAAATTCGGCCTTTTCCAGCCCGGGGATGGTGCGCAGCAGTTCAACTTGCGCGCCATGTTTCATCTTGGTTTGAAACCCGACCATGTTCCACAATGTGCCTTGCTTATTATCCTGACGCAGCTGCACCACGGCATGGGCCCAGCGCCCAGTGCGCGGATTATCCAAGCCGACGGGCTTCATCGGGCCAAAACGGAGCGTATCCAATCCGCGCGACGCCATGACCTCAATCGGCATGCATCCTTCGAAATAGGGTGTGTTGGTTTCCCATTCTTTGAATTCGGACTTCTCGGAGTCGAGCAATCCCTGATGAAAGGCGCGATATTGCGCTTCATCCATCGGGCAGTTGATATAATCCTTGCCGTCGCCCTTGTCCCAGCGTGAGGCATACCATGCGATGTCCATGTCGATGCTGTCATGGTACACAATCGGCGCAATTGCGTCGAAAAAGGCGAGGCGATCCTCGCCGGTTTTCGCCATGATGCTTTCGGCAAGGTTGGTCGCGGTCAGCGGACCCGTGGCGATAATGACAGGGCGGTCCGCCGGAATGATATCCACACGTTCGCGCACGATATCGATATTTGGATTGTTTTCCAGATGCTTGGTGACGGTTTCTGAGAAAACATCACGGTCAACGGCCAGCGCCGATCCGGCAGGAACTTTCGCGACTTCCGCCGCTTGCATGATCAGCGACCCCAGATCGCGCATTTCCTGATGCAGCAGGCCCACGGCGTTGTTTTCCGCATCATCCGAACGAAAGCTGTTTGAGCATACCAGTTCGGCAAGGCCATCGGTCTGGTGCGCTGGCGTCATGTCGCCGGAACCGCGCATTTCCGAAAGCTTCACCCGCATTCCGCGGTGCGCCAATTGCCACGCCGCCTCGCACCCTGCCAGGCCGCCACCGATAATTTGAACGTCATATGATTTGGTCATGTGGGGCGGCTATCAAAAATCTTTGGCGCTGCACAGGTAAAAGCGGCAAGATGGACTATGGGATTTACGCTTAACCTTGCCGAAGACGGCACGATCACCCGGCCAACGCTGGTCCCGCCGCCGTCCGATGCGCATAAATATAGCCGGGGCCATGCGATGTTGTGGAGCGGGCCGCCGCTTCGAACCGGCGCATCGCGGTTGGCGGCGCAGGCGGCTTTGGCGGTCGGGGCGGGGCTGGTGACCATCATCGGCGATCGCGCGGCGCTGGCGGAACAGGCCGCACATGTCACCGCGATCATGCTGCGTGAGGCGGACGATGATTTGGCGTGCATCGACCGGCGCGTGACGGCGCTCGCCATTGGGCCGGGGGCAGGGGCGGACATCGCGGATATTGTCTGTGCCCTGCTGAAGCGCGAGATTCCGATGGTGCTGGATGCCGATGCGATCACCGCGTTTGCGGGCGATCCTGCGCGGCTTTTCGAACTTCTGCGTGCACATGACGTCATGACCCCACATGCCGGCGAATTTGCCCGGCTGTTTCCCGATATCGATCTCGCAGATCGCGCGGCGGCAGCATACTGCGCGGCTGGGCGGTCGGGGGCGGTGGTCCTGTTGAAGGGACCACAAACCCACATTGCCGCGCCGGACGGACGTTTTGCCGTCAACCGCCATGCATCGCCATGGCTGGCAACCGCGGGGTCGGGCGATGTGCTGACCGGCCTGATCTGCGGATTGATGGCGCAGGGCATAACCGCCTTTGACGCGGCCTGCATGGCTGCGTGGTTGCATGGCGACATCGGCGTGCGTGCAGGGCCGGGGCTGACCGCGGATAGCATGATCAATTACATTCCGCTTGTGCTGACGGGGTCTCTTGCTTAGCCAAGCATTTGAAAGTCGAATTATCGTCACCCTGAACGTGTTTCAGGGTCCATTTATCCTCTCTGCCCTCCGGTTTGCGTGGCACGATGGATGCTGGAACGTCAGTCACCGAAGGTGAACCAAGTTCAGCATGACGATGCACATAAGTTGGGGAAACAATTTGACACAGGACCTTGCACATAAACGACCGTGGCTGCTTGCCAGCCTTGTTGCAGGTATCAGCTTTCCTGCGACGTGGCTCTTCCTTCCCCTCGACGGGGGACTGATCGCCCTCGTCTGGAAAATGGCGGCGGTCGGTTTGCTGGTGCCCTTTGCGCTGCACCGGCATCATGTGGGGGAATTTGTGCCGCTGGCGATCATTTTGGCCTTTTATGCGCTGGGTGACGGTTTGATTGAATTCAGCATGGTTGCAGGCGCATTGGCCTTTGCCGCCGGTCATCTGGTCGCCATCTGGCTGTATTTCCGCCACCGGCGTGTGGCGCCGACATTCAGCCAGAAACTCCTCGCCATCGCGATTTTCCTGCTGACGCCGGTGATTGCTTATGGCCTTCCGCCGACCACCGACGAAGCGGTTCAGGTTGCGGCCTATAGCGTCATTTTGGCCGCGATGGCGGCGTTGGCGTGGAGCAGCAACTTTCCCCGTTACCGTGTTGGCATCGGCGCGGTTTTGTTTGTCATTTCGGACTTGCTGATATTTGCGGAGCTTGGCCCGCTCGCAAATTCCAAGGTGTCGGGCATCGCGATCTGGTATCTCTATTATTTCGGCGTGCTGATGATTGCCGTCGGCGTGGCGCAAACCCTGGTCAAACGCGGGCATTATCCAGCCGGAGAGGAATGAACGGGCGGTCTGCCGCGGCGGGCCGTCGATGGACTTATATTCCACCGGTGCATCTTCTTCGGCATTGGCATCTTCTTCCGGATCGCCTTCGTCAAAACCCGCGGATTCTTCAGTAAGTAGAAGCGCAGCCCGTACCCTTTCTCGCGCGCCCATGTCGCTATGCGGCAAGGCATCGTCGAACAGATAATCCCACATTTCCTCCGCGCTGACGCCGTCGTCGACCAGTTGTAAAAACAGGTCAAATCGCGATGCGACCGCCATCACCTCTTCCAGCGTCCGTGCCGGATTGACGCGGTCGAGCAGGGTCAGGGATAGCTTCGTATTTTGCCGTGTATATGTGGTGATGCCT
>NZ_JBILAF010000143.1:0-4358 GCF_044354325.1 Sphingorhabdus sp. | reverse complement strand
AACCTGATGAGCGCGTCATATGACGAGACCGAGTTGGGCACCCAAGCCGATATGTGGATCCAGAATTTCCAGCGCGATTCTGCAAAGCGTGCGGGCATATTCCACCACCTAATCACCTTGCCAACATATCACACCGCGGCATTGAGCACGGACAATCTGGCGAAGGATTATTTCGGCGAAATGGGTATGCTTGGCTATGTTGCCGGCGTCCAACGCAAGGAAATCCGCCAAGGTATCGCCTGTGTGAAGCACCAAAACATGTCGGGTTCCGACATTGGCGACGAACATAAGGAATATTTCGCTGGCGAAGCCGCGCTCAAGGCCGGTGGTAAAGACAACACCATGAACCAGTTCAGCAACGCAGCGTAAGAAAGGTGAATCCATGAGCGAACCAGCACGCGCACGCGCCGTATTGTCGACCGAGGACCTCACGCTTTTGAGGCAAGCCTTGGTCCACTATCTGGAAGCGATCAAGGATCAGCCAGAGTCGATCAAATTTGCCCGCCTCTACCACCGTTTGGGGAGCGCAGGCGGCAAGTAAGCGCACATATATTTTACGAGTTTTCCTGGGGAGGAAAACACCTAACCGCCGGCAGCAATGTCGGCGGTTTTTTCTATGGGCCAACGCATTGTCGCTAATATTTTCTTAAGGCCGTTCATATACCCCCCTTGCAACCAAACAGGTTGGGGCGCGTGGATAATACACTAAAAATCTTGCTTGGGGTTCTGTCGGTCACCGGGTTTATCACCGTGGTCATTCCGCAGGGCAATCCCGTGGCGCCCCGCGACGCCGCAGATATCGCGAATCCGGAAGTTACCGCGCCGCCGCTCGAGCCAACAGCACCGTTACCCTCTCCGCCGCCATCTCCGCCGCCCGTTTCATTCGATTCCGGGGTTTCTGTTGGATTTATAACCGGCACGCCATCGATTGACGGCCGGCCAATTCAAGCTGATTTCGGGTTGCCGTTTGGCGTATCTCCGCGATCCGACAGAGAAAATCCGGACGCACCCCAAAAGAACAAAATTGGCTATACACCGCCGGTATTTAGCATGCCGGGCGCTCCCGCCCTAGACGAGGAAGATGGGGACACGGAGACTGGTGCGCCCTTACGCAGTGAACCCAGAATCGAGGGTTTACTGGGCAGTCCAGCCACCATCGACCGATAGGTTCGTTCCGGTAATCGCGCTGGCCTCGTCCCGGCACAGGAACACCGCCAAAGCCGCCAATTGTTCAACTTGAACAAATTTCTTCTGCGGTTGGTTGGCCAGCAACACATCGTTGATGACCTGTTCGCGCGTCAATCCGCGTGCCTTCATCGTATCGGGAATTTGGTTTTCAACCAAGGACGTCCACACATATCCCGGGCAGATATTGTTGACGGTTATGCCTTGCGTTGCGACCTCAAGCGCAACGGTTTTGCTGAAACCTGCAAGGCCGTGCTTCGCCGCGTTATACGCCGACTTAAACGGTGACGCGACAAGGCTGTGCATCGAACCAGTATTGATCACCCTGCCCCACCCCTTTGCCTTCATCGCGGGCAAGGCCGCTTTTGTAGTATGGAACGCGGACGACAAAATGATCGACATGATGGCGTCCCATTTATCTTCCGGGAACTCATCAACCGGCGCAACATGCTGGATACCGGCATTGTTGATCAAAATATCGGGCGATCCCAGTTTCTCGGCACATTCGGCAACCATCGCCCTGATTTCATCTGGCTTCATCATGTCCGCGCCGGAATGCAGTGCTTTGCCGCCGCTTGCCGCGGCGAGTTCCGCCACATAGCCTTGTATTGCATCCGCATCACCAAAACCGTTGATCATCACATTGGCGCCCTCTGCCGCCAGTGCGCGCGCATAACCCAATCCAATGCCAGATGTTGAACCAGTGATAAGCGCCGTTTTGCCTTGGAGGAACATGGGAGACAGCCTTTGCATTAGGGATGATCTTTCATTGCGTTATACATCGCTAAACGCAATGTTGGTGCAGGACAATATGGCAGAATGCCAAGACCAAATAGGTGCAATTATCTAAAAGGCCTGTCATAAGCGCCGCATGCGTTTGAATGATTGTCATAATGTCGCCGATTTTCGCCAGCTGGCGAAGTCACGCCTGCCGTCGCCTATCTTCAACTATATCGACGGCGCAGCCGATGATGAGCGGACGAAAGGTCGCAACAGTTCGTCGTTCGACGACTGCGATCTTGTGCCCAATGTGCTCGCGGGCGTTTCAGATATCGACACAAAAGTTCGGGTCATGGGCAAAGAAATTGCCATGCCGCTCATGCTATCGCCCACCGCGTTGCAACGCCTATTCCATTGGCAAGGTGAACGCGCCGTTGCAGCTGTGGCGCAGCAGTTTAACACATGGTTCGGCATTTCATCGCTGGCCACGGTGAGCATCGAGGAAGTCGGCGAACGCATCAAGACGCCAAAACTGTTTCAGCTATATATCCACAAAGACAAAGGTCTGAACGCGTCGATGATCGAACGCTGCAAGGCCGCAAAATTTGATGCCATCGCATTGACCGTCGATACGATCGTATCTGGCAACCGGGAACGCTGCCTGCGCAGTGGCTTCACCTCGCCCCCGCGCTTCACGCCTGCATCGGTGCTGAGCTACGCGATCCATCCAGCATGGGCGCTGAACTATATGTTCCGCGAGAAATTCTCGCTTCCCAATCTGCAGACACATGTTGACGCAGGGACCAATGTCGCGGTGTCTGTGGCCGAATATTTCAACACGATGCTCGACACGTCGATGGACTGGAAAATGGCGGAGAAAGTCCGGTCCGACTGGGGCGGCGAATTTTGCTTGAAAGGCATCATGTCCGTTGATGATGCAAAGCGCGCTGTCGATATAGGCGCGACAGCGATCATGGTCTCCAACCATGGCGGGCGTCAATTGGACGGATCGCGGTCGCCATTTGACCAGATTTCCGAAATCGCCGACGCTGTTGGGGGGAAGATCGACATCATCTGTGACAGCGGCGTGCAGCGCGGCAGCCATGTATTGAAGGCGCTGGCGGCAGGTGCCACAGCATGCTCGGGCGGGCGGCTATATCTGTATGCATTGGCCGCAGCGGGCCAACCGGGTGTTGAACGTATCGTTGGCAAATTGCGCGACGAAATTGATCGGGACATGCGGTTGATGGGCGTCAAATCCGTTGGGCAACTTAACCGCTCTATGTTGCGCTATCGCTAGGCTTTTGCGCGCCCCTGCAACGTCAGGAAAACAGCGTTAGGCGGTGCTCACCAAGAACCAGATTGCGACCATCGCCAATAGAACCGCAAATATACGGCGCACTTGGTTCCGGCGGTTGCCGACCGTCATCCATCCATGCGCTTGCGCCGCCAATGCAACGATGACGAGGTGCACCGCTGTTGCAATGGCAACATAGCATGCCGACAGCAACACAGTTTGCGGCGCAATCGGTGCATTTGTTACGATATAGGCTGGCAGGACCGTGACAAAAAACACCGCGGCCTTTGGGTTCAGCAGGTTGAGCAGCAAGCCGTGGCGAAACCATGCCGCCATGGCCTTCGCGTCGATTTGACTGGTCGCAACTTCTTGCTCCCCCACCCATGTTTGCCATGCCAACCATAATAAATAGGCCACGCCTGCGTAGCGCAGCAAACTAAAGGCAAAAGGTGCGCGGGCTGCGAGCGCGGCAAGCCCCATGGCCGAAGCCAATGCAAGGATCGCAAGGCCCGTTGCAATGCCCGCGACCGCGGCAAAACCGGGCCGCTTCCCTTGCGTCGCGCTGGTCAATGCGAGCCATGCCATGTTCGGCCCCGGGGTCAGTTCAATCAGCATTGTGGTGATAAGAAAGGGAAGGAACAGCGCGGTCATCATCCGCAATTTATACACGCCTTCACCCGATAGTCGATTGCGCTTGGCATTACGCGTGAACACACCCATTTAGGGTTCATGACCAATTACTCTTTGCTTGACTTAGTTCCCGTTGTCGAAGGTGGCTCAGTGGCTGGCGCGCTCGCCAATGCCGCAGACCTTGCCGCCCATGCCGAAAGTCTGGGCTTCAGCCGCTATTGGGTTGCCGAACATCATGGGATGCGCGGCATCGCCAGCGCGGCCACCAGCGTCGTCATCGGGCATATTGCCGCCGCGACCAAATCCATCCGCGTTGGTTCAGGCGGCATCATGTTGCCCAACCATGCGCCATTGGTCATTGCCGAACAATTTGGCACTTTGGACGCGCTTTACCCGGGCAGGATCGACCTTGGATTGGGCCGTGCGCCCGGCAGCGACCAACGTGTTGCCGCAGCGATCCGCCGGACATTGGACAGCGACCCGAACGCGTTCCCACGCGATGTTATGGAACTGCAAAGCTATTTCG
>NZ_JBILAF010000094.1:0-8017 GCF_044354325.1 Sphingorhabdus sp. | reverse complement strand
CGAATCCTTATGCATTTTCTTGACCAGATTGGCTGGAACCTTACCAGCGCGGAAACCGGGCATACGCACCTGAGGCGCGATTTTCTTTACCTCGGCATCGATGCGTGATTCGACGTCTTTCGCGGTAATCGTCATACGATATGCGCGCTTCAGGCCTTCATTCTGTGTCTCGACGGTTTGCATAATATCTTCTCTATCTGCAGGCAAAGCGGCTGGCCTCACCTTAAACGTTAAATGGCTTTCGGGCTCAACGACAGCCGGGAACTTCCCTATTTCGTGGTGCGGGCGAAGGGACTCGAACCCCCACACCTTGCGATGCCAGAACCTAAATCTGGTGCGTCTACCAATTCCGCCACGCCCGCTTACGAAAAGCTGCCGTTTCACAAACGACGGGAGCCTCTAACGGGAAAGCCCCGCTAGGGCAAGGGCAGAAGCGGCAAAACCGCCGCTGCGCCCTTATCGTCTGTTAACCAAGCGCCTTTTTCAGCAAGTCGTTGATGATTTGCGGATTGGCCTTGCCCTGCATCGCCTTCATCGTCTGGCCCACGAAGAAACCAAACAATTTGTCTTTGCCCGAACGATATTCGGTGACCTTATCTTCATTGGCGGCCATGATCTTGGCAATCTCTGCCTCAATTGCGCCTGTATCATTTGTCTGCTTCAGGCCTTTTTCTTCGACAATCGCAGATGCACCCTGCCCCGTCTCAAGCATGATTTCGAAGACCTGCTTGGCGATGCTGCCGCTGATCGTTCCATCGGCAACCAGGCCAAGAAGCTCGGCCGCTTGCTTTGGATTAACCGGGCTTTCGTCCAAGGTCTTGCCCAGCTTGTTGAGCGCACCGAACAATTCGGACATCAACCAGTTCGACGCCTGCTTGGCATCGACGCCTTCGGCCAACAAATCTTCAAACCAAAACGCCGTTTCGGCTTCCGCCGTCAGAACCGCCGCATTGTATGCGGTAAGGCCCAATGCTTCATAACGCGCACGTTTTGCGTCGGGAAGTTCTGGCAAGGACGCACGGCATTCCTCCAGAAACGCGTCATCAAGTTCGACCGGCAATAAATCAGGGTCCGGGAAATAACGATAATCATGCGCGTCTTCTTTCGACCGCATTGAGCGCGTTTCCATCTTGTTCGGGTCGAACAAGCGGGTTTCCTGAACCACTGCGCCGCCGCTTTCGATCAGATCCACCTGACGCTGCGCTTCATACTCAATCGCCTGCATCATGAAGCGGATCGAGTTGACGTTCTTGGTCTCTGTGCGCGTGCCCAGTTCACCACCGGGCTTGCGGACAGACACGTTGACATCAGCGCGCATGGAGCCTTGCTCCATATTGCCATCGCACGATCCAACATAGCGCAGGATGGAACGCAGCTTCTTGAGATACGCCCCAGCCTCTTGCGGGCTGCTAATGTCAGGACGCGACACGATTTCCATCAGCGCAACGCCAGAGCGGTTTAAATCGACAAAAGACATCGTTGGATGCTGATCATGCATCAACTTGCCCGCGTCTTGCTCGACATGGATGCGCTCGATACCGATTTTCTTGGTCGGGCTATCGGGGTCTTTTTCGTTTAACGTAACCTCGATTTCGCCCTCACCCACGATGGGGTGATACAGCTGCGAAATCTGGTAGCCCTGCGGCAAATCGGCGTAGAAATAATTCTTACGGTCAAAGCGCGACCAGCGGTTGATCTGCGCATTGATCGCCATGCCGGTGCGCACGGCCTGTCGCAGGCATTCGCGGTTTGGTACGGGCAACATGCCGGGCATCGCTGCGTCAACAAGGCTGACATGGCTGTTGGGTTCGGCGCCAAAGCCGGTGGAGGAGCCCGAAAAGAGTTTGGACTCACTAGTGATCTGCGCATGGACTTCAAGGCCAATTACGACCTCCCACTCGCCGGTGTTTCCCTGGATGCGGTACTCGCTCATATTACCACCACTCTCCGGCTTCCGCCGTAAATCCTGAACGCTGCTCAATCGCAAGGCCGGCGTTGAGCACAGCCTGTTCGTCAAGCGCCTTACCGATAATCTGCAGCCCCAAAGGCAGGCCTTGCTTGTCGAGGCCACCCGGAACCGACATCGCGGGCAACCCAGCCAATGAGGCAGGCACCGCGAACACGTCGTTCAAATACATCGACAATGGGTCGGCGTTCTTCTCACCCAAGCCAAAGGCCGCGCTTGGTGCGGTTGGCGCGAGGATGAGGTCACAGCTTGCCCATGCATTTTCGAAATCGCGTGCGATTAAGGCACGAACCTTTTGCGCCTGCGTGTAATATGCGTCGTAGAAACCAGCGCTGAGCACATAAGTGCCGATCATGATGCGGCGGCGCACTTCTTCGCCGAAGCCGGCGGCGCGGGTTGCGGCATACATATCCTGCAGGCCAGCGCCCTCAGGCAAGTCGCGCAAACCAAAGCGGACGCCGTCATAGCGCGCAAGGTTGGATGACGCTTCGGCAGGGGCGATGATATAATAAGCAGGCAACGCATGTTTTGTGTGCGGCAGGCTGATGTCGACGATTTCCGCGCCTGCGTCCTTCAGCCATGCTATGCCATTATCCCACATCTTGGCAATATCTTCATCGATACCATCAAGACGATATTCGCGGGGGATGCCAATGCGCTTGCCCTTCAGATCGCTGTTCAGACCCGCTTCCCATGCAGGGACAGGCAAATCGAGCGAGGTCGAATCCTTTGGATCAAAGCCTGCCATGGCCTCCAACATGATCGCGCAATCGCGGACGTCACGTGCCATTGGGCCAGCTTGGTCAAGCGAACTGGCGAATGCCACAACGCCCCAGCGCGAGCAGCGGCCATAGGTTGGCTTGATACCGCTAATGCCGACAAATGCCGCTGGTTGGCGGATGGATCCGCCGGTGTCGGTACCTGTCGCAGCAGGGCACAGCCGTGCGGCGATGGCAGAGGACGAACCGCCCGATGAACCACCCGGCGCAAGCGCGGCGTTGCCACCGTCATTGCGGCGCCAAGGCGAAATGACGTTGCCAAAATAGCTGGTTTCGTTCGACGAACCCATGGCGAACTGGTCAAGGTTGAGCTTGCCCAACATCCCTGCGCCAGCCTTCCAAAGATTGGCAGATACCGTCGACTCATAGGTCGGCACGAAGCCTTCCAGCATATGGCTTGCAGCGGTCGTCTGCACGCCTTCGGTGCAGAACAAATCCTTCATGCCAATCGGCACGCCGCCCATTTTACCAAGCGGCTTGCCAGCAGCGCGGTCGGCATCAACCGCTTGCGCAGCCGCAACGGCCATTTCAGGCGTTTCCACGATAAAGGCGTTCAGTGCCTTTGCCGCAGCAACGCGCGTGTTCAGCGCTTCAGCAACCTCAACGGCTTTGAATTCGCCGTTGGCGACGCCATCACGAATGGCAGCTATGCCCAGTCTCGAAAAATCAGTCATTATTCAATCACCTTGGGCACGCCAAAGAAGCTGCCTTCCTTCGCTGGCGCATTGGCAAGCACCTTGTCGCGGACATCGCCATCGGTGACGACGTCGTCGCGCAGGCGCAGCTTATTGGAGATGACGGCCGTCATCGGCTCAACGCCAGTGACGTCGACCTCGCCCAATTGCTCCACCCAGGCAAGAATGCCATTGAGTTCGCCGACCATCTTGTCAGCCTCTGCATCGCTAATCGCGATGCGCGAAAGCCGTGCGATTTTGTTCACGGTATCTTTATCTACAGACATAAGCCAGCCGCTAGCATTGCGCCTGCCCCGCTTCAACGGAAAAGCTTAATCTTTCAGGCTGCATTCAATTTTCCGATGCTATTTCCGTCCAATCGGCTAAATCGCATCAAAATTTCAGGACATAAACTTGGCTCGTAAATTCATTTATATCGTCGCAGCGCTCATCGTCCTCGTCATTGCGGGCGGTTTCGTTATCCGCATTTATGAGGCTGAGCTTACCGAACTGGCATTCGTGCCAACGGCAAAGTTCGAAAAACAGGCGGCGTTTGAACCAAACAAATATGCCAGCAACGATATGTGGTTCGCGCGGCCCGGCAAGGCCGAGAATCCAGCGGACTGGTTGCCTGTGGGGGCGGCCAAGCCAGAAGTGCGTGGATCAGCGGCGATATTTTTCGTTCACCCAACATCCTATATCGGCAGGGACCATTGGAATGCCCCGCTCGACGATGCGGAATCGCAGGATCGCGCGAGATTGTTCCTGCGCAGCCTAGCTTCGCCATTTGCCAGCACCGGCGAAATGTGGGCGCCCCGCTATCGTCAGGCCGCTATTGGCTCGTTCCTGACTACGAAGCCCGAGGGTCAACAGGCGTTGGATGCCGCTTACCAAGACGTTCTTTTGGCGTTCGATGAATTTGTAGCGAAGGTGCAAAAAGACCGGCCGATTATATTGGCTGGCCATAGCCAAGGCGCGCTGCACCTTACACATCTGTTGAAGGATCGCGTTGCAGGCAAACCAATCGCCAAACGAATCGTCGCCGCTTATGTTGTTGGCTGGCCAATTTCAGTGGACAATGATGTCGCTGCGATGGGGCTGCCCGCATGTTCGGGTGCGGATCAGACGGGATGCATCATGGCGTGGCAGAGCTTTGCCGAGCCAGCCGAGTATGACCGCATATCAAAAGTCTACGACGCAACGACGGGCTTCAACGGCAAAAGCCGCAAAGGCACTGCAATGTTGTGCACCAATCCTTTGAACGGTGGTGCAGCAGCTGCGGCAGACATGAAGGCCAATTTGGGCACGTTAAAGCCAGAGGCGTCGATGGAAACCGGCGAGCTTGTTGTCGGTGCCGTACCGGCACGATGCGATCCAAAGGGCTTTCTATTGATCGGTGATCCGCCCGAAGTTGGTCCATATGTCCTGCCCGGCAACAATTACCATGTGTATGATTTCCCGCTGTTTTGGGCGAATGTGCGGGCGGATGCCACGTTGCGACTGCGGAAGTTTCTTCAGAAATGATTTTTGACGCCGTCGCCGATTTTCTGGAACAGCTGCCCGAAGGCGGCGTGTTAATA
Organism: Sphingorhabdus sp.; assembly: GCF_044354325.1. Classification (GTDB taxonomy): domain Bacteria; phylum Pseudomonadota; class Alphaproteobacteria; order Sphingomonadales; family Sphingomonadaceae; genus Sphingorhabdus_B. The sequence goes on along the minus strand of NZ_JBILAF010000094.1, from coordinate 3,018 downwards.
GGGCTCGATATTGGCACCAAAACGATTGGCACGGCGTTTTGCGACGCTGGCTGGACATTCGCATCACCCGCCGACCTGATCCGCAGGAGCAAGTTTTCCAAAGACAAGGCGTTACTCAGCGCCGCGATTGCGACCCGCGCCACGCGCGGTATCGTCATTGGCTTGCCGCTCAATATGGATGGCAGCGAAAGCCCACGAAGCCAATCAAGCCGTGCTTTTGCGCGCAACATCGCTGATCTTGGCCTGCCGATTTTGTTGCGCGACGAACGTTGGTCGACCCAAGCGGTTGAGCGCGACATGATTGCCGCCGACATGAGCCGCGCAAAACGGGCCGAAAAAATCGACAGCGGCGCAGCGGCATTCATTCTGCAAGGCGCAATCGATGCGCTGACCATTGGGTGACGGTTTTTGGTCAACCACGACATAGCCGACAAAATGATTGAGTATTGCCCCCCTTCCCTTTAAGGGCATCGCTTTAATGACATGGACACAGCCTTTTGCAGCCGACAGCTTTCCAAGCGGGTCGGGCGCTTTTCCGCACAAGCATTTGCTTGGTATCGCTGGACTTCAGAAATGGGAAATTCTCTACATCCTGAAAGAGGCCGAACAATGGGTGGCCTTGAACCGCTCCGGCCCTGCAAAGCATGATGGCCGATTGTCGGGCCTTACTATTATCAATGCCTTTTTTGAAAATTCGACACGCACATTGCTGTCGTTCGAAATTGCCGGAAAACGGCTTGGCGCAGATGTCGTGAATATGCACGCGGCGCAATCGAGCGTCAAAAAGGGCGAAACGCTCATCGACACGGCCATGACCTTGAACGCCATGCGCGCCGATGCCATTGTCATCCGCCACGGCAGTTCCGGTGCGGTGCAGCTGATTTCAAGCAAAGTCGATTGCCCTGTCATCAATGCAGGCGACGGAAGCCACGAACATCCCACGCAGGCGCTGCTCGATTCACTGACCATCATGCGCCGCAAGGGACGGGTTGAGGGCCAAACCGTCGTCATCTGCGGCGATGTGCTGCACAGCCGCGTTGCGCGCTCAAATCTGTTCTGCCTCAAAACTCTGGGCGCCGAAGTCCGCGTCGTTGCGCCACCTGCATTGATGCCGAGCGGTATCGAGGCCTTTGGTGCGCAGACCTTCACCAATTTTGATGCGGCATTGGATGGCGCGGATGTCGTGATGATGCTGCGGCTTCAGAATGAACGTATGCAGGGGGATTTCATCCCCTCGCCCCGCGAATATTTCCATCTATATGGCCTTGATGAACGCCGGTTAGCATTGGCGAAGCCCGATGCGCTGGTCATGCACCCGGGTCCAATGAACCGCGGCGTAGAGATTGCAAGCAATGTCGCCGACCATGTTGAACGTTCCGCCATTACCGAACAGGTTGAAATGGGTGTCGCCGTTCGCATGGCGTGCCTCGATATACTCACCCGAAAAGCACGCGGTCAGGAGGGTTGGTCATGACCGGAATCAGCATCCTGAACGGCCACGCCATTTTGCCCGGCGCGGACAAGGCCGAGCCACTGAATGTGCATATCGAAAATGGCAAAATTGCCTCGGTTGGAAAAGCCGCCCCGATAGCGAACCAGTTGGACGCCAGCGACCTCATTATCGCGCCCGGCATCATTGATCTGGGCGTGTTCAAAACCGACAAGCCAGCGTTCCGCTTTGGCGGCATTACGCGCGCGGCGCTTATGCCTGACCAGTCGCCTGTGCACGACGACCCCGCAACAGTCCGCTTTGCCGCGCTCAAGGGGAAACCCGATCTGTGGGTGCACCCGCTCGCTGCAGCAACGCAGGGCCTAAACGGACTGCAGATGGCCGAAATCGCGCTGATGAAAGAAGCAGGTGCAGTTGGCGTCGCCACAGGACGCAAATGGATTGCCGATAGCGGCATATTGCTGCGCATCATGCGCTACTGCCATGCGCTCGACCTGCCCGTCTTTGTGCACAGCGAAGATGCAGGCCTATCGGGCAATGCTGTTGCAACGGCCGGGGAAACGGCGACGTTGCTGGGCCTATCCAGCGCATCGCCCATCACCGAAGCACTTGCCATCGCCCGCGACCTATTGCTCGCGGAGGAAAGCGGCGCGCATGTGCATTTCCGCCAAGTGACGACCGAGCGCGGGCTGGACCTTATTCGCGCGGCGAAGGCAAAGGGCTTGCGCATCACATGCGGCATTACGCCGGGGCACCTGTTCCTATCCGACAATGCCGTTTCTGATTTCCGGACCTTCGCCCATCTGTCGCCGCCCCTGCGTTCGGAAAGCGACCGGCTGGCCTGTATCGCCGCCATTGCCGATGGCACGATTGATGTCATTGCATCGGGGCACGACCCGCGCGGGCCAGAGGACAAGCGCCTGCCCTATTCCGAAAGCGCGCCGGGCATGGCAGGGGCGGAAACGCTTCTCGCGCTGTCGCTCAACCTCGTGCGGGACGATGTGATTTCGACGGGCCGGTTGTTCGAACTGCTGGCATCAAATCCTGCGAAGATCTTGGGGCTGAATGCCGGTCAAATAGCAGAAGGGTATGAGGCAGACCTCATTCTCGTCGACCCGGATGCGCCGTGGCAAGTCGATGGTGACCGCATGGCCGCACTTGCGGGCAATACGCCATTCGACCGCTTGCCGGTGCAAGGCCGCGTGCGCCATATGCTAAAGGGTGGCAAGGTCATTTAATAGGTCCTGACCCTAAACCCGCCGCCCCCTTAGCGGTTCACAACTAACAACTTATCGTGCGGCGATCTTACGCCATGCGGCATTCGCCATGCGGATATTTTGGACGCCACCATTGGTGCGCACGAAGCAATCACCGCCTTGCGACTTGATCATCTTGCAAGTTGCCCGTGCGCTTGCTGCGTCCCCGAAACCCATTGCAGCCAGACGAACAAGTTTCTTGCCATTGACTGTTACGGTCGAGCTAGCGGATGCAAAGCCGTTCAATGCGCGGTAGCGTTTGGCATATTTGTTCCAAGCCGCTTGCGCACTGGCCGCAGACGAAAACGCGCC
>NZ_JBILAF010000013.1:0-31852 GCF_044354325.1 Sphingorhabdus sp. | reverse complement strand
GCGATCGACCTGCTGACGCAGCTGTGCAACATGGGGTGCATCGCGTTCGAAGGCGAAGATTGATTTGCGCACCCGGCTGAGCATTTGCCGAAGGAAAGCGGGCTACCCGGCGGAGGCCGAGGCCATCGCCGCAATGGCGGCGGCGACAATCACGCTGCGCCATTATCGCTGCGACCGATGTGGCCAATTTCATCTGACCAGCCGGACCAAGGGCAAGCGCGTGCCGCGACCGGCGGATTAAGCCGCTGCGTCAGACCTCACGCCAACTGCCGGGGGCAAGATCGTCCAGCGTCCAATCGCCAACGCCGTGGCGCACCAGCCGCAATGTCGGGTGGCCGACCGCGGCGGTCATGCGGCGCACCTGCCGGTTGCGTCCTTCGCGGATGACAAGTACTATCCAGCTGTCGGGCACCGTCTGGCGGACGCGGATGGGCGGATCGCGCGGCCAAAGCTGCGGGTCGGCAATGCGCTCTGCCTCTGCGGGCAAGGTCATCCCGTCCTTCAACTGCACACCGCGCCGCAGTTGGTTGAGCGCATCATCGGAAACCGTGCCCTCAACCTGAACGCGGTAGATTTTGGGCAGCTTGTACCGCGGATCGGAAATGCGCGCCTGCAACCGCCCGTCGTCGGTTAGGATCATCAGCCCTTCGCTGTCCATATCCAACCGGCCCGCGGGATAGACCCCGGGCACGTCGATAAAGTTGGACAAGGTCGGGCGCGGCGAACCGGCGGTTCCCGTGTCGGTAAATTGCGGCAAGACGCCAAAAGGTTTGTTGAACAGAATGACGCGCGACATCCCCAACCCATAGCGAAGGCGGCAGAAAAGGGGAAATCATCTTCTCAGCGCGTAAGATTATAACCAAATAGATTATTATGTTTTGAAATAATCATGATATGTGGTTATTTGGCTTTTTGGCACAGTCGAAAATTGCGATATGGATAGGTGGTGACTGGCGCTATCTGATTGCCCATGACGGGATGCGGCTTTGGAACAGGTCCAATGGTCGTGATAGCATTTATACCGGAGGCGTTTGGCGTAGCGGACCAATTATCGCAAACCCGTCTGGCGGGGCAGTGGTCGATACTGAAGCGCGTGCGACACTCAGTGCGATGTTACAGTATTTCAGGCTGATAGGCATATTGACGCCTTGAGCGGCCGCGTCGCAAAAACACGGTCAGTATTCGGATAAAATGCGCGTAATGGCGACATTTTAGCAACAGTATGTGGACATAGAGACTTGCATCGATGGAACAGAACCGATAGAAAAACGTTCTAAAATTTCCGTTCCTAAAGATAGAAAAAGGGGAAAGTTGATGCGTAAGTTAGCCATAGGTTTGGTGCTCGCTTCTACTGCTCTGGCATCACCGGCTTTGGCCCGCGACGACCAGTGGTATGTTGGAGTCGATGGCGGTGCCATGATAGTAGAAGACTTGGCTTTGGATATCGGCACATTGGACAATGCTGCATCGGTTGACACAGACAAGGGTTATGATTTTGGCGGCGTAGTCGGCTATGATTTCGGCGGTTTCCGTCTCGAATCAGAAGTTTCTTATCGCCAGGCGAATTTAACTGGGTTCAGCAGCCAGGCGCCTCAGATTACGAGCGGCGCAACAACTGCTCTCGCACGTAGCGGTTCGTATGAAATCGCTGGCGATGCAAGCGCTTTGAGCTTCATGGTCAATGGTCTTTTCGATTTTGGCGACGATGATGGCCTTCAGGGCTTTGTCGGCGGCGGCGTTGGCGTTGCACGTGTTGATGTGACGGCTACTCTCGCTGCTCCATCTTTCCTCGACGATTCAGACACCGGGCTTGCATGGCAGGCTCTTGCGGGCATCCGTGCGCCACTGAGCGATAGCTGGGACGTCGGTCTGAAGTACCGTTTCTTCAACGCAGACAAGGTTGGTCTTGTTGACCGTCTTGGCCGTTCGGTTGACACGCGCTTCCGTTCGCACAGCATCATGGGCAGCCTGATTTATAACTTCGGCGGCGCACCTGCACCAGTTGAAGTTGCAGCACCCCCACCACCGCCACCATATGTGGCGCCACCAGCTCCACCGCCACCGCCACCGCCGCCACCAGCGCCAGTGTGCAACACCGGCCCTTATATCGTATTCTTCGATTGGGATCAGTCGAACTTGCGTCCTGACGCAGCTTCGGTTCTGGACAACGCTGTTGCTCAGTATTCGAACTGTGGCACCGCGAAAGTTATGCTTGCTGGTCACGCCGATAAGTCGGGTAGTGCAAAGTACAACGTTGGCCTCTCGCAGCGTCGTAACACCACTGTGCGTTCGTACCTTGAGTCCAAGGGCGTTGCCGGCGGTGCAATTGCAACCGAAGCATTCGGTGAAACTGCACCATTGGTTCAGACTGCAGATGGTGAGCGTGAACCGCAAAACCGTCGCGTTGAAGTTACCTACGGTCCAAATTCGGGAATGTAATTCCGAACGGATCAATATGTTAAAAGAAAGGCCGGTCGAAAGACTGGCCTTTTTTTATGTCGTTAATTGATGCAGCCGAAAGGTCTGCGTTCTTACGCAGCTTTGGTTTTTGCCCGAGCACGGACAATGGCCGCCTCAAGCAGCCTTGTTTCCAGTGATTTCAACTTGGCCTTGCTTTCGATTTTTGCACCGAAAAGATCTGTCGCATAGAATGTATCTACTGCGCGTTCGCCATAGGTTGCGATGTGCGCACTGTGCAATGTTACCTTTGACTCGAACAAAGCTAATGCCAAGTTGTTCAGCAATGCCGGCCGGTCCAGCGCATTTACTTCTACAACGGTGAAGCGGTTAGACGCTTGGTTATCGATCAACACTGAAGGCGCAATTTTAAATGCGTCGGCACGCCGGAGCGCCTTTGGCTTGGCATCTAGTTGCGTCATCAACTTTGCACGGTTGGTCAATGCTTCTTCGATATTGCGCGCTAAGCGGTCCAATTGGCCCTGCTCGCGAAATGGACGACCGAGCGGATCTTGAATCAGGAAATTATCGATCGCCATCCCGTCGCTGCTTGTGTGGATCCGTGCATCGATGATGTTTCCGCCTGCCAAGTGAATCGCACCTGCAATGCGATAAAATAAGCCGGGATGGTCGGCCGCGAATACCGTGACGAGCGTTGCGCCTCGGTCGGGGTAATAACATGCGTCAATGGCAAGCTCAGTACCTTCATTTTTCAAGAGATGCCGTGCATTGCGCTCAATGATATCGTCTGGCTCGGCTATCCAATAGGCGTCGGGTAACGTCTTTGCGAATTGCGCAAATTTTTCAGGGGACAGCTGCAAGGCTGACTCGAGCTTCGATTTTTTCGAAGCGATGCGTTCGTCACGGCCACGTTGCTTGTGGCCAAGCCGCAGCACTTCTTCAGTGGCTTCGAAAAGATCGGACAATAATTGGCGCTTCCAACTGTTCCAAACGCCTGGACCAACAGCGCGAATGTCCACCACCGTCAAGACGAGCAGCAATTTCAAACGTTCAGGCGACTGAACCGCCTGCGCAAAATCCAATATCGTTTTGAAGTCGGCAAGGTCACGTTTGAACGATGTCGCGGACATCAACAAATGGTGGCGAACCAACCACGCGACTGTTTCGGTCTCCGCCGCTGATAACCCAAGTCGCGGGCATAATGTTTCCGCGACCTGAGCGCCTAAAACGCTGTGGTCGCCGCCGCGTCCCTTTGCAATATCGTGCAGCAAGGTTGCGACATACAATACCCTTCTGCTGACGATATTCCGCATTATGGCAGCCGAAAGCGGATGATCTTGTTTTAGTTTTCCGCTTTCGATGTTCGCCAATAGCCCAATGGCGCGGATCGAGTGTTCGTCGACGGTGTAATGATGGTACATGTCGAACTGCATTTGCGCGACCACGCGGCGGAAATCGGGAATGAACCGTCCAAAAATCGTGGATTCGTTCATCCAGCGCAATACGGTTTCCGGATCGCGGCGCGAGGTCAGAATATCTAAAAAGAGCGCGTTGGCCCGCGGGTCCTTTCGGACCGCCTTATCTACAAGCCGTGCATCGCGCTGGGCCGTCCGCATGGCTGAAGGGTGAATTTCTAGCCCATGCAAATCCGCGAGGTGGAAAATTTCCAATAGCCGAACGGGGTCTTCGACGAAAAACTGATCATTGGGTAATGCCAAGCGACCACGGTCAAGCTGGAAACCATTAAGCTTGCGTGGTTTGCGGTTAAAACTTGGAATGAACCGGCGGCCTTTTTGAGCCATGGCTTCATCCAAATGCGCCAAGAATAAGCCCGTAACGTCGCCCACGGTTTTGGCATTCAAGAAATAATAATGCATGAACCGCTCAACCGCCGAACGACCGGGGCGATCGGCGAACTGCATCTGTTCGGCCACTTCGCGCTGCAAATCAAATGTCAGCCGTTCCTCTGCGCGGCCAGTAATATTGTGCATATGACAACGAACGGACCAGAGGAAGTTTTCGGCTTTCCTGAACCGGTTATATTCTTCGACCGACAATAGCCCAACATGGACGAGATCAGATGCCGTTGAGACCTTGTGGATATATTTTCCAATCCAATACAAGGTATGTAAATCGCGCAGGCCGCCTTTGCCGTCTTTGATATTGGGTTCCACAACGTAGCGGCTGTCGCCCATACGCTTGTGCCGTTCATCGCGTTCGGCCATTTTCAAGCGCACAAAATCGGGCGCCGTATTTGCGACCACTTCGTTCCAGAAGCGTAATGCGGCCTCTTCGTAAACGGCACGGTCGCCCCAAACGAACCTGCTTTCCAAAAGCGCGGTACGGATCGTTAGATCTTCTTGCGCCATTTTCACGGTCTCATCCAAAGACCGGCTGGATTGGCCAACTTTCAGGCCGAGATCCCAAAGAAGGTACAAAATCGCTTCGACGACTTGTTCGGTCCATGAGCTTCTTTTGTAAGGGGTAACAAACCCGATATCGACGTCGCTATGCGGCGCCATCTCGCCGCGGCCATATCCGCCCACCGCAAGGATAGCGATCCGTTCCGATGCTGAGCGGTTCGCCGCGGGATATGCGTGGACGGTCACATAGTCGTAAATAAGCCGGACAATCTGATCGACCAGAAAGGCTTGCTCTGCGGACGCGCGGTAACCCTGTGACGGGTTTTCACCCAGTCGTCTTTTGATTTCGGCGCGCCCGTCCGCCAACGCGCCTTGCAAAAGCTCAAGGATCTGCGGACGGCAGCGCTGAGGACCGTCTTCTGCAACAATAGATTCAATTTTATCGGCAAGCGCAGTCCTGTCGATAATGTCGCGTTGCTTTATAATCCGGTCAGGCGCTGAAGTCATACAGACACTCTAGGCGCGTTCACGCCCTATGTCAGCATCAAGCAGAAACCTTTGCATTATATTCCCGGCGCAAAGCAACGCGGTCGATTTTCTGGGTACCAAGACGCGGCAATGGCTCTGCCACTTGCCAGAAATGGGCCGGGATTTTGAATGGCGCTAGACGTGGTGCGAGGAACGCTTTGAGCTCATCCTCGGTCAGCTCGACCCCATCCTTCGTGTGATAGACGATGCCTGGAACTTCCCCATATTTGTCATCGGCAATGCCAAACACGGATAGCTCGACAATCGAGTCATGTTCATATGCGGCGGCTTCTACTTCTGGGCAGCTGATGTTTTCACCGCCGCGGATGATGATGTCTTTTTTGCGGTCTACGATGAACAGATAACCATCTTCGTCGAGATAGCCGATATCTCCGGTCCGGAAGAATCCGTCAGCGGTAAACGCGTCACGCGTCGATTGTTCGTTGTTCCAGTAACCGTTGAAATTCGCGATGGTGCGAATACCGACTTCGCCGCGTTCACCCTGCGGAAGAACGTTTCCATCATCATCAAGCATTTGCACTTCGACCAAGGGCTTCGTGGCTGGTCCAGTGCTGGTGGGCTTTTCCAGATAGTTATCGGTGAAGTTGCCGCAGCCCACGCCGTTCGTTTCGGTAAGGCCATAACCCAGCAGCGGATAGCCCCAGCTCATTTCCTTACGGATTTTTTTGACATGTTCCACGGGGCGTGGGGCGCCGCCAGCCGCGAAGGCCGTGCAGCTGGTAAGGTCATATTTGTGACGGTTAGGGTGCGTCGCGAGTTCAATGCTCATCAATGGAACGCCAACGAAATAGCTGATGCGTTCCTTTTCGATGATGCGCATGGCTTCTTCCGCATCCCATTTCGGCATCAATACCAACTTGCGCCCAATCGCGAAGCTTTGCAGAACCAATGGAATGGACGCGGTAACGTGAAACAATGGAACGTTAACCAGCGCCGATGGCTGGGCTGGCATGGCCTGACCAGTGGACGAAAGAAGCTCGAAAAAGACGAGTGTCTGGCCCACGTAACTCATCGCGCCCTGAACGACGGCCCGGTGGTCGGAAACCGCGCCTTTGGACTGACCTGTCGAACCGGATGTGTACAGAATTGTTGCATTGTCTGTGGGGGCAAGTGCGGGCAGCGGTGTTTCTGCGCCGCCTCCTTTTGAGGTCAAGACAGACAGCCCTTCTGTCGGCGCGCCATCATGACCGAATATCAATAGCTCACAACCGCCAATGTCGTGCCCTGTCAAGCGCGCAGCGCGCTGTTCATCCGCGAGGACATAGCGACAGCCGACCATGCGGATGCCTTCGGCCAATTCGCCACCTTGCCACCAACCGTTGAGCAAAGTTGCAACGCCGCCGGCCATAACAATGGCCATATAGGCAATGATCCAGTTGGCCGAATTGCGCGCGGCGATCCCGACCCTGTCGCCTTTTTGAAGTTTGTGCCCGTCGACTAAGCCGCCAGCCAGCACGCGCGCTGCGGCATAAGTTTCGCGAAAGCTTAGCCGGATGTCGCCATCTACCAGAAATTCTTTGTCCGCATGCGTGGCGCAAAAGAATGCCAGATAGTCGGCCATGTTGCCGGGTGCTTTCGCCAGCATGGGCAATTGCACACCAAATTTTTCAACATAGGTCACCGTTAAAGGGCCATCGTCGGTCATGAGACGATTTATGGTAGCGTCGATCGCGAGGTCCAATTGGGACGGCATGTGATTCTCTCCTAAACTCTTTGTGCACCTTCTATTTCCCTCTATAGGATTGTCAAAAGGTCCTGAGGAAATATTGTGTCATTCGAGATTATTTCAACCGCCGCTGGCTATATTCAATTTACCGACCTTGGCGTTGGCCCCGTTGCGCTTGATCTGGGCTTCTTTCAGCTGCGTTGGTATTCCTTGGCCTATCTTGTAGGTATTTTGCTTGGCTACGGCTTTTTGCTCAAACTGCTGGCGCGGCCGGGCGCGCCGATGTCGCGTGACCATGCAGACGATATCATTTTATACGCGACGCTGGGCATCATATTGGGCGGACGAACGGGGTATATCTTGTTCTACCAGCCATCGATTTTGCAGAACCCGGTAGATGTCTTCAAGCTGTGGGAAGGTGGCATGTCGTTCCATGGCGGCGCGCTTGGAATCATTTTTGCTCTCTGGCTTTTGGCGCGCAAGTATAAGCTCTCTTTCCTGCGGCTTTGTGATTATCTCGCATGTTGCGTCCCGTTTGGCCTCTTCTTCGGCCGGTTGGCAAATTTCGTGAATGATGAGCTTTGGGGCCGCGTGACGGACGTGCCTTGGGCCATTGTGTTCCCAAATGGTGGCGATTTGCCGCGGCACCCAAGCCAGCTGTATGAAGCTGGGCTTGAAGGGCTATTGATGGCAGCGATCATGTGGCCGTTGTTTTGGAAAACAGACGCACGCTACAAACCCGGCTTTCTGTGTGGCATGGCGGCTGTGATCTATGGTCTTTCGCGCTTTACGATCGAATTCTTCCGGGAACCGGACCAGCAGTTACAGTGGTTGGTCGAAGCAAGCGGCCTCAGCATGGGGCAGTGGTTGACCACCCCGATGATCCTAATCGGCTTGTTCCTCTTATTCACGGCAGGGGCTCGCAGGCTGCGTAACAGTGCCGCCTGACACGCAGACGACAAGCCAACGCCTCACACACCGCATTGAAGCGTCTGGCCCAATCAGTGTTGCCGAATATATGCGCGTGGCAAACACCGCATATTATAGCCGCGCGGATCCTTTGGGCGCCGATGGCGACTTCATAACGGCACCTGAGATCAGCCAGATGTTCGGCGAGATGGTCGGAATTTGGTTGAGCGATATTTGGTTGCGGCGTGGCCGTCCTTCGCCATGTTATTATGTCGAACTGGGGCCGGGCAGGGGTACGCTGGCTGCCGATGCGCTTCGGACAATGAAGCGTTTCGGATGTGAACCACAGGTTCATTTTATCGAGAATAGCCCGGCCTTGCGAGAAAAGCAGCGGGCTGCTGTGCCCCTTGCTATGTTCCATGATGATGTGGAAACGCTCCCAACCGACGCGCCATTGTTTATCGTGGCGAACGAATTCTTTGATGCGCTGCCCATCGTGCAGATGATTGCCACGAACGCCGGCTGGCACGAGAGAGTTGTTGTCCCCGATCATAGTGCACGGTTTGCCGCAATGCCGGGTCCGCGTTCCACGGACGCCCTAGTTCCTAAACAATTTCGCATGGCGTCGGTTGGAAGTATTTACGAAACGTGCCCGGATGCCGCTTTAGTGATGGACAAGCTTTCCACGCGCCTGTCCGGACAGGGCGGAGTTATGTTGACCGTTGATTATGGTTATCTTGAGCCAGCGCTGGGCAGCACGTTGCAGGCGGTGCAAAATCACAAATATGCGGACCCGTTTTCGGATCCTGGTCATTGCGATTTGACTGCACATGTGAATTTCCATGCGCTTTCGCTCTGCGCACAAAGATCTGGCCTCAACGTTGCGGGGCCATGCGATCAGGGTGCTTGGTTGTCGGGATTGGGTATCGATCAGCGCGCCACGAGCTTGGCGCAGGCAAATCCTGATCGGGCCACGGAAATTTCCGCCGCGCGCAGCAGGCTTGTTGCCCGTGAATCCATGGGCGCCTTATTCAAAGTGATGGCGACATATGCAAAGGGCTGGCCCGAACCCGAAGGATTCCTTCGCTAGTTCACCCTTAAGCGCTCAGTCCGCCCATTCGGCAATCTGCGAAGCCACGTCATTTGCCGCTTCATTCAACGCTGCGCCAACAGGCGTGGCTTCAACAGCGGCAACGGGTCGGCGGGCTTCAAATCTGCGTTTTTCGGTGGGGTTGCCGCGCGTGATTTTTACGGCGTCAAAGACCACCACGGCTTCATTGGTTGCGGCGTCCACACCAAATTCCAATAGGCTGCCGGAAATAAAGCGTGCTGCTTTGCCGCCGGCATCGACTTCGCTGAGTACCAAATGACCGGTTTTGGCCGATACCGTTTCGGACAATAGTTGCTGCATCAACCGGGCCGGCTTGTCGGCCCAAAACGCATCCTTCACATAGGCAATGCTGCTGGCGTTAATCTGGACCGGCACGCGGTTCGTGTCGAGTTTACGTGGCACCTCCGGCGTTTGTATTACCAGAGCATCAGCCGCCGATGCCGTTCGGGCTGCACCTGCAGTCACGCTGTTATCGGCGGTCAGCACGAGCATGGAGGGCGGCGCTTTCGTCTCGAAGCTTACACAAGCACCGAGGCTGAGAATGACGGGTAAGGCCAATAAGCGTGCGCCGGATAATTTGCTGAACATCATTTTTGCTTCCTGCTGCCAGGTTGATAATCGGGCAATGCCGGCGCGTTGACGACGCTGCCAATACCACCCTGATCAACCTTGTCGGTGACCGATTTCAAAGAGACAGACAATTCGCGCAGGTCGCGCGCCAATTGCGTAACCTCTGGCAATGTCTGCGTATTTAGCGTTTCAATTGCCGGGTTGGCATTGTTCAACGTTGTTTCCAGCGCAGCCAGACTTCCATTGGCGGAGCGAAGCGTTTTACGCAGTTCAGCCAGCATAGGGCGGCCATCGCTATCAAGCAGCTTGTTGGTGGTGCCCGCCATTTTGGTGATTTCATCTGCGGCAAGGCCTGCCTTTTGCAACGCGATGCGCGATTCTTGAATCGCGGCGCGCAAATCCGGACCTTGTGTAGCCAGCGTGCCCGAAAGATTTTCGACATTGTCCAATATCTGTTCAATGGATTGCTGGTTCTTGTCAGACAGAATGTTCGTCAACCGCTCGGTCAACGCCGAAAGCCGCTCCAACAATAACGGCGCATTGTTCAACAATTCCCCCAAGGCCCCTGGCTTTGTGGGGATGACGGGAACGCCGGTGGGACATGCCGATTTCGGGTTGGCTTCTGGACATACCAAAGCAGGTGCACCCTTGACCGCGCCGTCCAGTTGAATTTCAGAAACGCCGGTAAAGCCGACGCCGTTGATCGTCGCAGTGGTGCCCAGAAGCACGGGAACGCTGTCCTTGATAGCGATGCGAACGCGGACAAATTCTGGATCGGGTTCCCACAATTCAATGCTTTGGATTTCGCCGACCGGTACACCGGAGAAGGAAACGCCTGAGCCCTTCGCAAGACCGTTCACCGACTGTTGGAAGAATATGTCATATTCTTTCTTGTCGCCTTCGGCAGCGCGTGACAGCCAAACGGTGAATGCCGCGAGCAAGGCCACAAGAAGAAGCGTGATAGCGCCCACCATCACATAGTTGGATTTGGTCTCCATCTTACTGTCCTATGACCTTCCTGGCTGATGTAAATGCGGTTGTGGGTTATTGTGCTTGTCATGACCACGGCGTGCCGCCCGCCCGCGTGGTCCGCTGAAATATTCGTTAATCCATGGGTGATCGATGGCCAGCAATTCCTCAATCGCACCGACCGCGATAACCGTCTTGTCCGCGATTACGGCGACCCGATCGCAAATTGCGTAGAGCGTGTCGAGATCGTGCGTAATCAGGAATACGGTGAGGCCAAGCGTTTCTTTCAAATCCCGCGTCAGATTATCGAAGTTTGCAGCGCCGATGGGATCGAGCCCAGCCGTTGGTTCATCCAAAAACAGAAGCTCGGGATCCATCGCCAAGGCCCGCGCGAGGCCCGCGCGTTTGCGCATACCGCCGGAAAGTTCGGATGGAAATTTATGGGCTGCATCGGCCGGAAGCCCGCTGAGGTAAATTTTATAATGGGCGATTTCGTCGAGCAACGCCTTATTGAAATCCGGATAGAATTCGCGCAGCGGGACCTGCACATTTTCAGCCACCGTCAACGTTGAAAACAATGCGCCGCCCTGAAACAATACGCCCCACCGGCGCCGAACGTCACTGGCCTCGTCCTCTTCCTTGCCGATCATGCCTTCGTCGAAAACGCGGATTTTACCGGCGACGGGTTCTTGAAGACCAATGATGGACCGCATCAACACCGACTTGCCCGTGCCCGACCCACCCACAACACCCAGAATCTCGCCACGGCGCACCTCGAGATTCAAATCTTGGTGAATGACCTGTTCGCCAAAGCTGTTGCACAGGCCTTGCACGGAAATGATGTTTGGTTGGTTCATCGTTTAATCCCAGCCAATTTCGCTGAAGAATATAGCAAAAAATGCATCGAGGACGATGACGAGGAATATGGCCTGCACCACTGCAGCAGTGGTTTTCAATCCGACCTGCTCCGCATTGCCATGCACTTGCATCCCTTGGAAACAGCCGGCCATGGCGATGATTGCGCCAAAGACGGGCGCCTTAATCATGCCAATCCAGAAATCGGTCATCGGCGTAACTTCACGCAGCCGCTGCACAAAGGTCGCGGGTGGAATTTCGAGAACGACCCAGCACAAAAGTCCGCCGCCGATAACGGACATCAGCGATGCGAATATGCCCAACAAGGGCATCATCATGACCGCTGAAATGACCCTTGGAACAACCAAAGCTTCGACTGGCACGACACCTATGGTGCGCATCGCATCAATTTCTTCGGTGATTTTCATCGTGCCGATTTGCGCAGCAAAGGCCGAGCCCGACCGACCGGCGACCATGATCGCGGTCATCAAAATTCCCAATTCGCGAAAGGTCAGCCGGCCAATCAGGTTGATGGTGAACACCTCGGCGCCAAATTGCCGTAACTGGACCGCACCTTGCTGTGCAATGACGATACCGATGAGAAAGCTCATCAGGCCAATGATGCCCAACGCACGCACACCGACCATGTCAAAATGCTGGACCACGGCATGCCAGCGGAAACGGCCGGGGTTCATCGCAAGTATGAAAGATGCTTTCACAACCTGAC
Source organism: Sphingorhabdus sp. (assembly GCF_044354325.1). GTDB lineage: Bacteria > Pseudomonadota > Alphaproteobacteria > Sphingomonadales > Sphingomonadaceae > Sphingorhabdus_B. The sequence continues at coordinate 19,715 of NZ_JBILAF010000013.1, read as the reverse complement.
CAACAAAGCCCAGAAATTGCAAAAGCGTTGTAAAGCTGATGACGACACTATGGCCCACGTCGGCCAGGAACCGCTCAAACGATGGCGGATGCGGTCGCGGCGGTATATCGGTCTGATCCGCGCCACTTACAGCCTGCAGCAGGCGACTGGCGTCTTTACCTGCACCCATGATTTCGGCGCCCGACGTTTTTGCGGTGCGGTGAACAAGCCACGCGCCAACCGTATCCATATGTTCAACCGCGCTGAGATCGATTTTGCGCACATCGGCGGACAAATAGCGCAAGCGGCCGTCGATATCGCCGATCAAAGCTATGGTAAAGCTGCCCGATAAGCGGAGGATTTGCCCGCCATCGGTCAGGTCTTCTTGCAAGAACTCTGCAGCGTTAGCCATAGCCATATAACTGGCGTATAAAGGGAAGTATCACAAGCCTCTAGACTTCTTCCATTATATTATGCCTGTAGCAGACCGATGACTGACGCCAAACCAACGCTGCTTGCCATATATGATATGGACAAGACCGTCACGCGACGCGCCACCTATAATGGGTTCCTCCTGCATATGGCGTTTAACAAGTCGCCGTGGCGATTGTTCCTTTCGCCGCTCTTACCGCTTGGGCTGGCATTATATGCGCTGAAGCTGTGGGACCGTGCGCGGCTAAAGCAGTTTTCGCAGACATTGCTTATCGGCCACCGCGTTCCAAGGGCCAGATTTGCCAAATATCTGGAAAGTCATGCGGACATTGTGGTGGGCAAAAATGTCTATCCGCAGTTGCTTGCGCGCGTGGCTGACGAAAAAGCGGCGGGCTATCGCCACGTCATGGCAACGGCGTCGTACCGGCTATATGTCGAGGCGATCGCAAAGCGGCTTGGTTTTGATGATGTCATCGCGACGGACCTTGCCACGGACAGCACCGGACATGTTTTGGCCCGCATTGATGGGCATAATTGTTATGACGCGGCGAAACTTGAACGGGTTAAAGGCTGGATGGAAGCCCATGGTCTGTCACGCGAAAATTGCCATATCCGTGCCTATTCAGACCATGTGTCCGATGCCCCGTTGCTCAGCTATGCCGATGAACCTTTCGCCACCAATCCGCACGGGCGGCTTGCCCGCCTTGCGGTGACCAAGGGCTGGCCCATATTGGATTGGCGTGATCCTAAAGCCTGAGCGAAGGCCTGTTCGAAGTGGGATAGCAGCCTGGCTTAATCTTCCTCAATTAAGCTCGTGTCGCGCGTTTCAGGAAGCATCAGATAGGCAATCACCGTCGCGCCGACGCAAATCGCGACATACCAGAAAAACCCCGTTTCGTTGCCCGAACTTTTGAACCACAAAGCGACATATTCCAGTGTCCCGGCAAATATGGTGTTCCCGACCGCATAAGGAAACGCAACGCCCAGCGCGCGGATATGGGCGGGAAATAGCTCCGCTTTTACCATTGCATTGTTGGCCGTATATCCGCCGTGCAGTGTAATCGGGATCAAAATCAGCGCCAACGCGACGATGGGCGAGGTGGCTTGGCCAACCAATGTATAGATTGGCACCGAGACCAGCGCGACCCCTGCGCCTGCGATCAGCAGCAGCGGTTTTCGCCCAAAGCGGTCGGCGAGCATCCCTGCAATGGGCTGCAGACAGAAGGACCAAATCAACACGCCTGCGATGATCAACGTCGCAGTTTGCTTTTCAAAACCAGCGGTGTTGATCAGATATTTCAACATATAGGTGGTGAAAGCATAAGACGCCAGGCCGCCGCCACCCGACATCACCGCGACCAATATGCAGGAGCGTTTATGATCCCGCCAAAGCAATTTCAGCGATGAATGTTCGCGTTTCTGGTCAATATTGGTGAATGATTTTGTTTCAGACATCGTCCGACGCAAAAGATAGACGCACAATGCCAGAATGGACCCAATCACGAACGGAATGCGCCAGCCCCAATCGCCCATTTGCGCCTCGCTCAATAGCGCTTGCAAGATCAGGGCGACCAAAATGGCCAGCAACTGCCCACCGCTCAGCGTTGCATATTGGAAACTCGACCAAAAGCCGCGCCGCGCCGCCGGGGCCATTTCCGACAAATAGGTGGCACTTGATCCATATTCACCGCCAACCGACAGCCCTTGCACCATCCGTGCGATGACCAAGATGGTCGGCGCGACAACCCCAGCCTGCGCATAGGTTGGCGCAAAGGCAATGGCGAGTGAACCGCCCGCCATCAACAACACGGACAAGGTAAGCCCGGCCTTTCGGCCATGCTTGTCGCCGTAAATACCCATCACCCAGGCACCGATGGGACGCATCAGAAAACCAGCCGCAAAGATTGCCGCTGTGTTGAGCAACTGGGCTGTCAAATCGCCCTCAGGGAAAAACAATGGCGCAAAATAAATGCTGAATGTCGCGTAGGCGAACCAGTCATACCATTCGACCAGATTCCCTGCGGAACCGCCCATTATCGATTTAAAGCGCTGCCGCGTTATGCCCGATTCAGCCACCATCATTGCTCCATATTCCAATCAACGACATTTGTCCGCCATAGCCCGGTTCACTGCGGTGGCAGCTGCGCCGATAGCTGAAAAAGCGGTCTGGTTGGCTGTAGGTATCCTGTCCCATGCACTCGACCGTTGTGATGCCGGCGGCGGCAAGTCGCGCCGCAACATAGCCTTCGATATCGAACTGATAATGACCCGCTCTGCCATCGCGGAAGAACCGCGCATTTTCGGGGTTGGCGTCGGCAAAACGTTCAAAGAAACCAGCATCAACCTCATAGCTTTTTTGTGCGATGCATGGGCCAATCGCGCAGGCTATCCGCTCGCGCTGTGCGCCCAGTGCCTCCATCGCCAATATCGTGTTTTCGTTGACGCCTGTAAATGCGCCCTTCCATCCCGAATGTGCTGCACCAACGACACCGGCTTGTCTGTCGGCAAATAACACCGGCACGCAATCCGCGGTTTGGACCGCAAGCAGGATGTTCGGCCTATCCGTCACCAGCGCATCGGCCTTGGGCGGGTCGTCTTGGTCAATGGGGCCAGTGACGGTGACCACATCAGGCGAATGGATTTGGTACACCCGCGCAAGTGCCGCCCCGGGCATCACGGCAGATACCGCACGCCGCCGGTTTTCGATGACATTGTCGCGCACATCGTCCGAACCAAGGCTGCAGTTCAACCCCGCATAAATGCCTGCGGAAACACCGCCACCGCGTCCAAGGAATCCGTGCGCAATGTCACCCAGTAATTTTGACTTGATAACTTCGACGGTCACGTGGCGTGGTTCCTCCCTATATGCTTAATTGCAATTGCGGTGCTTGACGGCAAGCCATTAGATTGCGAACCCATGCCGATGCACCGTCACATGCTCATATTTGGAATGGGGTACACCGCCTCGCGTCTCGCCGACAGCCTTCGTGAAAGCGGCTGGCACGTCACCGGAACGCGGCGGATGAGCGGTGGCGACGCGATTGCCTTTGACGATGAAGCGGCAGTCTGTGCTTCAATCGAAAACGCCACACATATTCTGTCGAGCGTTCCGCCTATGGGTGAGGGCGGCGACCCCGTGCTTTTGAAATATGGCGACAGGATTGCAGGTGGTGCCGCCTCTTGGCTCGGCTATTTGTCCTCAACGGGTGTATATGGCGACACGGGCGGTGCGTGGGTCGACGAGAGCGCGGCTATTGGTGAAGGGCGCCGAACCGCACGCGCCGATGCTGACCTTGCGTGGCAGGCCTTGCGCCAGGACGTTGCGGTCTTTCGCTTGCCCGGTATTTACGGCCCGGGTCGATCTGCGTTGGAACGTGTCGAAGATGGCAAGGCGCATCGGATCGATATGCCTGCGCAAATTTTCAGCCGTGTGCATGTTGATGACATTGTTAGCGCAGTCATTGCCGCATTTGATGGGCCCGCTGGCGTGTACAACATCGCCGATGATGAACCGGCGTCGCAAAATGATGTCATCGAATATGCGTGCGATCTTTTGGGGCAGGATTGGCCGCCACTGATGACGTTGGACGGGGCAGGGCTGTCGCCTATGGCGCGCGGATTTTATGCCGAAAACCGGCGTGTTTCAAATATGAAGGCGAAACGGCTGCTTGGATGGACGCCGAAATACGCAGATTACCGGCAGGGCCTAAGCGCATTATTGGCTGCGCGCGCAATAATATAGAATTGGGCTGCCTGCTTGCGGGGCCGGCCGTTTGACGGGTGAGCGGCAGGCATTCACCTCACCCCCTTCAGTACCCTAAGACTTGCGCGTCTGCATTGCGACGACGAGGCCAACCATCACCAACGCTCCACCCGCCATCGCCAATGTCGACCAGACATAGCCTTCGAATATCGTCGATAGGATCATCGCAAAGACCGGAATGACCACGCCCGTGTAAGCAGCCTTGCCGGGGCCAATGTCGCGGATGAGGCGAAAATAAAGCGGGAAGGTTACGACCGAACCGATGATGCTCAGATACAGCACACCGCCGATATATCCGGGGCGCATGTCGATAACTGGCGGACCATCCATGACGAATGCAAAAGCGGCATTGGCCAAGCTGGCCCAGAACATTGACCACGCCAATATGGTGATCGTTGGGTATCGCGCAACCTTTGGCGTCACCTGAAGCACATTGGAGACCGATGCTGTAACGACGGCACATATTACCAAAAATAGCCCAATCAGTGCATCGGTTCCGCCCATAGGGGCAGCGCGGTATTCCTGCAGCATCAACAACCCGACGCCGACGCAGGCAATCGCTGATCCTAATATGAACGCTCCGCCGATTGACCGTCCAAGCCAATATTTGGCGAGCACCGCATTGGGCACAATCAACAGCGCGAATACCACCGCGACCAATCCCGACGTGATATAATGTTCAGCGGCATAGACAAAATTGTAGTTCATCCCGAATTGCATTACGCCAAGCAGGATTGTCCAACCGACCATTGGCCGATCTATCTTCACCGGCTGGCGCATCACGATGACTAGGATGAACATAGCGATGGCGGCCACAATCAGGCGATAGGCCACAGACCAGGTCGGCGGCACTGTACCCAATTGATCGCGGATGACCAGCCAAGTAGATCCCCAGATGAGCGACGTCACCATAAAGGGTATCCATACCCGTGGCGTCAGAAATCCGGGCTCTGTGATGGATTCCCCCCCGGTCGTGCTCATAATGCAGCAATCGCGCGGGCTAGCGGGGCGACATCAGCCTCGGTATGTTGCCAACTGGTGACGAGCCGCGCCGCGCCCCAGTTTTCGTCGACAACACCCCAGTCGTAAAAGTCAAAACCTTGTGCCCGCAACGCTGCCGCCTCAGCGGGCGTCAGGCGCAAGAATATCTCATTGGCTTGCACCGGATACAGCAATCGTTCGGCTGCTGCGCCCGCAATGATTTGCGCCGCTGCATTGGCGGAACGCGCATTGGTTAACCACATATCATTTTCCAGCATCGCCAACAATTGCGCCGCAAGGAAGCGGCCCTTTGACTGCAAATGCCCAGCCCGTTTACGCCGATAGCGCGCAGCGTCGGCGAGCGCCGGGTCAAAATAGACCAGCGCCTCTGCCCCCATGCCGCCATTTTTGACGAAGCCGAAACTCAACACATCCACGCCGGCGTTCACCGTCACGTCGGCTGGCGCACAGCCCAAAGTTGCCACTGCATTGGCAAAACGCGCACCATCCATATGCAAGCCAAGGCCGCGATCATGGCACAATGCACCAAGTGCGGCGACTTCGGCAGGGCCGTAGACCATGCCATATTCGGTTGCGTTGGTAATCGACAATGCTGCAGCCTGCACCTGATGCACATCGTTGCGAATGCCGTTCAGACAAGCCTCAACCGTTTCAGGCGTTACCTTGGCGCCATCGCCTTCGATCAGCGTCAGCTTTGCACCAGCGGTGTAGAAACCCGGCGCGCCGCATTCATCAACCTCAATATGGGCTTCACGGTGGCAAATGACGCCCTGATGCGGCTGAACAAGCGATGCAAGCGCGAGGCAGTTGGCACTTGTCCCCGTTGCCACCCACAGCACCGCGACATCCCGGCCGAACATAGCGGAGAATGCGGCATCGAGCTGCGCGCTCCATTGGTCACCATCATATGCGGTGTCGATATGGTTGGCATCGGCCATGGCTTGCATGACAGCGGGGTGCACCGGGGCGGCATTGTCAGAGAAGAAACGCATGAGCATCCGCATGGCGGGAAAACCCGCCTGCCGTCAAGCGCTTAGCGGACGCGCATCGCGCTTATGGAGATCACGTTAGAATGCGGGGCTAGAAATCAAGGGCAATCTCGGCATGGTCTATCGCCATCAAAGCCGACCGCTCTGACATAGCCAGAAACATTGCGTCGCCCCGGTCGGTCTGTTCCACGACCATTGACGCCGTTACGCCCATGAGCATTCCCGAAAAAGACGCAAGCCTGTAGGCATCCCACTGGTGGGCAAGGTCTGCGACGGGCACGTTGTGCCGATCTAATTGCGTTCTATACCGCGCCAGAAGACCGTGCTCTTCTGCTTTACGGGTAGCCGGGTCCATCGATGTGCCAAGGTAATAGGCTATGTCGCTTGCACCTTCGCCGACACCAACGGTTTGCCAGTCGACGATGACGATAGGCTTGTCCTCGTCGTCGGCGCAGTACAGCATATTATCTGGACGAAAATCATTGTGCGTGAGACAACGCGGACCGGAACGTGAGTCTAACCATCGTTTGATGTTGCCCAAATAACGCTCACCGACCATTTTCATCTCTTTGGTGATCCGGTCGCGATATCGGTCACAAAATGCAGGCCAAAGCATCGTATAAATCGCGTCGCTGTCCATCTGGGGCGGAACAGCTTTCGTGCCGCTCAGCCAGTCAAGCGTGTCGAGCGATGGATCACCCCACCAGGCCGCGTGAATGCCAGCCGCCGCATCCATTGCCAGTTCGGCCTCTGCCCGTGTTGGAACCAACAATTGATTGCCCGGTGCATGTGATGGAAGATCGTGCATCAGCAAAGCAAAATCGTGGCTGTCGTCATCAAACGCGATAAACAGATGGCTGGGTATCGCCATCGGTTTCTTACCCGCAAAAAGCCCATAAAAACGGCTTTCGCGCATATAGGTCATATAGGATCTACCGGCAGCTTTGCTGATAGGATCATTGGATGGCAATTTTGCCACGAGCGTCGGAGGCGCGCCGTTCGCAGGGCCATCATATGTCAGTTTAAGGCGGTACGTCGCGCCGACCTGTCCGGTGCCTATGGCGTGCGATTCAAGCGACATGACCTTTGCATCATAGCCATTATTGTGCAGCTGCTCCGTCAACCAAGCAGGGGTCATATCGGCCAGACCGGGGATTGCATCAATCATTGAAAATGCTCTTCAGACCGAGCGGTTCATAAGCGCCAAGGATCAACTGTTCCAGAATGCCTATACCTGTCTGGCTCTCACTGCCCAGCGTCATGGTAACGCGAGAGACGGCCTGTATGTGGAGATGATCGGCGCGGCCCGCCTCAACGGTCGTCAGGTCAATATCTTCGCGCTCTACCGTTAATACACCCTTCCACCCACCATGTGGCCATTGCGGGTGGCCGTAGCCGATGCCGCGCATGAGAAAAGCTGTTCCCGGTTCAAAGACGGCCGTGACATTTCGCCCATCTGGGAGTTCTGCTTTAAGCACTGCCTGTTCCGCGTGACGCCAGCCGGGCTTAAGCGTGACCGCCATTTCGCACGCGTCACTTTCCAACATTTCATGCGCAGCTGCGCCGTCCGGGCACCATACCGCCCGGATATTCCAGTGTCGGCCCTGCGCATCATCATTCACATGAAAATAGAGTGCACCATCGTGAAAATTCACGGGGCTCCACAGCCAGTAGAATTGGGGGATAGTTTGCGGGACCGTGGGCTGCGGGTCGCTGGCGCCAATGGGGCGGATACCCCAACTGCGATCACGCGTACCAACAGCGCCGTCGATATCCCGCCGAATGCCATCTACCTCAATCCAGCCCTGCCAACGCCCGTTTTGCGTCATGCGGGTATAATCCATAAAGGTCCGCGGCCCGATCCTTCGGGTGAAGCGCGGTTCTTCAACCGGGAATGCGCGGCCAACAAAGGTCAGATTGGCGGATATTCCTTCATGGTTGTCGACGACAACGCGCAATGATTTAAGTGGTTCGACTATCTCAATGGTGATGGGGCCGACGGTGAGGTCCATCCGTTCCATATCCAATAAGCGGGAGGCATGAACGCAATATTGGACATCGCCCCGGATGCAGGAAAAATGCGCATCGGCAACGTTCAGGTGCGGATAAACGCCAAAGGCGATCGCGAAAAAATCGCTGCCATCTGCCTGATAGCCGTTAAAGAAATACCGGTCGTAAAAGTTCCTATCTGTCCCGGAATATGCGATGGGCTCAGCGGTCTGGTGGATTGGATATTCGTCGCCTTTAGTTAGCATCAGCCTGCATCCTCCCTATACTCTTTTGGCGTTTCTGGGCCGGACGTCGTTTTCCAGAATGCTGCGATTCAGGCGTGCACCGCGCTCAGGCTGGAATTGTGCGTCCAAATACAACCTGATTCCCGTTCACGACACCATAGCCAAGATCGCCTTTTTGCATTTCCAGTACCCCGATCGGGGTCGTGACGCCCCTCCTTTTTGATTTTCTATCATGGGCCCTATGACTAGGCAAACCATTGGAGTTATCTGCCCCGTCAAATGCAGCTGCCAAATGCATTGTTATGCCATTCCATAAGCTGCTCCGTTGCGAGCGCGTCATAACTTTTTAGAGAATGTCGGAAATCCTGTTGCGTGGTGCAGTCTGGTTCGGCCCGGAGTGTCCTGAGGACATCATTGCGACGTTCGGAACGCTCATTCCTCAGTTCGGATTTGCCATGTGATCTTCTTTGCGTCCGGCGAAGTGATCGCGGGATACAGCCTCAAAGGCGGACGAACAGCATGACTTTAGCGTATGCACAACATGGGGCGCGATCGGAAGCGACCTTTATTTTCTCGACGTCGATCGGGCGCGGCGAGATTTTCCATCTCTAAAGCGGCGCATTGTCGAACTGGCGATCCAATGGAATGTCCGCAACATCATCATTGAAGACAAAGGGTCAGGCACATCCCTCATCTAGCAGCTGCGCATCGAACATCATGGCATCCCCTATCCAACCGCGTTCCTGCCAAAGGATGACAAGATCACGCGGCTCCATGCGCAATCCGTCCGCATCGAGGCTGGGCATGTGTGGTTGCCCGAGCGGGCGCCTTGGCTTGAGGATCTTCGGGCCGAGATCGCCAGCTTTCCGCACGGTCGTCACGATGACCAGGTCGACTCTACCAGTCAGTTTTTGAGCTGGCACTTCGATATAGGATCGCGGGGCGTGCAGTTTGCGAGGATATGTGGAGTGTGATGCCGGTGCTCAAAAGAACGTTCGCGTATACCAAAAGGCAGGTCCGCTTTACGCCCAGTTGTTGCCGTTTCAAGGCCCGCGCGCGATCCCTGAAACCAGACGTTCAAATAAACGGGTAAGCAAGCAGATGTGTTATCGGCACGTGCCTGCTATGGGCTGGCGGGGCAGTGGGCGGCCGGCTGAAACGCCGGTGGGTGTGCCGTTTTCGACCGCGACTTGGCCATTGACCAACACTGTGTGCATCCCTGCCGCCAGCAAAAACGGATTGGCATAGTCGGCGCGCGGCGCGAAGGTTTTCGGGTCAAAAGCGATGACGTCAGCGAACGCCCCGACCTTCAGCTGCCCGCGCCCTTCAAGGCCAAACATCGACGCCGTCGTCGATGTCGACTGGTCAATGAAGGCTTGAAGGCCCATCACCTTCGCGTCCTTCACATAGGTCGCATATTTGCGCGCAAATGAGCCATAATAGCGCGGATGCCCCAGCGTCGCGTCGGAACTCGTCACGACCCACGGCCGCAGCATGAACGCGGCAATGTCGTTTTCGCTCTGGTTGAACGAAGCCACGCGCGCCTCGCTCTGCTTGAGGATAGCAATTGTGGCGGCGACCGGATCTACACCTTGTTCTTTCGCGAAGGCTTCCAGGGTCTTGCCTTGCGCGTTCGCAGGGCCGGAGGTGATAAGGAGGGAAGCCGCACCGCCACGGCGGCGAAGATTTTCAAGGATCTCTGGACGCATCCTCTCCATCGTCGGGGCATCGTCGAACCGCTTGAGCATTGCGGCGCGCCCGCCATCCTGCGCACTGCGGGGGATCACCGCCGCGGAAAGCCCGGTGTGCGACGCTGACCATGCATATTGGTCGGCATGAACAACTTGTCCCGTGCGTTGCGCCGCCTCAATCATCGCAATGATCGTCGGTGCCTGGCCTTGCACATCGACTCCAAGCGCCTTGATATGTGCGATATGGACCGGAATGCGTGCCGCGCGTCCAATCATCAGCGCCTCTTCAATCGCGTCATGCAGTCCGATGGTGTAGCTCGACTCATCGCGCAGATGGCTGTCGTAAATGCCGCCCTTGGCCGCCGCTGCCTGCGCCAGTGCAACCACCTCGTCGCTTTTGGCAAAGCTTTGTGGTGCATAGAACAGCCCGGTCGAAAGCCCCAATGCGCCTTGGCACATCGCGTCGGAGACGAGACCAGCCATTTGTGTCAGTTCAGCTGCTGTCGGCGCGCGGTCGGTTTCGCCGATCACCTGTTTGCGCACGTCACCAAATCCGACATAAGAGGCAAAATTGATACCGACGTCGCGCTCCGAACCCGCGGAAGGTGACCCAGCGGTGGTTCCGTCGGCAACCGTGCGTCCCAAGGTGCGGGCGATGTGCGTGTCGCCATGTCCGTCGACGCCGATGAACGCCGTCGTCACGCCTTGCATGAGAAACGGCAACACCAGTCGTGCGGCTGGATCGCGCGACGCGAGCGCCTCGTCAGAATGGGTGTGGGGGTCAATAAACCCCGGCGCGACGATCAGACCGGTTGCATTGATGATCTTCTTTGCGCCGCCGGGGGCCTTGGGTCCGACGTAGACGATGCGATCTGCGCGGATCGCTATGTCGCCCCGAAACGGAGCTGCGTTGCCGGGGTAGATCGTGCCACCGCGAATGACGATGTCTGCGGGCGGCTCCTGCGCCGCGGCGGCCACCAGCCCTGATGCTGCCGCCATTGCCAGCGCTATGCGGGCCACTCGCTTCATGAACTTCGCATCCGCCATCACGTAACTATCCCTGTTTCATTTCGCCTTTGGCAAAAGCCTTATTGGCTATCCCTATAGGCAATGGCCTCAATCTCAACCATGGCATCAGGCGCAACCAAAGCCGAGACAATTGTTGATCGCGTGGGATATGGTTCTGCAAAATATTCGCGATATACCAAGTTAAAATCAGCCATCGCATCTACATCGGTGATCCATGCGGTGACCTTTACGACATCGGACAATTGCAGGCCTTCTGATTTCAGCACGGCCGCAAGGTTCGCGAGGGCTTGGCGGCTTTGGTCCTGCATATTCCCTGCGATAATTTTGCCATCTGCCCCGCGCGGCAGCTGGCCTGAAATATATGCGGTCGATCCGGCGAAACGCACGGGTGAAAGGGGAGGTTTGCTTGCCATCTTAAATGCTCCAACGATACAGAAAGTGGGCCAGCATATGCCCTTCGGCACGCGTCTTCCCATAAACAACTTGTGATTAATCCATAACCATATGGAATGGATTAATCACACATTTGTAACGACTATTGCTTGTAAATGTGCGGGTTTGGTGCAATTCGGGTGTAAATGCACAAGCCGCAGGGGGCGGCAAAGGGAGGCAATTCACAGTGTCCAAAATTTCAATGCGCGCCGGTTTGTTTATCGGCTGTTCCATCATCGTAGCCACACCATCGTTCGCGCAAACTGCGGTCCAACCTGAAGCAGAGGCCGAATCGACTGAAGCAATCGTGGTTGTGGGCAGCCGCATCGAAGGCTCGAAAATTGCTGAAACCCTTCCGGTTTCGGTGCTGAGCGAAGACCGTATCGCTGCCACGGGAAGCGTTTCTGGTGACGATCTCTTCCGTTCGATCCCTCAGGCAGGTGATGTCCAGTTCCAAGAGGCCCGGACGACCGGCAACCTTAACGATGCGCGCGGCGACAACTCGTCGATCAATTTGCGCAGTGTCGGCACCGGCAACACGTTGGTTCTGGTCAACGGACGCCGCATGATTTTGACGCCAGGAACGCAGACCGAGAATTTTGTTCCGGTACAGACGGCCAACACCAACTCGCTTCCGGTTGGCGCGACGCGCCGGATCGAAGTTTTGCGCGACGGTGCGGCTGCTGTTTACGGCGCGGATGCCGTGGCTGGTGTGGTCAACGTCGTCACTGACGATAAATACCAAGGATTGCGCTTCGATACGCGTTACGGCTCTGCAGACGGAACGAGCGAAAAAACCGGGGCAATCAAGGCCGGTTTCAAAACCAAATCCGGCGGGCGCTTCACATTTTTTGGCAGCTTGACAAAGCGGACGCCTTTATTCGCAAGCGAACGTCCATTTTCGGCAAGTGAAAACCATATGCCCGCGCTGGTCGGGACGCCTTGGGAAGCCGATACCGGCTTCGACAACCGTTCAACGTCAGCGCCTTGGGGCGCATTTACGGTAACGGCCGTTCCGTCGCCCACCATCCGTCAAGGCACATCGACGACAGCGTTGACGACTTCGGGCGTTTTCCACATCGAACCGATCGCCAATACTGCGGCTGGCTGTTCAAGCGCCGTCTTCAACGGCAATCTCTGTCTGAAGAGCGGCGGTATCACAGGTACCACCAGCCGTGTGCTGCGTTACGATGAAAACCCCGATCGCACGATCCGCGGCGGTCTTGACCGCATCAATCTTTTCAGCACCTTCCGTCAAGAAATCGGATCGGTCGAACTTTTTGGTGAACTCGGCTATTATAATGCCAAGCTTGAAGGACAGCGTGAACAATCCGCACCGATTTCGAGTGCGGTTATTACGATCCCGACCACCAATTATTACAATCCCTTCGGTCCAACCACGTTCAACGGCGTGACCAACCCAAATCGCTTGGCCGGACTGGTTGGCGTACCAACGACTGGGCTTGCACTGCGCATCACAAACTATCGCCCAGTCGATACCGGCCCACGTACGTTTGTCGTAACCGATGACAGTATCCGCTCGCTGATCGGCGTGCGCGGAGAGTGGGGCAATTTCAAATGGGATTCGGCGGCCTCTTATTCTTGGGCGCGCACCGACGATCACACAAAAAATGCCGTCAGCAACACGCTGTTTCAAGCCGCGCTCGCGCGGTCGACCCCCGATGCGTACAACCCGTTCAATGGTGGTAATCAACTCAATTATTCGCTTGGCGACGGTACCCCGAACAGTGCGGCTACCATTCAATCCTTCCTGGTCGATGTACACCGCATCAGCACGACATCGCTTGGCACATGGGATTTCCGCATTTCCAACAGCGATATCTTTAGCCTGCCTGCCGGTGGCGTAGGCTTCGCCAGTGGTATTGAAGCGCGGCGCGAAACCTATTCAGATAACCGGGATAACCGTCTGGATGGCACCACGACGTACACGGACAGCGTTTCGGGTATTCGCTATGGCACCGACATCATGGGCGCCAGCCCTTCGCCCGATGTAAAGGCGCGTCGTACCGTAGTGTCGGCATATGCCGAACTCGCCGTACCGTTGATTTCGGACGATATGGAAATACCGCTGATCCAATCAATTGATTTGCAAGTTGCGGCCCGCGATGAACATTATTCCGACTTTGGAAATGTGTTCAAGACCAAGGTTGCTGGTGCATGGACCGTGATCGATGGCATCAAACTCCGTTCGGCATGGTCACAAAATTTCCGCGCACCTAACCTTGCGCAATTTTATAGCGCCGGAACACAGGTCGCAAATACGCGTACTGACTTTGCTGCTTGCCGCCTGAACCCGCTGACAACCTGCAGCGGTATTAGCACACTTGAAGTTCGCTCAGGCAATCAGAACCTGACACCTGAAAATGGGGAAACCTTGTCGGCAGGTCTCATTGTACAGCCTTTCCGTAACCTCACGTTCACGGCGGATTATTGGTCACTGCGTTCCAAGGGCGTCATCGGCCTCCAAGGCGCGCAAAACCAGATTTTGTTCGACCTTCTCGAACGGCAGAACGGACGCAGCAACCCGAATGTCGTGCGTCTAGCTCCGGTTGGTACGCAAGTGATCGGCACAATCGATTATGTTCAGGATGATTATTTCAACCTTGGACTGCGCGAGTTGGAAGGCCTGGATTTCGGCGTCAACTATGATGTGCGCAATACGCTGATCGGCAGCTTCAACATCGACATCAACGCATCGAAGCTGTTGACATATGAACAGTCGGCATCTGAACTGCAGGCGAAACTGATCGCTGCAAACGCGGCCGGAACATTGGGAACAGGCGTGACGATTACGCAAGCCGGAAGCCAGATTCAGGTCAACGGCAATCCTGAGTGGCGCTTGAGCGGAAACCTGACGTGGAAATCAGGTCCCGTAAGCGCGGGCGTCTTGGTCAACTATGTCGGCGCTGTTTTCGACACGGGAACGATTAAGGTAGCCGATCAGTTTTTCAAATTGCCCAGCGTCACGACGGTCAACACCTATGTGCAATATCGCGCTGGTGACGATCAGGGTGCATTTTCGGGGACACGGTTCCGCGTAGGCGCGCGTAACTTGTTCGATAAGCAGCCACCGCTCGCATCGACGAACTACGGCTTCCTGGGATCGTTGCACGATGCTGTCGGCCGGTTCGTCTATTTCGAGCTGTCGAAAGAGTTTTGATAAAGCCGTCTGACATGACGACTGCTTGGCAATTAGCGGCGCAGAAATTGCGCCGCTAACTTGCCCAAATGAGACTGAGGCAGATTGAAGTTTTTCACGCCGTTTATGCAAACGGCTCCATCAGTGCGGCCGCGCGTGGATTGAATGTGTCGCAGCCAGCGGTCAGCAAAGTATTGCGGCACACCGAATCGCAGCTTGGCATCAGCCTGTTCAATCTGGTGCGCGGACGTTTGGTTCCGACCGACGAAGCACACGCGCTGTTTCGTGAAGTAGATGAGGTCTTCAGCCGCATCTCATCGTTGCAGGTTACCGCCAACAATTTACGCAATACAGGCACGGGTCATCTGCGGATCGGCGTCGCGCCATCACTGGGACTTGAGGTGGCACCCCGCGCCATTTCGGCATTCCGCACCAAATTTCCCAATGTCACCTTCGACGTCAAAACCCTGCACCATAACGACACATCACGCGCGTTGTACGAACGCGAATGCGACCTTTCGATTGGCTATGATCCGCCCGAACACCCCAGGCTGAAACTGGAAAAGCTATCGGCGGCGCGGCTTTATCTGATCTGCCAGCCGGGCATGTTTCCATCCGGTAAAACCACCCTGAAGATGAGCGAATTGAACGGCTTGGACATGATCAGCGTGAACGGCAGCGGCCCCATTGGCGATCTTGTGGAAGCCACATTGGAAAAAGCGCAGGTCGATGTGCGCAAGATCATATCGGTCAGCACTTATTATATCGCGGCGGCCTTGGTACGTTTCGGGTCGGGGATTGCGATTGTTGATCAATTCACGGCGCGATCAATGGTGAGCGATGGCCTGGAAGCCCTATCCATTTCGCCGGAAATGCAGTTCGGGGTTCATGCAATCTGGCTGGAGGATAGGCCGCCGTCGCGATTGGGGCTGCAATTTGTTGCAGAGGTCAAAAAGGCATTGCAGCCATAGAGCGAGCGCCTGTGTAAGCGCACTCCGATACTTAACCCAAAGTTATGGGTGAGATGTATTATTGTTCGGCAACGACGCTTGCTCTTGCCGGGTGCATCTTTAGCTAGACCCGATGAATTGGTCCAAAAATTCCAGCGATGATGTGCTGCCCCGCCGCGCGATTGTGTTGGGTGCAGGGGTGGTGGGTGTAGCCACGGCATATGCATTGGCACGACGCGGTGTTGAAGTCACCATCATTGACCGCGCTGCTGTCGCGGGGAGCGGTGCTTCTTTCGCAAATGGCGCGCAACTCAGCTATATTTATACCGACGCCTTGGCGAGCAACGGTTTGCTCAAACGACTGCCTTCCCTTGCCTTGGGTTTGGATTCCAGCTTTCGCTTAAGGCCGAACTTAGACCCAAGCCAAATTGCATGGTTCATGCGCTTCTTGCGCAATTGCACGCACCAACGGTTCCTAGAAAACAGCCTTGCGGGTTTGCAATTGGGCCTTGAATCTCAATTGGCGATGCACGCCTTGCTGGAACAGCATAGTATCGAATTTGGACATCAGTCCGCGGGCAAGATGTTGGTCTATGATGACGCTGCGGCATTTCAATCGGCGTGCGATATGGTTTCGGTCCGGCAAAGCCATGGGGCCGAGCAGGAGGTTCTTACCCCGACAGAGGCGGTCAACAAAGAAGCTGCCCTTGCTGAACGCGCGGGCGGCTTTATCGGCGCTGTTTATTCGCCGCAGGAGGAACTGGGCGACCCCCATAAATTCTGCAATGCCCTGCTGTCACAGTTGGTCAAAGCATATGGTGTGCACGTGCGCATGGCGACTGCGGTTGAAAGCTGGAAAGCTGACCGCGAAACGGCCATGGTGACCACAAAGGCGGGCGAAACGATCAAAGCGGATCAGCTTGTGATATGCGCCGGGATGGATGCTGCCAATTTGCTGAAAAAGCATGGCCTTGGTTCATCGCTTATGCCGATGAAGGGCTATTCCTTTACGGCCGCTCCGGGCCACGCATCGCCTAAGATGAGCATTACCGATGTCTCCAGAAAAGTCGTTTTCTGCCCGCTTGATGGTGCTATCCGTGTTGCCGGGCTTGCCGAATTGGGCGTCAAAGACACTCGAGTTGACCAACGCCAACTTGCGGCGTTGGTATCGACCGCAGCCGGCGTTCTGCCGCGCGCAGCCGATTATGCGGCGTCATATCAGGGCTGGGCCGGTATGCGTCCCATGACGGCCAACGCGCTTCCGATTATCAGGAAGATTGCGCCAAGGGTTACAATCAACGTAGGACATGGCATGCTGGGTTGGACATATGCGATGGGATCGGCCGAACGGGCTGCGCGATTGCTGGGAGGAGTTTGATGATGAAGAGTATCGGAAAATGGTCACGTGCGGGCGTCATATTGCTGTCCATGGTCGCGTTGACGGCATCCCCGGTCATTGCGCAGAAGAAACAGCTGCTCGAATATCCTAGCATCCATTCCCCCGTCGTTGGCGAACAAGGCATGGTGGTGTCACAAAATGCCATCGCGTCAGAGGTAGGCGCGGACATATTACGCCGCGGTGGCAATGCCGTGGACGCCGCTGTCGCCATTGGCTTTGCGTTGGCTGTCACCCTCCCGCGCGCGGGCAATATCGGTGGCGATGGCTTCATGCTGGTGCATGATGCCAAGACCGGGGAGCAAGTCTTTTTCGATTTCCGTTCGGTCGCACCAAAGGCGGCGACGCTTGCGATGTTTGTCGACAATCAGGGGCGGGAATCCGAAATCGCCAGTCGCGGTTATCTCGCACCATCGGTACCCGGAACGGTTGCCGGCCTCTATATGGCGCATAAAAAGTTCGGCAAACTGCGTTGGTCAGACGTCGTTTCGCCCGCAATCGCGCTGGCCCGCGACGGTGTGGTCCTGACGCCCGACGAAGCCTTTGTGTTTGGTTGGGGAAAAGAGCGCCTGTCGACCAGCACGGCTGCCAAAGCTGCTTATTACAAGCCTGATGGCGCGCTGTACCGGGCAGGGGAAAGGCTGAAGCAGCCAGATCTTGCATGGACACTGACGCAAATCGCAAAACGCGGGGCGGATGGTTTTTATAAGGGGCCGGTTGCGGCGCGTTTTGCTGCCGACATGAAAGCCAATGGCGGATTGATTACCACCGAAGATTTGGCTGCCTATCGCGCGATTGAACGCAAGCCATTGCGCGGGACATATCGTGGCCTTGATATCGTAACGGCACCACCGGCCAGCGCAGGCGGTGCGACGTTGCTAAATATGCTCAACATCGTTGAGAATTTTGACCTGAAACAGAATGGCGTCGGTGCGGCCAAGTCGCTGCACATCATGGCCGAGGCAATGAAGCTCGGATATGCAGATCGCTATGCTGTGTTGGGAGATACCGATTTCGTCACGACGCCGATCAAGGGCTTCATTTCAAAACCCTACGCCCTGTCACGCGCCAAGCTCATCGATCCCGACAAAGCCAAACCGGCCGCGCAAATGGGCGTGGGCGATCCATTAAAATACGAAAGCCCGTCGACCACCCATTTCTCGGTGGCGGATGCGCAGGGTAATGTGGTGTCAACGACCTACACTTTGGGCGCTGATTTTGGTTCGGGCGTGATGATCGCCGGAACGGGCGTGCTGCTCAACAATCAAATGAATAACTTCTCGCATGCACAGGCAGCAAAAGCCCTGCGTGACGGCTTGCCAGCACCCCTCAATGCGATGGCTCCGGGGAAACGGATGCTGTCGACGATGATGCCGACAATTGTGATGAAGAATGGAAAGCCTTGGCTCGTAACCGGCACTCCGGGCGGCAGCACGATCATCAATACGGTCATGCAAGTGATCGTCAACGTCGTCGATTTCAATCTCAATGTCGAAGAAGCCACCCATCAGCCCCGCATTTATCAGGACACCAGCGATAAATTGCGCGTTGAGCCAAATTTCAATCCCGATACGGTGCGTGTTTTACAGACCTTAGGGCACACCATCACCTCCGACGAAACGATGGGCAGCGCGCAATCCATCATGATCGAGAACGGCCTTTTCTTAGGTGCCGCAGACCCTCGACGCCCCGGCGCACAGGCCATTCCGCCGGAACGTAGGCAGCCGCGTTGAAGGGGAATGACGGACGCGATATAAACAACAGTTTTTGGCCCGATGGCTCCACTCTTGGAATGGGAAAGAGGCCTGAACCATTGCAAGCCTACACGGCCGCTATTCTTCTATCCACGCACAAAAGCCGCCAGTCGGCTCTCGGTCCAATTCACGCCGTTCTGCTGTGCGCTCAACTACAGCTATTTAAAGCGCAGGCTGGGCAGCCTGGTTAGTCACTCCAAAAAGCTCTGAGTAACACAAGAAAGTTTGGCTGATATTGTAGCCGATTACCTGGCCGCAGCTTTTATCATTTCTACTGCCAAATAAAGCCGGGCTGGGATTCGATCCAGATCGACATATTCCTCATCGGTTGAATGAAAGCCAAAACCCGGCAAGCCTAGCCCTTCTACGACAGGGACTCCCGCTAATTGGGCATAAGCTGCATCCAAGCGTAAAGGCATGTGGATGGGAGGTACGGTCCCCCATGGCTATCGTGTGGAAGCACGCAAGTTACTTATCGAGCCAACGGAAGCCGAGGAGGTGCGATATATCTTTACCCGCTATCTTGAACTCAAATCCGTTCCGGCACTGGTAGATGACCTCGCACGACGCGGCATGCGTACCCGCACGCGCCATCGCAAGGCGGGTGGTACCATCGGCAATGTCTACTTTGGCAAGGGGCCACTGGGGTTCCTGCTCAAGAACCCCGTGTTCATTGGCAAGATCAAACATAAGGATGCCGTTTATGACGGTGAGCATGATCCGATAATCGATCACGACACCTTTGATCGCGTCCAGGCTACGCTTGCGGGTAACACTCGCGATAAGCTGATATCGAAGCATGCAAAGTCGCCAAGTCTTTTGGCAGGCCTTGTCACTGATCCGGATGGCAGGCCAATGTCGCCGTCACGCGGAAAGAAGGGATCGAAGCAATATTGCTATTATG
>NZ_JBILAF010000118.1:0-6073 GCF_044354325.1 Sphingorhabdus sp. | reverse complement strand
ATACCCCCGCCCAGAATGCCGCATAAGACCAGATGGGCATATCAGGCATCATCGAAACCGCACCGGGCAAACCGCTCACAAAATGTGCCAATGCCAAAATCGCTAAAATCCCTTGTCCGGCGAGCCACCAGAAAGGCCCGCCAAGGCCGACCAAATCGAGGGCAAGTGCCAACGCCTCCAACGGCATAATCACGAAGGTCGTCATGGGTATCGCGACGACATTGGCGAAGGCTCCGTAAAGTCCGGCCTTATGAAAATGAAACAACGCGATCGGGGCCAAGACCATTTCGATGGCGAGCCCGGTGAGCACCAGTGAAAGAACGGCCCGGGCAAATCGATATAGGGTCGGCTCATCCCGCCGTTCGGCAAAGCGCTTCACCAGTGGTAGTTCGTGAAGGATGACAATCGTGGCAACAGCGGCGAAGCTCAGTTGAAAACTTGGACCGGCCAATGCCTCTGGCCAGAATAGCAGAACAATCAACGCGCCAAATGCAACCAAACGCAGGGTAAGCGCATCCCTGCCCAACGCCAGTGCCACGAGCACAACAAGCGCGGCAATGCAGGAACGTATCGTCGGCACCTCTGCGCCCGTTAAAAGGGTATACGCCAGTGCACCCATCGCGGCCGCCGCCGCACAGATGGGCACCGAAATACGCAAGGCCAGCCATGACGACAATGACAGCAACCGGCTGACCGCGATAAAGATAAATCCAACAACCGCCGTCACATGAAGCCCGCTGATCGACAACAGATGCGCCAACCCGCTGTCCCGCATCGCTTGCGCATCGGCCTCGCTTATGTGCCCCTGATCCCCCGTCACAAGCGCCGCGCCAATGGCACCAGCATCAGGCGGCATGGATGCCAAAATATGCTGCGTGAGTTGCGCCCGCTTTGCCGAAAACATCGCATTGGTTCTTGCAGGCTCAATCAAGGTTACTGTTCCCAATGCAGACCCGGTTGCGCCGATCTGCTGAAACCATGCCCGGCGCGCAAAATCATATCCGCCCGGCAAAGTTGGCCCAGCAGGCGGCATCAATCTGGCCCGTAACCGAATGACGGCGCCCACTTGAAATGTTGATTGATACTGTGCGGGCGTAAGATTTACCCGGACGACCGGCGGCAATCCGCCCTGTGCATCCGTCGCAAGGCGCAGGCGAACAACCTCGCGCGCCGTAATATTCTCTAAGGCTTCAATCCGCCCATAAAAATCGCAGATCCAAATTTTGGCCAGAACGGGTTGGGCGACAGCCTTGGACTTCAGGCTAATGAGCCCAAAGCCAAGCAAAATGGCGACTGCCGCCATCCCTGAAAACTGGCGGCTCCGGCTATGCGGTGTAGCCAGCAGCGCAAAAAGCCCAACCGCAATGGCCAATAACAATAATCCAGGGGCCGCCGAAGCCCCACCAAATTGCCAAATGACGATCCCGATGCCTATGCCTACCGGCAACCACAAAGGCAGCTGATCGCGCTCCCGATCAAGCCAATTTTCAAGGGCAATGAACCACCTACGCCCCTCGCCCACGCGCGGCATATTGTTGAGGGTCAAAATGTCCGATATCCCCACCACAATCGCTGTCTATCACCAATATGGAGCGTGGCAAATAACGCACTAATTTTTGGCTATTGTTTGCCTTGACGACCGCTGAATTTCCTACCATTGGGCTACCCAACGACAAAGCCATTTTCTCCCCATGAAATAGTGGCATTTGAAGGACCGAAAGCAGTCGCAAACGACGTTTTGAACGTTCTGTGTCTTAAACGGAAATATGCCCGGTTGGGCGGCCCGCTATGTCGGGTAGCAATGTATGGAGTTTGAAAATGGCCGATAACAACGCAACTCTTACCGTTGGCGAAAACAGCTTTGAATTGCCGATCATGAAAGGTTCGGAAGGACCCGACGTAATCGATATCCGCAAATTATATGCCGTGTCAGATCATTTTACGTTCGATCCCGGCTTCACGTCGACGGCAAGTTGCGAATCTGCGCTGACGTTCATTGACGGTGATGAAGGCATCCTTTTGCACCGTGGTTATTCCATTGAAGAGCTTTCGGAACAGTCGAGCTTCATGGAAGTATCATATCTGCTGTTGAACGGTGAACTGCCCAACAAGGCGCAGCTCGATCATTTCAGCCATACAATTTCACGTCACACGATGCTGCATGAGCAGCTCGCTACATTCTATCGTGGTTTCCGCCGCGACGCACACCCAATGGCGATCATGTGCGGTGTCGTCGGTGCGCTGTCGGCATTTTATCATGATTCGACCGATATCAGCGACCCAACGCATCGCATGATTTCCAGCCATCGTTTGATTGCCAAAATGCCAACCATCGCCGCAATGGCTTATAAATATTCGGTTGGTCAGCCATTTGTGTATCCGGACAACAGCCTGTCCTACACCGGCAACTTCCTGCGCATGACCTTTGGCGTTCCAGCTGAAGAATATGTTGTAAACCCCGTCATCGAACGCGCGATGGACCGGATTTTCATCCTCCATGCTGACCATGAACAAAATGCTTCGACATCGACGGTACGTCTTGCGGGATCATCGGGTGCCAACCCCTTTGCATGTATCGCAGCGGGTATCGCCTGTCTTTGGGGCCCAGCGCATGGCGGCGCGAACGAGGCCGCGCTCAACATGCTGCGCGAAATCGGCACGCCAGACCGCATTCCGCATTACATTGAACGTGCCAAGGACAAGAACGATCCCTTCCGCCTCATGGGCTTTGGGCATCGGGTCTACAAAAACTACGATCCGCGCGCGTCAGTCATGCAGAAAACGGTTCGTGAGGTTTTGACCGAGCTGAACATTACCGACCCAATCTTCGATGTTGCGATGCAGCTCGAAGAAATGGCGCTAAATGACCCATATTTCATCGAAAAGAAGCTGTTCCCGAACGTCGACTTCTATTCCGGCATCATTTTGTCGGCGATTGGTTTCCCGACGGAAATGTTCACCGTATTGTTTGCACTATCCCGCACCGTGGGCTGGGTTGCACAATGGAATGAAATGATTTCCGATCCGGCACAAAAAATCGGTCGCCCGCGTCAATTGTACACGGGTCCAAACCACCGCCCATATCCGAGCCTAGACCAGCGTTAATTGTTGTGGAAGGCGGAGCGTGAATTTAGCGCCTCCGCCTTTTGCAGCCTCAACGGTAAGATCGCCCCCCATCGCGCGCGCCAGACGTCGCGATATATAGAGTCCAAGGCCGCTTCCACCATCGCCGGTGCGACCCAAACGTTCAAACTTGGCAAAAATACGTTCATGGTCATCGGCGTCAACGCCGGAACCTTGGTCCGACACGGAAACATACGCAAATCCATCCTCGGCACCGACTTCCACCTGAACCTCAGTTCCGTCGGGCGAATATCGGATCGCATTGGTGATAAGGTTAAGCATGATCTGAAGCACGCGCCTGAGCTCTGCTGTGGCCGTAACATATGTTTGGGCGTCAGGCAGCGAGATCGTCATGCGGTGATCTGCAGCCGTTAACGCCAGCAAACCAGCGGCGCGCCGCGCAACGTCCCCTAATTCGATATCATCCTGTGCGGTAAAAAAGCCGGGTCGCTCGACGGCTTCCAAATCGTCCAGATCCTCAACAAGGGCAGTGAGATGCCGCGCCGCATTGGCAATGTCGCGTGCATATGAAGCATAGTTTTCACGGATTGGCCCCAACAACTCGCTGCCCATCGTTTCGGCATTGGCAATGATGCGATGCAATGGTTGCCGCAGAACCGGCGCAAGCTGTTTCCCAAAAAGTGCGCCCGAAGATGATCTATCCGCCTGCGCAAAGTTAGCTACCTCAACCTTCCCGTGTTGGGTAAGGGACAGCGTATAGCCAGAAATCTGCCCAGCGCCGTCACGTTTGGCCTGCCCCCAAACCGACATACGAGCATCGTTGAGCGTGCGAACGCTGAGGCGGCTGATCGGGAAAAACCTCTCAACATTCTGGAACGCTGGTAGGGCGCCCGGGCCAAAAAGTCGACCGAGTATGATTTTAGCTGAAGAGCCAAAATCTGTATTTTTTACAATGCCTTCAAATGGTCCGCAGGCGTCAACAAGGCGCAAGGCTTGATCAAATCTAAGCGTGACCAGTTCTTGACCTTGATCAGGCCATATATCCCGCGACGTTGGCTTGACCGCAACATTATGAATTTTGCGCCAGCCCAAGATGGAAAGTTTAACGTCCTTGTTAAAAGGCTCGGCTTCCACCCACAGTTCAAGATTGTTTGGCCCATCCGCAACGCAGACAGGGCGCGCGAGCCGCATCCGAAGACCTGCGACCATTTGCGTGAGGCAAAGCAAGGCTGGGCACGCCAGCGTACCCCCAAGATTGCCGCCTGCCCGAATATGAAGCTGCTGCAACGCGTCGTCCGCGCGCAGCAAGATACCCGCAGACGACACCTCGCATGTGATAGCGCGTGTTAAGTTCATGTTCTGCCAGAACTTAAAAATAGCGACCGAGCAGATGACCAATCACAGATTTGCTGCCGGGCCATTTCAGGAATGAAATGTGTATAGTCAGCCTCAAACAGCGCAGCTTCGCGGGCAGAGAGTTTCTGAGAGCGCAAATCGATCATCGTCTGCAGAGCCGCATGCTTTGGAAAGCCGGCGGCGGCCAACATGACCATCATCGGAAATGCAGACTCAAAATCTATCAACCGAAGGATATGATCATGCCCGATATTCAGGTCCGCGCTGAGATGGGCCACGAAAAGGTGAATCCCGGCATGATGTGGATTAGACAGCGCGGCGCGATTTTCGTCGCCAAGAAAATGCACAATTTTTCGGGCGGATGCCGGGGCTGTCTGCGCTTCGTCGTAGCTGGCAATCAATGCGCGCGCGTTATGGATGACGTTATCCGAATGGCTTCCGGATAACAGCTCAAGCGCGGCGACAATCCGCCAGCACATTTTGTGCAAAATCTCTGGGGGCAGCGTCAGATAAGACCGGCCCTGCGATCGCACCTGCAAGCTATCCGCGGCGAGCAACGCTTGTGCCGCTTCGATTACATGTGTGTCTGCATGGTCGAGCAACTCAACCGCCAATTGGGAAAACCCGCACCCAAGCCGTGCTATCAAATTATCTTCAGCAACACGCGCGAGCGCGAAATCTACAATATCGGTTTTCCGCAAAAACCCGGATCGCGCAAGCAATGGTCCACACGTCGATTCCGGGGTGGCGCCGTGCAACCTTGCTTCAATGTCACGCACGATCTGCAGCAGTTTTACTGAAACTGCGCTTATTGTGGCTTCCGACGGTGTGTGGACCGCTGAAGGAAAGATAATGGATGCGACGTCGTCGCACAGTGCATCAACATCGCGGGCATGGGCGCACGCGATTGAGAGCAAATCATCTTGGGGACCAAGTAAACCGTCCAAAGCCTATCCACTAACGTTCGTGGCGGCCGTTATAGGTTTTTTCGGTTAACGGCGTTTTAAGGCTGATCGGCCTTTTTATCTGGGCCGCTATCATAGCATGCGAACATAAATGCGCTCAGCTGCGCGACCATAATCCATTGCAGCGCATTGGCTAAACCAAGACCGGCAGTGCCGCCTAAAGCCAAAATGGACAGCAAGGCTGGCGACCGCAAAAGCCCGTCCGCCCAACGCGGCAACACGACATGCAAGCTAATCCATGCGATGGAGGCTACCGCAAACGCCGCAAATAGCCCGTCGTTCGTGTAGGAGGTGTCCATATACGCCGCGCCAAACATCGCAATAACAAGCAGCGACAAGGTCACTGACGTCAGCTTGGTGATTTTCCCCTGCCCGTTCAGATCGTCAGTCGTTGCAAGACGCAGAGAATTGGTTGCGACAGCACCAAAAGCAGCGCCGGTTGCGGCCAAATCAAAACCGGACATACCCAGCGTTACCGCGCCCAACGCAAAAACCGGACCAGCAAATTTGACGAGCTTAAGGGCGGTCGGACTTTGCCATAGGATCGGAACCAATTTGGCGGATATTGGCCCCAAAAGCCTAGCTTCAACGAAGCCCGGCTGACTTAAAACCCGCCTGCGTAAAATTTGCTTGTTCAGCTGGACAAAATCCTGCGGACCTTGGACGAT
>NZ_JBILAF010000092.1:0-8398 GCF_044354325.1 Sphingorhabdus sp. | reverse complement strand
AAAAATGGGTTGGCGATCAATGGACGGTCACCGTCCTGCTCTGTGCGGGCAATGGATTTGATCTTTTCAACGCCACGCTTCGAACGGGCAACGGCGGCGATGCCGGTACGCTCATGCGCCAGCAAGAACTTGGCGCAGGTCCAGCCCTTATTTTCTTCATAGATGCGATTGGCAACGGGCACGCGGACGTCTTCCAACCATACTTCGTTGACTTCATGCTCACCACCCAAGGTGATGATTGGGCGAACGGTTACGCCGGGCGTCTTCATGTTAATGAGAAGGAAGCTAATGCCTTCCTGCGCCTTGGCATCGGAATCGGTGCGGACGAGGAAGAAGCCCCAGTCAGCATGTTGCGCCATCGTGGTCCATGTCTTTTGACCGTTCACAACATAATGGTCGCCATCGCGGACGGCCTTTGTGCGCAGCGAAGCCAAGTCAGAACCTGCGCCAGGTTCCGAATACCCTTGGCACCACCAATCGTCGCCGGACAAGATGCCGGGCAGGAATTGCGCTTTTTGCTCCGGCGTGCCGAATGTGTAGATGACGGGTCCGACCATCGACAGGCCAAATGGCATGGTGCCGACGCAATCCGCAGCGGCGAGTTCTTCGGACCAGATGAAACGTTGCGTTGCGGTCCAGCCAGTGCCGCCATATTCGACAGGCCATGCTGGCGCGATCCAGCCTTTTTTCGCAAGAATGCGATGCCATGACAGAAAATCTTCTTTCGAAAGATCATGCCCTTCGTCTTGCACCGAACGGAGATTCTCGGGATAATTTTCGGCGATGAATGTGCGCACTTCCTGTTGGAAGGCGATTTCTTCGGGACTGAATTCCAATTGCATCACGATTCTCCTCAAAATAGCTGACGCAGAATTAGTCGACGTTTACGTAAACGTCAACTGAATCTCATCGCGCTTTTACATAGCTTCCCGGAGCAGATTCCAGCGCCTTCAATGCGCCTTCGCCGGGTATGCGGGCGCCGCTAGCAGGGACTTTTGCGTCACCCTTGTCCAGCAACCAAACAAGCCAATTGGGCCACCAGCTGCCCTTGGTTTCGGTGGCGCCGTCGATGAATTCTGCCAGCGAGCCTGCGTTGCCTTCGTTGGTCCAATATTGATATTTCATCTGCGCCGGAGGGTTCACCACGCCCGCAATATGTCCGCTGCCCGCCAACAGGAATTTGACAGGGCCGCTAAAGTGATCCTGCAACTTCCAAACGCTTTCGGCAGGCGCGATGTGGTCTTCACGTCCGGCCTGAATATAAGAAGGCGTTTGCACGCGACGCAAATCAATCGGCGTACCCAGCGCAGATAGACTATCCGGTTCAACCAGACGGTTATCGCGATAGAGGTCCGCCAGATAGGCTTTGTGCCATTTTGCGGGAAGATTGGTGACGTCGCCATTCCAGTGCAGCAGATCGAACGCGGGGTAATCTTCGCCCAGCAAATAATTTTTGACGACCGTCGACCAAATCAGATCCTTGCCGCGCAGCATGTTGAACGTCAGCGCAAGGAAGCGGCCGTCCAAATAGCCATGCGGGGCGCTCAACGTTTCGACCATGGCTATTTGGTTGTCGTCGATGAAATTCAGCAGCTCGCCGCCCGTGCTGAAATCGACTTGCGCGGTAAAGAATGTCGCGCTGCGCACCTTGTCGGCACCGCCAGTGGCGGCGAGCACGGCAAGCGTCGCGGCTAAGGTCGTTCCTGCAACACAATATCCAATCGCATGCACATCTGGCACGCCAAGGCCGTCGCGTACGGTATCAATCGCATCAATCTGCGCCGCGATATAATCGTCCCAGATGATGTCCTTCATCGAACTGTCTGCAGATTTCCAAGACACGACAAAAACGGTGATGCCTTGGTCAACGCAATATTTGATGAAGCTTTTTTCCGCTGTCAGATCGAGAATGTAGAACCGGTTGATCCATGGCGGAAAAATTATCAGCGGCGTTGCCAACACGTCCGGGGTCGCCGGATCATATTGGATCAGCTGGTATAACGGCGTTTGATGGACGACTTTGCCCGGCGTTGCCGCGATGTTTTCACCCAGCTTGAAGGCAGAGGAATCAGTATGCGTCAGCTGACCGCGCTGCAAATCTGTCATCAGGTTTTGCATGCCCGACATCAGGCTTGCGCCGTTGGTCTCCATCGCCCGTTGTAGTGCGACGGGGTTGGTGAAGGGCGAATTTGCGGGGCTCATAGCCTCTATCATGCTACGCACAGCAAAGCCCATTTTGGCTTTGTCACTATCGGCGACGCCATCCAGCTGGTCAGCCGCGCCGAGCATATAGTCAGACATCACCTGATATCCCTGACGCATCAGGTCGAAAACGGGATGTTCCCATTCAGGTGCAGCAAAGCGGCGATCTGACGGGTCAACTTTGCTGCGACCGGCCTTGGCCAATGGCGCAAGTATCGTCCCCCACGCGTCCATCGCAGCGCGATATGCCTTCATTGGGTCAGCCGCTGAGGCTGCCGAACCCTCAAGCATTTTGGCGAATTGGTCGGGATCCAAGAAGGGTGGGAATTTCGGTGAATCGGCCATTTTCAATGCATAACAAATGTCAGAAAATTGTCGAAGATTGTTTTGTTGTGCGGCGCAGCATGGACATTAGGTAAAAAAGGGCGCAAAGGCGCGCAATAATGACGTTTGAAAATCTTCCCCCGCTTCTTGATGAAGCGCTCACCGCTCGTGGCTATACTGCTTTAACCCCTGTTCAATCTGCTGTCATCACAGCTGAAGCCGAAGGCCGCGACCTTGTCGTGTCGGCCCAGACTGGATCAGGCAAAACCGTTGCTTTTGGCTTGGCCATGGCACCGCAAATCCTTGATGGTGGACTGGTCAGCCTTGCGCGCGAACCCGCCGCACTCATCATCGCGCCAACGCGCGAACTGGCCCTGCAGGTCAGCCGCGAACTCATGTGGCTATATGCCAAGGCTGGCGTTCGCATCGCGACCTGCGTTGGCGGCATGGACGCGTCGAAAGAACGCCGCACGCTGAATCAAGGTGCACAAATTGTTGTCGGGACCCCCGGCCGTTTGCGCGATCACTTGGAGCGTGGCGCACTGGACCTATCCGCTTTGAAAGTCGCGATTCTCGACGAAGCTGACGAAATGCTCGACATGGGTTTCCGTGAGGAACTCGAAGAAATATTGAACGCGACGCCTGAAGGCCGCCGCACTTTGCTTTTCTCGGCGACGATGCCGAAACCAATCGTGTCGCTTGCCAAGCGTTACCAACAAGACGCGCTGCGCATCTCGACCGTTGGCGAAGACCGCGGCCATGGCGATATCAGCTATCAGGTCGTAACGGTCGCTCCACCGGACATCGAGAACGCAGTTGTGAACTTGCTGCGTTTGCATGAGGCCGAAACCGCTATCCTGTTTTGTGCGACGCGTGAAAATGTGCGCCGTTTGCATGCCAGCCTGACCGAGCGCGGCTTCAATGTCGTTGCGCTGTCGGGTGAGCATTCGCAGTCCGAACGAAATCAAGCGCTTCAGGCCCTGCGTGACCGCCGTGCCCGTGTATGCGTTGCCACCGACGTTGCGGCGCGCGGTATCGATTTGCCCAACCTGTCGTTGGTGGTCCACGTCGAATTGCCGCGCGATGCCGAAGGGCTTCAGCACAGGTCCGGACGCACCGGCCGTGCGGGTCGTAAGGGGACTGCCGTTCTCATCGTGCCCTATCAGCGCCGCAAGCGCGTGGAATCGATGTTGCGCGGCGCGAAAATTGAGGCAGACTGGATTAAAGTCCCGACTGCCGCAGATATCCGCGCCAAGGACCATGAACGTCTGCTCGAAACACTTCTGACACCCGTCGAAGTTGAAGATGAAGATCGTGCATTGGGTGCGAAACTGCTCGAAACGATGTCGGCTGAAGACATCGCCGCTGCACTTGTCCGTGTCCATCGCGCCAAAATGCCACAGGCAGAAGACATGCTGGATGACGGCACGCGCGAACGTCCACGTGATGACCATCGCGCCGGATTTGACGATTCTGTTTGGTTCAAACTGAACGTTGGCCGCCGCAACAACGCAGATCCAAAATGGATATTGCCGTTGCTGTGCCGTCGTGGCGGTGTGACCAAGAACGACATTGGTGCCATCCGGATTGCCGCGAACGAAACCCATGTGGGTATCGCTGCTGCCGCTGTTGCAAAATTTGCCAAAGCAATCGCGCAGCCGGGGCATGACGAAGACAATGATGTTGAGATCGTGCAAGCCAATGGCCCGCCACGTGAAGCTGCGCGTGAGAACAAGCGCATGGGTCGTGACGGAGGTCGCGATGGGGGCCGCGATGGTGGTCGTCCGCAGCGTGCCCAATTGGGCGTCAATCCACGCGGCGATGGACCGCGTGGTGACGGACCGCCGCGCGGCGGTCCACGTGGTGGATCGAACCGTGACGGTGTGCGTCCATTCCGCAATGATGGCCCACCACCGTCAAAGCATGGCGTGCGGCACAAAGCGAAAGGCAATCGGCCGCGCTAATCCGCGGACCGAAAGCTTTTTCTGGAAATGCGCGAAAACTTCGCGCATGAGGGTGGCTCTGTAAACAACTAACCGGAAACGGGAGCCAATGTCCGAAGAATTCTACCGCATCAAGCGTCTGCCGCCTTATGTCATCGCCGAAGTTAATGCGATGCGTGCGGCGGCCCGTGGTGCGGGAGAGGACATTATCGATCTGGGCATGGGCAATCCTGATTTGCCGCCGCCGCCGCATGTGATCGAAAAATTGTGCGAAGTCGCGCAAAAGCCAGATGCCCATGGCTATTCGGCTTCCAGAGGTATTCCCGGCCTCCGTAAGGCGCAGGCCAATTATTACGCGCGCCGCTTTGGCGTTGATGTTGATCCCGAAACCGAAGTCGTGGTCACGATGGGTTCGAAAGAGGGCCTTGCGAGCCTTGCAACCGCTATCACTGCGCCGGGTGACGTCGTATTGGCGCCAAACCCAAGCTACCCGATCCACACGTTCGGATTCATCATCGCTGGCGCGACCATTCGGTCCGTCCCCACGACGCCTGATGAAAATTATTTCCGGTCGCTGGAGCGCGCAATGGCGTTCACAGTCCCGCGGCCGTCGATCTTGGTGGTCAACTATCCGTCCAATCCGACGGCAGAAACCGTTGATCTGGCTTTTTACGAACGGTTGGTCGCATGGGCGAAAGAGAACAAGGTCTGGATATTGTCCGATCTTGCCTATTCAGAACTCTATTTTGACGGCAACCCGACCCCGTCCATTTTGCAGGTGAAGGGCGGCAAGGATGTGGCGGTTGAATTCACATCATTGTCCAAAACCTATTCGATGGCAGGATGGCGTATTGGCTTTGCGGTGGGCAATCGCGAACTGATTGCTGCGATGACGCGCGTTAAAAGCTACCTCGATTATGGGGCATTTACGCCTATTCAGGCGGCGGCGTGCGCTGCATTAAATGGCCCACAAGACATTGTTGAACAAAATCGTC
Source organism: Sphingorhabdus sp. (assembly GCF_044354325.1). Lineage (GTDB taxonomy): Bacteria > Pseudomonadota > Alphaproteobacteria > Sphingomonadales > Sphingomonadaceae > Sphingorhabdus_B. Next base: position 2,934 of record NZ_JBILAF010000092.1, on the reverse strand, counting down.
AGCTCTATCACAAGCGCCGCGATATCCTTGTGGAGGCATTTGGCCGCGCAGGCTGGGATATTCCTGCACCGAAAGCGTCGATGTTCGCATGGGCCCCCTTGCCACCTGCGCTTGCGCATCTGGGCAGCCTTGAGTTTTCCAAACAGTTGCTGACCGAAGCAAAGGTCGCGGTCGCGCCGGGTGTGGGATATGGCGAAGACGGCGAAGGCTATGTCCGTATCGCTATGGTTGAAAACGAGCATCGCCTGCGTCAGGCCGCACGGAACGTGAAGCGTTATCTGCAATCGATGGGGGTCAACACCCCTGGCCAATCAAAGGCAATCTGACATGGCGCGAAGTGAGTTTGCTTTTCATCACCGTTTCCGCGTGCGCTGGTCAGAGACCGATGCACAAGGCGTCGTCTTTAACGCGCGCTATCTCGATTATGCCGATGTCGCGGTCACCGAATATTGGCGTGAAGCGAAATTCCGCGATTATGCCGATGGTGCGCCGTTGGAGTTTCATGTCAAAAAGGCGACGGTCACCTGGTTTGCGCCGATCAAGCCGGACGAGCTTATTGAAGTCATGGCGCGCACGGTTGCGACTGGTCGGACCAGCATGACTCAAATCGTCGAAATTCATGGCATTACCGAAGATGGTTCAGACGATTTGCGCGCAACAGTTGATCTTGTCAGCGTGCATGTGGACCTTGATACGCATCGCCCGATTCCCTTGCCACATTGGGTGAAGGATGTTTTCCTGAACTTCGATCAACAGGCTGCCAATCCGGTAGCCGTTATGGCCGACGCGTAAGACGGTTTGAGGATGCGCACGAACGCCCGTTTGAGCTTTCTGGCCATCATTGCGGTTCCACTGCTATTGGTGAGCGGTTGCACGCCAGCGGGCACCGCAGACGAACGAAGCGAGAGTGCAGAGGCATTTCCGCGTGCCGAACGTGTGGTGTCCACCGCGGGCGATACCGAATTTTCGACTGAGGCCGCGCGTGATGAAGCGGGTGAGGCCGAATTTGTGATGGATTGGGCCGGGATCCAGCTTGGGACCACGGTCGCTGATATCGGCGCAGGCGAAGGCTATTACACCATCCGCCTTGCGGACCGCGTTGGCCCAAAAGGGCGCGTGCTTGCGCAGGATATCAATCGGGATGCGCTTGATCGACTTGGCGCCCGTGTCACACGCGAACAGCTCGATAATGTTGCCATCAAGGAAGGCGCTCTGGATGATCCCCGGTTGCCCGAAAACAGCTTTGACCGCGTTTTCATGGTGCATATGTATCATGAAATAAGCGAGCCGTATGCGTTTCTATGGCGCATGCGGCCCGCGCTCGCCAAGGGCGGACAGGTCATTGTCGTAGACCGCGATCGCCCTACCGCCCAGCACGGTATTCCGCCAAAGCTGCTGTTCTGCGAATTTGATGCCGTGGGCTATCGTTTGACCGGCTTTACCGAACAATTGAAATTGGGTGGATATATCGCCCGCTTTGAAGTCAGCGGGCAGCGGCCTGAGCCGTCAAAAATCAAGACATGCGCTGCACGTTATCCGCAAAATTAGGCTGAATATTTCGGCGCGCTTAGTCGCCGTCAAAACCGATTAGCGATCCGACCCGTACGCCTTGGGCACGCAACTTGGCCGCGCCGCCAAGGTCAGGCAGGTCAACGATGAACAATGCCTGTTCAACTTTGCCGCCGCCTTGCTGGATTAAGTCGACGCCAGCCAGGGCCGTGCCGCCCGTTGCAATCAAATCGTCGACCAGCAGCACTTTCTGGTCTGGCTGCACATGGCCGACATGCATTTCAATGCGGTCGGTGCCATATTCGAGCGTGTAATCCGTGCCGATTTTCTCGCCGGGCAGCTTGCCGGGCTTACGCAGCATCAATTGGCCAAGGCCAAGCACATAAGCCAGAGCAGACGCCACGATAAAGCCACGTGCCTCAATACCCGCGACCAGCTGCGTATCCGGGTCCACTAGCGCCGCGAGCCGATCAATGGTCATGCGATAGCCGTCTGCGTCGAGCAGCAGGCTGGAGACGTCGCGGAACATGATACCCGGTTTGGGATAATCCGGAATGTTGCGAATCAGGGCGGCGAGGTCGGCGTTGCTATTCATGCGCCATGACTGCCCGCAAGCTGCAGACTTTTCAAAAGAAAAGGGCCGGAATATTTGTGTTTAATGATGCCGAACGCGCGACAATAAAAAAGGGGCAGCCTATCGCTAGGCCGCCCCATTTTATATCCCGTAAGGGAAACCGAATTACTTCAGTTCGACGGTTCCGCCGGCTGCAAGGATCTTCGCCTTGATGTCTTCGGCTTCTGCCTTGTTTACGCCTTCCTTGATCGCCTTTGGCGCGGACTCAACAAGAGCCTTTGCTTCGGTCAGACCAAGGTTGGTGATCGCACGGACTTCCTTGATGACTGCAATCTTGTTGCCGCCGTCGCCGGTCAAGATAACGTCAAATTCAGTCTGCTCTTCAGCAGCTGGTGCAGCGGCACCAGCAGGTGCAGCAACAGCAACAGCAGCAGCGGCGCTAACGCCCCACTTTTCTTCCAAAGCCTTAGCAAGTTCAGCCGCTTCAAGAACGGTCAATGCCGAAAGTTGGTCTACGAGCTTTTCAATATCAGCCATTTAAATAACACTCCGATTTTCTGTCATATCTGTAGGGCCCGCCCAGCCGGTTAAAACCATGGGACGCAGCCGGTTTAATTCAAAAAAGTTATGCTGCCTTTTGGTCAGCATAGGCACCAAAAACGCGTGCCAATTTCGCAGCAGGTGCGGTCGACAGCTGTGCAAGCTTCGTTGCCGGTGCTTGGATAAGCCCGATAAGCGTGCCGCGCAGTTCGTCGAGCGATGGCAACGAAGCCAGCGCCTTTACACCGTTTACATCAAGGAACGTGTCACCCATCGCGCCGCCGACAATTTCAAGTTTGTCATTGGTCTTT
>NZ_JBILAF010000011.1:0-33575 GCF_044354325.1 Sphingorhabdus sp. | reverse complement strand
AAATTCGAGGATAAAAATGGCCAATACGCCGCAAGCAAAAAAGCGTATCCGTCGCAATGCGCGTCGCACTGAAGTTAATGGCGCACGCGTCAGCCGCATCCGTACCTTCATCAAAAAGGTAGAGTCGGCGATTGAACTCGGTGACAAGTCGGCAGCCGCTGCTGCACTCGCTGCTGCACAGCCTGAATTGGCACGTGGCGTATCCAAGGGCGTTCTGCACAAGAACACAGCATCGCGCAAATTTGGTCGCCTCACAAAGGCGGTTGGCGGTCTCGCTTAACCCATATTTCACAGGCTGGCTGGTCCAGTCTTAAAATTTGAAACCCGCCGTTTTCCCGGCGGGTTTTTTATTGCCCACTGTCACAAAGCCAAAGGCGACGGATTTCCCGCGATTCGGAAGATATCCACAGGGGTTTTTACAAAAAAGTGAGCAAAATTAAGTGCTTAAAAATTAATTGACGCATTTGCTTGGCTGTTGCCGAGTCAATGCCATTTATTTCAGTTTTTTTGCAGCGCTGCACTTGATCGACTCGTTTCGAGCGGTCTAAGAAACTGTTTCCAGCAATGCATGACGACAGTCGGGCAGTGCCTCACATGGAGAATCGGACATCGCTACTGCTGCATTTGGCAACAAATGCACAGTGACTGTCTGTGTGCTTCGCATGTGGGCAGATAGCGCGCGGTTGTGTTGGTCTGGATGGGGTGGAAAATTGGGGGCAGGCACGTTGGCCGAAAATAAAGCAGTATCGCAGATGACATTAGATCAACCACATGGCGAAAATGCCGGCCTGACGTTGAAATCCCGTTTTGATGGCGATTGGCAGACAATCTCATCTGGCTTGCGTCGCGATTTGGGCGCGCAAATATATGGCCAGTGGATTCGTTCTATCACCCTTGGCGACTTTTGTGACCTGACGGGTACGCTCGAGCTGCTTTTGCCATCCGATTTTTCGGCAAGCTGGGTATCTGATCATTATGCCGATCGCCTGCGTTTGGCTTGGTCGAGCACCAATAAAAGCGTGAAGCAGCTGAAAATCCGCACACGCCCCGGTGCACCACGCGTCGAATTGCTCCGTGCGTCGACAAACGCCGAACGCATTGTTGTGCAAGAAGCGAACGACGCTTTGCCGCCACGTTCGGCACTTGATCCGCGGATGACATTTGCGAATTTCGTTAAAGGCCAAACCAATGTTCTCGCGCTCAGCGCTGCAGAACGCGTGGCGTCGAAAGACAAGCCGCTTTTCAATCCCCTTTATCTTCAAGCGGCAACGGGTCAGGGCAAGACCCACCTGATGCATGCCATCGGTCATGCTTATGCCGAAGTGAACCCCGACGCGCAGATCATTTATATGTCTGCAGAAAAATTCATGATGGAATTTGTGACCGCGATGCGGCGCAAGGAAGTCATGGAATTCAAGGCGCGCTTGCGTGCGGTCGATGTGCTGTTGATTGACGATATTCAGTTCATCATCGGCAAGGTATCGACGCAGGAAGAGTTCCTCCACACCATCGACGCAATCATCGGAGCGGGCAAACGCCTCGTCGTTGCTGCCGACCGTGCGCCGCAAGCGCTGGACGGCGTGGATCAGCGTATCCTGTCGCGTCTGTCGATGGGTCTGGTCGCGGACATTCAACCAGCGGACCTGGAACTGCGCCGCCTCATTCTCGAACAGCGCCTTGCCAATATGCCCGAAGCGCAAGTTGGTGAAGATGTGATCGAATTTCTGGCCCGCACCATCAGCCGTAACGTACGCGAGCTCGAAGGTGGCCTGAACAAGCTGCTGGCATATGCCCAGTTGACCGGCAAGCCCGTGACCCGGACCTTGGCGGAAGAGCAGCTGAAAGATATTTTGAGCGCTTGCCGCCGCCGTATCACGATCGACGAAATCCAGCGCGCCGTATGCGAATATTATCGCATCGACCGGAGCGAAATGTCATCGAAGCGCCGAGCGCGCGCCGTTGTCCGCCCGCGTCAGGTTGCCATGTATCTCGCCAAGGTCATGACACCGCGCAGCTATCCGGAAATCGGACGCAAATTTGGTGGGCGTGACCATTCGACGGTAATTCACGCCGTGCGCTTGGTCGAAGGCTTGCGTCAGCAGGACAGCGACATGGACAATGATGTCCGCGCGCTGCTCCGTCAACTCGAAGCGTAATCCACCCCTTTTCAACATCCTTTCCAGAGCCTATCCACTGATGGGGAATCGGAAGGGTGCGATGGGACAATCTTGTGCGTCATGCGGGTCAGCAAATGCGGTTCGCGCGCTATTTTGTGGCCATTGCGGCGCTTCGCTGAAAGCGCGACCTGTGTCCCGGGCTGCCCCTAAACGTTCACGGGCGATGCCGGTCGCGGCGCTGATTATTCTGCTGGTTTTCGTGGGTTTATATTTCTGGCTGTTCGTCCTTGATGACATGCAGAACGGTTCGGTAACGCCTGCTGCCGAGCAGAGCACAAGCGCGGCGGCGCAAACCCAGATTTTCTTCACAATGACCGAAGCGAATATTCGCGACAAGCCGACCACTGCCGACAGCGTGATATTGGGCAAGCTGCCGCGCGGATCGCAAGTGACGGGCGTTGTTCAGCCGGGCTCATCGCCCGGCGATGGTTGGATTGCATTGAGCGACGGCAATGGCTTTATCGCGATGGTCAATCTTTCACCGTCGAAACCCCCCGAGCTTGTCACCTTGCTAAACGATCAATCATGGGTTGTGGATATGCCCGTTGATGTGTGGGCGACGACGGCGTCGGACAGCGCGCTGATTGATCGTGCGCGCGCAGACACCACACTGAAACTGGTTGGCCTTACCGCCGACGACTTCATTGAGGTGAAGCTTCCGGATAATCGCTACGGCTATCTGGCCGATGGAAAATCCATATTGGCGCGCTTGGGCGGTAAGCCGATTGCGATTGGCTTCAATCCGCAAACATGCGCATTTAGCGGCGAAATTGGCGCAGAATTTGCCAAAATTGGCGCGCGGCTTCGGGCGCAATGGCAAGCATTGGAAGCCAAAGAATATGCTAACGAGGCTGCACGCGAAAAAGCCTATGCGAAGGTTGAAGGCAAAAGCAGCTATGCGCGCCTGCGCCGTTCATTTGATGGATTATCGCTCACGGCGCTTGGCCAGCATTATGAATCGCAGTCGCTATATTTCGCGGACCCGCCCGCCAAGGTCATTGCCGTTTTCCGCGACAATGGATTTAACATTGGGCCCGATGGCATATTCAGGGCAACGGAACTGTACGCCGGCATATCCGGTACGCGCGGTGAGGGCACGGCCTATGGCCAAACCGAGCTGAGCTGCGGGGTCTGATCCGCAATCTTAGCTGTTTGCCGCGTGCTTAGCTGAGCGGATTAGCGCTTTTCCTCTGGCGCAACCGAGATACGGACTGTTTCGCCGCCATTGCCGGGGAATCCTGTAAACATCGCCTCAACCAGATTTGGCACCAGATAAGGCAGCTTGTTTGACCGTGACTTGGCTTCCGCCTTGCCTTCAAACAAACGCTTGCCGTCGCCATTACGGTCAATCTTCATATCGAGATTGGCCGTGAATACCGTGAAGCTGTCGATTTCATAGGGGCGGTTGAAGCCGCTATACAGGAATGGATCATAATAGCCGACGACGTAACGCGCGTCGCGACGGGTGCGCACGACATAGGGCCGGTAAAAGCTGCCAAAGCCCCAATAAGGGTCATAAAACGGATCTTGCCGAACGATGTTGCGTTCCTTGCCCTGATCGACCGCATAATCGAGCGAGACGGTCATATCGGCAGTTGCGCCCGACGCGGGCACATAGCCGATTTCCTGAAGCTCGCTCGCCACCAAAGCGGCATATTGGCCAAATTCAATGCCGCCTGCATTGTCCGGGTTGGCCGCGCGGATAACAAAGGTCTGGCCTTGCGGTGCGGGCAATTCCTGAAACCGCGAGACGTCGGCGTTAAACGGCGTTGCACAGGCACCAAGTGCCAGCATTGCTATCGGAGCAAGAAAAGTTACGACCTTTTTTATCATTTCAAATCCCCTAAGCAGCGACCGAGCGCCGTGTATAGCATAACGCGTTTTGTTTAGGATAGTTTCGCTGAACTGTGGTTGAACGGCACTAGCGCACAATTTAGCGCAGCAGACCCAGCGCGGCATACGCTGCCTTCAACGTTGGTCCGCCAAGCTCACGCGCTTTCGCTGCCCCCTTGGCAAGCGCAGCGTCGATTTGCTCGTGATCATCCTTCAGAACAGCGAAGCGCTCCGAAATGGGGCGCAGATGTTCAATGACGATTTCGGCCAATGCCGGTTTGAATGCGCCAAAGCCCTGACCGCCGAAACGCGATAATGTCGCCTCAACAGTCTCATCGGCAAATGCGGCGTAAATGCCGACAAGATTTTTCGCTTCGGGGCGGCCTTCAAGGCCCGCAGGCTCAGACGGAAGTGGTTCCGGATCGGTCTTGGCCTTCTTGATTTTGCTCAGGATGGTGTCGGCATCGTCGATCAGGTTAATCCGGCTCATATCGCTCGGATCAGACTTCGACATTTTCGAACTGCCATCGCGTAGCGACATGATGCGCGCAGTTTCCTTGGGAATGATGGGATCAGGCAAGGTGAAGATCTCGGTGCCGTTGCCGAAATCGGTGTTGAACTTCTGGGCAATGTCGCGCGCAAGCTCCAGATGCTGCTTTTGGTCTTCGCCAACCGGAACATGCGTCGCCTGATACAATAAGACGTCAGCAGCCTGAAGCACGGGGTAGGTGAACAGCGCGATGCTGGCGCCTTCGCGGTTCTTGCCCGACTTGTCCTTGAACTGCGTCATCCGGTTCAGCCAACCCATGCGCGCTGTGCCCGTCAACAGCCACTGCAGCTCGGCGTGGGCAGGGACCTGTGCTTGGTTGAACAATATCGCCTTGTCAGTGTCCAGTCCGCACGCAAGCAAGGCCGCGGCCATCTCGCGCGTGTTCGCGGTCAACTCGGCCGGATCATGCGGCATGGAAATCGCGTGCAAATCGGCAAGGAAATACAGGCATTCCATTTCATCCTGCATCTTAACCCAGTTGCGGATTGCACCCAGATAATTGCCCAAATGCAGATTGCCGGTGGGTTGAATGCCAGAAACGACGCGCATGATTATGACTCGCTTATATTGGCCGCGGGCGATGCTGCGCGCCTACGGAACAGGGATTTCAATTCTTGAATTCGGTAAGCGCCGAAAAGCAATATGGCCAGCGCATATACAGCGCCGCCAGCGCTGACGAGGACCGACAGCACAGCGATGCGTCGCCACAATCCCGTGCCCAATTGGTCTTCGATCATTTCATTGCCGAAAAACAGCGCGACACCCATCAATGCTGCGGCCAGAATAATGCGCCACGCCTTTTGCTTGAGCCGCGCATCGACCGCGATATGCCCGCGTTTGCGCAAGGTGAACCACAGCAACGCGACATTGACCCAAGCCGATATCGCAGTCGCAACGCCAACGCCGATATGTGCGAGCGGCCAAATAAGAATGAGGTTGCCGATAAGGTTCACCAACATCGACCACAACGCCAACCGCAGCGGCGTTTTGGTATCGCTGCGCGCATAAAATCCGGGCGTCAGCACCTTGATAAGGACATAAGCCGGCACGCCGGCGGAGAAAGCCATCAGGACAGCGGCGGTTCCCCGCGTATCGGCGGCTGTGAACGCGCCATGTTCAAATATGCCATGGACGATTGGTATCGCCGAAACGATTAGAGCCGCCGTCGCGGGCATGGCAAAGAACAATGCCAGTTCGACAGCACGATTTTGCGTGTCGGACGCTGCCTTGCTATCGGCTCCGGCGATTTGCCGCGAAAGCGCAGGTAGGATCGCTGTGCCAATGGCGATGCCAATCAATCCTAATGGCAGCTGGTTCAAACGGTCCGCATAATAGAGCCATGATACCGACCCTTCTGGCAAGAACCGCGCCGCGAGTGACGTGGAGATCAGAAGGTTGAATTGAATGGCGCCTTGGCCAATCGCCGCCGGCGCAATCAATGCGAGCATCAATTTTACGTCGGGCGTTAGGCGCGGCCATGCAAGCTTCAGGCTAGCCCCTGCGCGGTGGCACGCCCACATCAGCCACAGCAATTGGAGGGCGCCGGACACGGTCACGGCAATGGCTTGGGTAACCGCCGTTTCAACTTCGCTGTCACCACGGAAGAAAATCAGCGCGATAATCATGCAGATATTCAGCAATATCGGCGCGGCGGCATTGACCCAGAAACGGTTCAGCGAATTCAATATGCCGCCAAGCAGCGAAACCAATGAGATGAGCGCAAGATAGGGAAAGGTGATAATCGTGAGATGACGCGCGAGCGCGAATTTCTCGGGCCCGCCATCGGGAAACCCGCCGGTCATGGCCCATACAACGGGACCTGCAGCCAGCATCATCACGCCTGTGAACAGCACCAGAAATGGGAATAACACGGATAGCACTTGGCTCGCGAATGTGCGCGCGGCGGTGAGGCCCGATTGCGCCTTTTTGCGTTCCGCCTCGGTCATTTTCTTGTTGAACAGAGGGACAAAAACCGCTGCAAAAGCGCCCTCGGCGAACAATGCACGAAACAGGTTGGGCAGCCGCCACGCAATCAGAAACGCGTCGGACGCAAGCCCTGCACCGACATAGCGCGCCATCAACATATCGCGCACAAGACCAAGCACGCGGCTGACCAAAGTCAGCCCCCCAATGGTAATGCTGTTTCGAACCAGGCTCATATGTTCACCTGGTACCTACGGCTTCAGGCTTCGCCTGCAGGCTGCGTTTCTGCCATCTGCTGTGCTTGCGTGAGCTGCTGGATATATAATGCGTTGAAATCGATCGGTTCGAGAACGAGCGGTGGATAGCCTGCATCGCGAACGGCATCGGCAACAATCCGGCGTGCAAATGGGAACATCAAACGCGGTGCTTCACCGAAAAGGAAGGGGTGCGCTTGCTCGTCGCTGACATTGCGCAGACCAAATAGCGTGCCGTACTCGAGCTCGACCGAGAAATGAACGCCATTGTCGCTTTCGGCTTTGACCGCGAGCTTCAAGGTGATTTCGTGCACTTCATCGGTGATGGCATTGGCCAGAATGTTCACTTGGACGTCGATTTGCGGGGTCACTTCCCAGTTAAAGCTGTGCGGAGCATTCGGGTTTTCTACCGACAAGTCCTTGATATATTGGTTCAACATACCCACTGCAGGTGCGGTATCTGCGCCATTGGCTTTTACATTTTCGGAAACGATGGTGCCTGCTTCGTCAGCCATGTGATGTCGTGCTTTCCTATTGATTGTCATGGACGCCAAATCGCGCCCCCTTATGGCCGTCGCGCCTAGCAGGGTGACCGGCAAAGGGCAATCATTGTTGCACATGCGGCAAGCCGCACTTTTCTTTGGGTAAAGCCCTTTGAACCCTCGGCATTAGTGCTTATATGGTATTGAGGCGGAGCTGGATGGGCGATATTCCATACCATCGAAATTATATGCCGGACTTATTTGGCGCATGGAGGCGTTGTGACGTTCACTATTGTATTGCTTGCTCTTGTTGCAGCGTTCCTCGGCCTTCGGCTTTATTCGGTGCTTGGTAAACGCACGGGTCACGAACAGGAACCCGTTGCGCGCCGTCCGATTGAAACGACAGCCCAACCCATGCTGCGTCAGCCCGCGGCTAGCACTGATGCCGCAGCAGCCATTCCGGCGAACGAAATCTCAAATGTCGACATGGCTGCACAAAGCGGCATCAAGGCAATTGCCAATGCCGACCGGAGCTTTGACCTCGGGCTGTTCGTAGAAGGATCCAAAACCGCCTACAAAATGGTGCTTGAGGCTTATTGGCGTGGTGACAAGGAAGCGCTGCGTTTCCTGTGCGACGATGATGTTTTTGACAGCTTTGCCGAGGCAATCGACGGTCGCGAAGCGCGCGGTGAGACATTGGCCAATCGCTTGGTGCGTATCGACGAAGTGCGTGTTGTCGACGCCAGCTACGACCATCCAATGGCACGCGTTACCGTTCGGTTTGATGCCGACATCGCTGCGATGGTGAAGGATGCCGATGGCAATATCATCGGTGGTTCGATGACCGACGCTGTTGAAACGCATGATATTTGGACGTTTATGCGCGATGTTAAGTCAGGCAGCCGCAACTGGAAGCTTGACGAAACCGACTCGGTCTGATTCACCCGGGCGATGAAACGCGCCCTTTTTGCCTTAGGCTTATCCGCTCTTACCCTGTCCGCTTGTTCGGGCGGCGTTATTCCCAACGGGGTGACGACCGCATCGACCGGTGCATCACGACCATCGTCTGACGCCGGCTTGTCGGAAAAGGCAGCGAAGCCCATTCCATCGACGCCTGCGGCAACGCTGGCTGCGCCCGTGCAAACAGGCGACGGCACGACGGCGGCGAGCTTGGGCGTCGTGCGTGGTCCAGAAATTGGATCGCTGCAGGTCGATGCCCGCAAGGCAACGCTTGCCATGGATAGTTTCCGCACCAGCTGTCCTGGCCTCGTTCGGCGCACTGACAGCAGTGGCCTTACCCAAGGTGCCGATTGGGTTCCCGCCTGCGACGCTGTAAAAACATGGACGGGTGACGCGATATCCTTCTTCGCGGCGTATATGGACGCGGTGCAAGTCGGTGACGGCAAAGCGTTTGCCACAGGCTATTATGAACCCGAGATCGCGGGTTGCCGCACGCGGCAGGCCGGTTGTGAAGTGCCGGTCTACAAACGACCATCGGACCTAATTGATGTCGACCTTGGGCTGTTTTCCGATGATTTAAAGGGCAAGAACATCCGGGGTAAAGTCAACGGTACCAAGTTGGTGCAATATGATGACCGTGCCGCAATTGAAGGTGGCTCTTTGGCCGGTCGTGGCCTTGAAATCGCATATGCCAATGATGCGATCGAATTCTTCTTCCTGCAAATTCAGGGGTCCGGACGGCTCAGGCTGCCCGATGGCGGCGTGATGCGCATTGGCTATGAAAGCCAAAACGGGCGTGGTTACACCGGTATTGGCCGGTTGATGAAGGATCGCGGCCTCATCACCGATGGTTCGATGCAGGGCATTGTCACCTATTTGCGTGCCAATCCTGAAGAGGGCCGCAAAGTCATGCAGGAAAATAAAAGCTTCGTGTTTTTCCGCGAACTGACCGGCGCTGGGCCGCTTGGCGCAATGGGCTATCCTGTTGTGGGCGAGGCAAGCGTTGCGGTGGACGTCAAGTTCATCCCGCTCGGTGCGCCACTGTGGCTGTCGATGGACCGTGCCGAACCGAATGGCATCTGGGTTGCCCAAGACACCGGCGGCGCGATCAAGGGCGCAAACCGGATTGATACATTCTGGGGTGCCGGCGACCGTGCACGTGCCATCGCTGGCGGTATGGCGGCACGCGGCGCGGCGCTGATTTTCTTACCCAAGGCGGCAGTCACCCGGCTCGGGCTATAAATTCGCCATGGCGCGGCATTTGGACAGTAATGAAAAGGCACTGTGGGGAAAAGTAGTCGCCACAGTCAGCCCGATACATGCAACCAAAGCAAAGCCGCAGCCCGTGGTTGCGGCAGCATCGGACAAAGCGCTCTTGGCCAAGCATCTGAATGCAAAGCCGAAGCCGATACGCACCGAACCGGCGAAGATTGTTGCCGCACCGCAAAGCAAGATTGCGCCCGTCCCGCACAATCTGGATGGCCATTGGGACCGACGGATCTCACGCGGCAGTATCATGCCCGATGTCAGTGTGGATTTGCACGACGCGTCATTGTCCGGTGCCTATGCGCGGCTCGACGGCGCGCTTGAACAGGCGATAGCGCAAAGGATGAAGGTCGTCCTTTTGGTGACGGGCAAGCAACGCGCGCATGATCGCGCAAGTGGTCAGGGCAGGGGTGCGATTGCCGCCGTTGTCCGCGATTGGCTAGCGGCGTCACGCCACGCAAGGAGCATCTCTGCTGTCCGCAACGCGCATCCCCGGCATGGCGGGGCAGGCGCGCTGTATATCATGCTGAAAAGCTAGGGCCTGACCCTAGCTTTTCAGCATCCGGATCGCGACGCGACGGTAGATTTCGGTGAGCGCGGTGAGGTCCGCAATGGCCACCGCCTCGTCCAACTTATGCATTGTTGCGTTGCACAGCCCGAATTCAACGACTGGACAGATTTTCGTCAGGAACCGCGCATCGGAAGTTCCGCCCGTGGTCGATGGTTCGGGCTTTATGCCCATAACGCCCTCGACAGCTTCCGAAATGGCCGCGGACAGTTCGCCCGGCGGGGTCAGGAACGCTTCGCCCGAAATCATGGCGGTCAAAGTGCCGCCGCCCTTTTCGACAAGCTCTTGCATCCGCGCAACAAGCGCCTCGCCGCTTTGCAGGTCGTTGAACCGGATCGACAATCGGGCTTCTGCCTTTGCCGGAATGACGTTGGTCGCTTTATTGCCGACAGCCAGGTCCGTGATCTCGATATTGCTTGGCTGGAACCAGTCGGTGCCCGCATCGAGCGTAATCGCTTCGATCTCCGACAAGATCGCCACGAGCTTGGGAATGGGGTTATCGGCCAAATGCGGATAGGCGACATGGCCCTGCGTTCCTGCAACCGAAATCCACATGTTCACGGACCCGCGCCGTCCGATTTTCATCATGTCGCCAAGCCGGTTCACGCTGGTGGGTTCACCGACAAGGCAGGCATCGGGGATCGTGCCAAGCGCGTGCATATGATCGATTAAGGCGCGGGTGCCGTAAATCGCTGGCCCTTCTTCATCGCCCGTGATGATCAGGCTGATTGTCCCTGCGTCAGCCGGTATCTCGTGCAATGCCGCGACGAATGCCGCGATGCTGCCCTTCATATCCACTGCGCCGCGCCCGTGGAGCAAATCGCCCTTTATCTGCGGAACGAAAGGGTCGCTTGCCCAGCCAGCGCCCGGCGGCACGACATCAAGATGACCGGCAAAGGCAAAGTGACGCCCGCCGGATTCGCGAATGGCAAACAGGTTTTCGACGGGCGCACCATGCGCTGGATTGTCATCACCACTGCCCGATACAAAACGGTCAACGCGAAAGCCCAAAGGCTTCAGCATGTCCTCCAGCGCGTCAAATACGGCGCCCTGCGCTGGCGTAACGCTTTCGCAGGAAATCAGGCGTTGGGCATAATCAAGGGCAAGAGCGTCAGTCATCTGACCAACGCGTTAAGCATTAATGCCCTGCGAAACAAGTCAGACGTCGGCTTTACGCAATGCCTTTTCGGTGAAGATGGCGTCGCCTTGAACCGAACCGACAATCGCAACGCTGCCATCGGCATCGCGGCGGGCAACGAGGAGAACAAATTCGTCGCCTGCGCCCGCAAATTCGCTGAGGTCACGCTTGCGCGCCGAACGCAAACGCGCACGTGGGTCATCGGTTGCCGCCGTGGCCGGTTCGATGCCTGCAGCGATTTTCTTGGCGCGACGTTCGGCGGCGACAATGGCTTTCAAGCCGCCTTCAAAGCCAGCGAGAATAGTGGCGAACGTTCCCATCGGAACGGCATTGCGCTGCGCAAATTGAAGCGCTGTCGCAAATTCGGTTAGGCGGGTCTTGTCATAGCCTGCGCCAAAAACCAGCTTAACGATTGGCGTAAATGGCGCGCGTTCCTGTGCTTTCAGGCCTGCGTCATGAAGCAATTCTGCATAATCGGCAGGATGATTGGCGGCTATCAAGGCAAAATCGTACGCGCGTCCAATCGCCTGATACAGGGCATCGCGCGTGCGCAGATCCGCATCGCGGGCCTGTTCTGCACATTGCCGTGCGGCATCCAGCCAGTCGGCAAGGCTTGCATTTTCATCAGGTGCTATGGTTTGCAGCAGATAGGGTTCATCGCCCTCAACGTCATCATGCGGCGCTGCATCGTCAAGCTGCTCCGCCATCGGGGCATCTGCCCAGATAGGGACATGTTCCTGCCGCGGCGGCAAAGCGGCTAGCGCTTGTGCAACTTCGGTCTGCAACGGGCCGCTAATGTCTGCATGCGCGGCTTCTTTCCAGTTGATGACGCCGTAGATGAAATCAATCGTGTCGTCGTCGGACGAATAGGGCAGCAAAATGCCGCGGTACATGAGGACATTGCCGCGATCGTTCACAAACTCGGCTTCGAAGCCAATGGGCGCGCGGTTGGCAATGATTTGTAGATAATGGTCGGTAATGCGCGACAGGAGCGAGCGGCGGGGGACTTCATCCAGATATGTGATGTCCGCGCTTAAGCCGCATTCGGCGCGCAATGTATCGCCAAGATAGTCAATGGACGGATTTTCGATGCCCGAGGTAAAATCGAGAAGAACGCTATAGTCGCGGAAATCGTCGATAGCCGATGGATTGAGTTCCTCAATGCTTGGGAAATTTCTGTCGTGCAGCTGCGACGTCCAAAAATTATACGCGCGGACCTGCATCCGGCGTTCGTCGCCAGATATGAATGGCGGCGGCTCGATTGCTGCGTCTTCGTCCTCATAGAGGGTATAAGCGGGCAAATCAGCATCAAGGTCTGATCCAAACGGTTCAAATCCGTGCAAATTATCCATCTTTTGGTCCTGTCGATGTCGTGCGCCACATGGGCGGCACTACATTGCAGTCAGATGGTTAAGATGTTGTGAACTGGGACTTGGACTATTGAAGGACACGCGCAAGGGCGTTTGACCAACCGGCCAGCCGCGCGTCGCGTGCATGCTTTTCCATGTTGGGTATAAAGCGCTGCACGCCGCCGCGCATGACCGCTGCATCCTCAAGCGACGTATAAATTCCGCATCCAACGGCAGCGAGCATTGCGGCGCCAAGTGCCGTTGTTTCGACAAAGGCCGGACGTTCGACATCTATGGCGAGCATGTCGGCGAGGTCTTGTGCCATCCAGTCATTGGCAACCATTCCGCCATCAATGCGCAATTCCGCCCAATCGGCCCCGTCCGCAGCAAATGCTGTTTTCAGGTCATGGGTCTGGTGGGCCATCGCCTCCAGCGCGGCGCGCGCGACATGCGCCTTGGTCGCCGAGAAACTCAGACCGCTGATGCTGGCCCGCGCATCGGGGCGCCAGTGCGGCGCACCAAGGCCCGACAAGGCGGGTACAAGATATACGCCGCCATTGTCGGGAACGCTGCGCGCCAGTGTCTCGGTGTCCGCAGCGTGCGCAATCAGCCCGAGATCATCGCGCAGCCACTGGACGAGGCTTCCTGCGACAAACACCGATCCTTCCAGCGCGTAATGCCGCTCACCACCCAATTGATATAATATGGTCGACAGCAGCCGGTTGCGTGACTGGCGCAATGTCGTGCCCGTTTGCGTCAGCACAAATGCGCCCGTGCCAAATGTTGCCTTGGTCTGGCCAACGGCAAAGCAGCCTTGGCCGATGGTGGCCGCTTGCTGGTCCCCCGCCATCCCTGCAATGCGGATGGGGCCGCCAAAATGTTCCGGTAATGTCGTGCCAAGATCGCCTGCACAGTCGGTTATTTCGGGCAATATGTCGCGCGGTATGCCGAACAGGTCGGTAAGGCCGTCGTCCCATCCGCCGCTGCCAATCGCCATCAACGCTGTGCGTGATGCGTTGGTTGCATCGGTGATATGGCCGCCGCCCGTCAGGCGAAATACAAGATAGCTTTCGACCGTTCCAACCGCGAGATACGCGCCGGCATCCTTTAGCTGCGGCCAGTTTTCCAAGGCCCAACCGATTTTCGAGCCAGAGAAATAGGGATCGAGTAATAGGCCGGTTTTGGCCTGAACAACGGGTTCTTCGCCCTGTTCCTTCAACGCCGCGCATATGTCTGCGGTGCGGCGATCCTGCCATACAATTGCAGGGGCAAGCGGCTTACCCGTGCGCTTGTCCCAGAACACAATGGTCTCGCGCTGGTTGGTGATGCCAATGCTCGCAATGCGGTCTGCGCCTCCTGCTTTGGCCATAATGGTCTGTGCGCATTCCAGCGTCAGTTTCCAGATTTCTTCGGCATCATGCTCCACAAGACCAGGCGCCGGATAATGCTGGGTCAGCGGGCGCTGGCAGCTATCCACGGCAGTGCCGTCGGCGGCAAACAGAACGGCGCGGGTTGATGTCGTGCCTTCGTCGATAACAATGATATATTCGCTCATGCCTCAATCGCCGAAAGCCGGCGTCCTTCCTTGCTCCAGATAAATACGGCCCGATTGCCAAAGATGATGCGGTTCACCGTCAAGGCGGTCAACACACAGGTCACAAGGACAATCGCCATGACGTCGATATAATGCAGCCAGCCAATCCCCATATGCTGGTAAAATGTTTCGCCAGCATAAAGCGTGTCGGGCACGTACAAAATGAAATTGTGGAACGCATAAAGTGCAACGCCCCAAACCAGTCCGGCAATCGCGGCCCTGGCATCCATATTCCGGAACAGCAGCCCGGTAATGAATGCCGACAGGATTGGCATTGACGACAAACCATTGAGCTGCTGCAACAGGTTGATGATGCTTTTTGCATTTTCATAGACCGGAACGAGCAAAATCGACGTGACCGTCAGGATGATCGACACAATCGCCGCAAGCCGCCAGTGGCTGGCAACTGGGCGGATGAATTTGTCGTGAAAATCGACCGCGTATAACGCCACCGAACTGTTCAATATGGCGCTGGTGTGCGCGATAACGGCGGCCATCATCATGGCGGCGAACGCGCCGGACATCCAACCGGGCAACACATGCGCCACAAGCTTTCCATACGCCGCATCGCCCAAGCTGCCGAACAGCTTATAGGCGACGACGCCCGGAATGACGACGATGGCGGGGATGATGAGGATACGGACGGCGGCCGCGGCGAGCACGCCCTTTTGCGCTTCTTTGACGGTCGGCGCGGTCATCGCTTTTTGGGTGATATTCTGATTGGTCGACCAATAGAATATCTGGATGAAAATCATTCCCGTGAACAATGTGTGGAACGGGATGGGGGAATCAATGCTGCCAATCATTGATGTGCGTTCGGCCGGCACGGTGGACAGGTCAAAACCAACCGCAGCCAGTGCCAAAATGACCACCAAAAACGCAATCGCCAGCACGCCGATGCCTGAATACGTGTCCATAACCGCGACTGCGCGCAAGCCGCCGGTGATGGTGTACATGGCGGCGATAATCGCCATCGGTGCAGCAAACCAGATCAATGACCAGTCGACACCAAACATCGATTTCAAAAACAGACTGCCCGAATAGAGCGCAGCGGGAAGGTAGATCAGGATATTGCCAAGCAGAAACAGCGCCGAAATCACGGTGCGTATGCTGCCGCCCTTGTACCGGCGTTCCAGCAATTCTGTCACCGTGGTGCAATTGTTGCGGTAATAAATTGGTACAAAAACATAGGCCAAGATCAACAGGCCAACGAAACCCGAAATCTCCCACCACGCCAGCAGCAGCATCTGGTTGCCGTTCATACCGACCAGTTGTTCGGTCGACAGGTTGGTGAGCGTAATCGAGCCTGCGACGAACAGCCATGTAAGCCCGCCGCCTGCAAGGAACACCTCTTTGGTGGAACCTGCGTCCTGCGCCCGCTCGGCATCCTTGCCGTGCACTTTCCAGTACGTCAGGATGGCGATGAGCATGGTGAGCGAGACAAATATACCAATTTGCGCCGCGCTGTTGGTTGTCTCGAACATCCGCCCCCCGATGATTTTCGTTGCAAAGCTGTGCTTTTGCTTTTTTGATAATATGCCGGTTAAACGGCTATATACAAAACACAAAGTAACAAATGGGTCGCGACGGCCAACGGAATTTCTGGGGAGCATGAGTTGGACCATTTGCGATTTGATGCCCCGGACGCGACATTGATATTGGCCTGTGCCAAGGGCGCGCCGCCGTCTGTTGTCTATTGGGGCGCGGCATTGCCCGAAAATGTCGATGCGGCGCAGATGGAAAGCCTGTTTTTTCGGCAGGCTATGCACGGCGTCGCAGATGTTGCGCTGCCGCTCTCCTTGGCAATGGAGTCCGGTCTGGGCCACCCCATGATGCAGGGTTTTGCTGCGCATCGCGAGGGCAAGGATTGGTGCAGCCGTTTTGACGTCGGCAAAGTCGAAAGCCGGCCGCATGGCGCGAAAATCATATGCCGTGATGAACGCACGCGGCTCGGGCTCGCATATGACATTGATTTTGATCCCGCCACTGGCGTTCTGCGTATCCGCACGCATTTGACCAATTATGGCGCGGCTGCGCTCGATGTGACTGAAGTGATGACGGCCTGCCTGCCTGTGCCTGAGCACATGACCGAGATTATCGGATTTACCGGTCGCTGGACTCAGGAATTTACGCAAGATCGGGTGAAGCGCAGCGCAGGCACATATTTACGGGAAAACCGCAGCGGCCGAACCTCGCATTTCAGCTATCCCGCCATGCTATTGGCGACGTCCGGCACGAACGAAACTGCGGGCGAGGCTTATGGCTTCCATCTGGCATGGAGCGGGAACCATCGCCTGCGTGTGGACACGCTGACCGATGGACGCGTGTTGACCAGCCTTGGTGCGCTGCTTTTGCCTGGCGAGGTTCGGCTGGCACCGGGTGAAACCTTTGCGAGCCCCGAAATTGTTGCTGCATATAGTGCCGATGGGTTCAGCGCGCTCAGCCGCAAATTCCATGCACATGTGCGGACAAAATTGCTGCGGCCAGCGATGCGTGCCAAGCCGCGGCCGGTGCATTACAACACGTGGGAAGCGGTGTATTTCGACCATGATGTCGCAAAGCTGAAAGAGCTGGCCACCCGCGCCGCGGACATTGGCTTTGAACGCTTTGTTCTGGATGACGGATGGTTCGGCGCCAGGCGGCATGACCGCGCCGGGCTTGGTGATTGGACTGTGTCCGCCGATGTTTACCCCGACGGCCTAAAGCCATTGGTTGATCATGTGACGTCGTTAGGCATGGAATTTGGACTTTGGTTTGAACCCGAAATGGTCAACCCCGACAGCGAACTATATCGCGCACATCCCGATTGGGTGCTGGGTGTCGACGGCGTAGACCAAGTGCCGTTCCGATCGCAACTCGCGCTGGACATGAGCCGGACCGAGGTTGCGGACTATCTATTCCACGCAATCGATGCAGTGCTGCGCGATCACGATATCAGCTACATCAAATGGGATATGAACCGCGACCTAAGCCATCCGGGTGGTGCATCCGGCACTGCAACGGCCTTCGCACAGGTAACCGCACTTTACGCGCTGCTCGACCGGGTGCGCGCCGCCCATCCCGATGTCGACATTGAAAGCTGCTCATCGGGCGGCGCACGTGCCGATATGGGTGTGCTGGCGCATAGTGACCGGGTCTGGACGTCCGACAGCAATGATGCGCTTGACCGGCAATATATCCAACGCGGCGCAAGCTTCTTCCTGCCGCCCGAAGTGATGGGCTGTCATGTCGGACCTGCGCGATGCCATGTGAGTGGACGCAGGCTGTCGATGGACATGCGCGCTGCGACCGCATTGATGGGGCATATGGGGCTTGAACTCAACCTGTTGACCGAACGGCAGGGCGACCTCGACACGCTAAAGTCTGCCATCGCCTTGCATAAGCGCCACCGTTCGTTGCTGCATGATGGCGACTTGGTCCGGATCGATACGGCACCGGAGATCATGGCAAGCGGCGTGATCGCGCGTGACCGGTCCGAGGCGCTGTATTCCATCGCGTATGTCTTGAGCGATCCGCAGGTTTTGCCTGAACGCTTGCGGTTTGCGGGTTTGGACCCGGACCGAAATTATCTGGTCAAGCTGATCTGGCCGACAATCTGGCAAGCCATTAAGGGGCCATCGGCAATCGAGATGCTTGGGCTAAATCAGGACGGCGCGACGTTGAGCGGTGCCGCGTTGATGCACGGCGGGCTGCAACTGCCCCACGCGCATCCCGAAACCTGTTTGCTGTTTTACGTCGACGCCATCTGACCGACATCGATAGTTTCGCGGGCTTGGAATAGGTCGGCGACGAAGTTGCTGCGTTCGCGTGCCGCGGCCGTGAACTTTCGCTGCCACATGCGGTTTACATCGCACCTGTCACTGCCCATATTCTGATCCAGAAAAGGACAGCCGACATCTCCCGAACCGCCGCCCAACATTGGATAGAGCCGCACGCGCATGGCATTTATGTGAAGCCTGCAGACATATGGATTGATCCGTCGCGCCCTGCCGCGCGCGCGCTTGTCACCCATGGCCATGCGGACCATGCACGCAGCGGTCATGGCGCGGTGTGGGCTACACCCGAAACGCTTGCGATCATGGCGCTGCGATATGGAACCGAAATGGGCACGCCAGTGCCCTATGGCGAGGGCTTCGAACATGGCGGCGTGAAAATAAGCTTTCACCCCGCGGGACATGTGCTGGGGTCAGCGCAGATATTGCTTGAACATGCCGGCGAGCGGGTTGTCGTGACCGGGGATTATAAGCGGCGCTTTGACCCGACATGCACCCCGTTTGAACCCGTTGCCTGCGATGTTTTGATTACCGAAGCAACCTTTGGCCTTCCCGTATTCACGCATCCGCCAATTGAGGACGAGATCGCCAAATTGCTCGCCGCCCGCGAAGCCAATGTCGATGGCTGCATTGTCGTGGGTGCCTATGCGTTGGGTAAGGCGCAGAGGGTCATCGCTGAGCTGCGCAGAGCGGGATACGACGCCCCCATTTATATCCATGGCGCGATGCAGAAAATGTGCGAGCTATACGCCGCGCACAATGTGCCGCTGGGCGACCTGATCATGGCAACGGGCCTTGCCAAATCGGAAATGAAAGGCGCGATTGTTATAGCGCCGCCTTCCGCGATGAATGACCGTTGGGCACGGCGACTA
Source organism: Sphingorhabdus sp. (assembly GCF_044354325.1). Lineage (GTDB taxonomy): Bacteria > Pseudomonadota > Alphaproteobacteria > Sphingomonadales > Sphingomonadaceae > Sphingorhabdus_B. The sequence goes on along the minus strand of NZ_JBILAF010000011.1, from coordinate 14,836 downwards.
CCGGAACCCATAACCGCGATGGCATCGGGGTGGATGCGGGTCCGCCAACGCGCGCGACAGCGCAATGTCGAACTGCCTTTGGTCATTTCGGACCATGCCGACTGGACAGAGTTGACCGATACGCTTCTTGAACTGCGCCCTTCAGAAACCTGGATTACCCATGGCCGCACCGATGCGCTGGGTCGGTGGTGTGAGCTGCACCAGTTGAAGGCGCGCGCGCTTGATCTTGTTGGCCGCGAAGACGAGGACGAAGGCTGATGCAAGCTTTTGCCGCGCTCATCGATGGCTTGGTCTACACACGGTCGCGCGATTTGAAGATCCGCTTGATCGCCGATTATCTGCGTATAACACCGGATCCTGATCGCGGCTGGGCCTTGGCGGCACTTGCCGGAACGCTGAACATTGCAACGGTCAAAGCTGCGGCCATTCGCGCGATGGCAGAGGAACGTTTCGATCCCATGCTGTTCCGCATGAGCCGCGATTATGTTGGCGATACTGCCGAAACGGTCGCGCTGATGTGGCCAGACAAGAGCAGCGGCGATGGCGCACCGACCGTGTCCGAAGTCATCGATCTGTTGAACAGCACCAGCCGCGCGCGCGCTCCGGCGGTGTTGGCGGAATTGATGGACCGGCTGGATGCCAATGGCCGTTATGCGTTGCTAAAGCTTGCAACGGGCGGCATGCGGGTGGGCATATCTGCGCGTCTTGCCAAGACCGCTTTCGGGCAAGCCTTTGGCGTGTCCGTCGATGATGTTGAGGAGGTGTGGCACGCGCTTCGCCCGCCTTACACCGAGCTTTTTGCATGGGGCGAAGGGCGGACCGAACGACCCGATCCCGCCGACAGCGCGTTTTTCCGGCCCTTCATGCTCGCGCATCCGCTTGAGGATGGCAGCGTGCATCTTGATGAATTTGTCGCTGAGTGGAAATGGGATGGCATCCGTATCCAGATTGCGTCGACCGGCGGCGAAACCCGCTTGTTCAGCCGCGGCGGTGACGAGGTTACGGGGGCGTTCCCCGAAATAGCGGCGGCGTTCAATGGCGTCGGCGTGGTCGACGGCGAATTGCTGGTACGCGGCGACGTGCAGGGCGGTGAGGCCGCCAGCTTCAATGCGTTGCAGCAACGGCTGGGCCGCAAGAATGTCACGGCAGCCATGCAGGCGGAATATCGGGTGTTTGTCCGCCTGTACGACATATTGTTCGACGGCGCGGAGGATTTGCGCAGTCAGCCATGGACCGCGCGGCGTGACCGGCTTGAACGGTTCACGGCCAATCTGAACCCCGCGCGTTTCGATTTGTCCGCGGTCATCGCGGCGCGCGATTTTGAACATCTCGCCGAAATCCGTGCCGCTGCGCGTGAGGCAGCGATTGAAGGCGTGATGCTTAAGCGGCGCGATTCGCCCTACCTGGCGGGGCGTAAGGTCGGTTTGTGGTACAAATGGAAACGCGAGCCGCTCGTGGCCGATTGCGTGATGATGTATGCGCAGCGGGGGAGTGGAAAACGCTCCTCATATTATTCCGACTACACCTTTGGTTGTTGGACCGAAAATGGCAATTTGTTGCCGGTTGGAAAGGCCTATTCCGGGTTCAGCGATGAAGAGCTGAAATGGCTCGACCGCTTTGTCCGGAACAACACCGTTGCCCGTTTCGGTCCGGTCCGCGAAGTGGAAAAGTCGCTGGTGCTTGAGGTCGCGTTTGACGCGGTGCATGAATCCAAGCGGCATAAATCAGGCGTGGCTATGCGGTTCCCGCGCATATCGCGTTTGCGCAGGGACAAGCCTGCGGAAGAAGCGGACACCATATCCGCCTTGCGCGCGATGTTCGATTAGAGGAACGCCTTTACGTCGGCCATGAAGCGGTCGAACTGGTCATGGTGCAACCAATGACCCGCATTTTCATATTCGACGAATTTTGCCGATGCAAAATGCGCGGCGCGGCCATCTTTTTCCGGGTTTGACGCCCAACTGTCGGCACCATACATCATCAACATCGGGCAGGTGATCGACTGCCATATTGCGAACAAATCTTCGCGTGGCATATCGAATATTGCCCAGATGTTGAGGTAATTGTCGAACTTCCAGCTCCAGCTGCCATCCTCGTTCCGGCTGATGCCGTGCACCGTCAGATGGCGCGCCTGTTCGTCGGTTAGATAGCTGTTTTCCGCCTTCATCCGTTCATAGGCTGCTTCAATATTGGGATAGCGTTTCGGGGTACGGCCAGCCGCATTGCGTTTGTCCTCAATCCACTCCCGGAAACGTTTCTGGATGCCGATTGCATCCCGCTCCGCCAGCACTTTTGGTGATGGACCTAGCCCCTCAATATTGACCATCTTGCGGACATTTTCAGGGTAGAGCCCCGCATAGCGCGTGGCGATATTGCCGCCCATCGAGTGCGCAATGATGCTGACGGGGGCAAGGTTCAACTGGTGAATGAGCTGCGCCAGATCATAGACAAAGGCAGACAATTCGTAATTGCCGTCGGGTGACCATGCGCTGTCGCCATGGCCGCGCAGGTCAGGTGCGATGATGTGCCAATCGTGGCGTAGCTCTTCGGCCACCCAGTCCCAGCTGCGCGCATGGTCGCGACCGCCATGGACCAAAAGCAACGGTGGCGCATCGGGATTGCCCCAATCGACGTAGTTCAGCCGAAGGCGCTGCGAAATAAAGCTGTTTGTGATGGGGCCATGTAAAGTCATTCCGCAGCCAGTAATTGTTCCGCACCACCAAGGTCAACCGATACCAACCGGCTGATGCCTTGTTCGACCATTGTGACGCCAAATAGCCGGTGCATTCGGCTCATGGTGACGGCGTTATGCGTGACAATCAGGTAGCGTGTGTCGGTTTCGCGCGTCATTGCTTCCAACAAATCGCAGAAACGTTCGATATTCGCATCGTCCAGCGGGGCGTCAACTTCGTCAAGAACACATATCGGCGCTGGGTTGGTGAGGAACAATCCAAAGATGAGCGCGACCGCCGTCAGTGCCTGCTCTCCGCCCGACAAAAGCGTCAGCGACTGCAGCTTTTTGCCCGGTGGCTGCGCGAATATCTCAAGCCCCGCCTCAAGCGGGTCTTCGCTGTCGATCAATGCCAGATGCGCTTGGCCGCCGTTGAACAGCGTTGCGAAGAGCCGGCGGAAATGTCCGTCCACTGCCTCAAACGCCGCCAGCAAGCGCGCTCTGCCCTCGCGATTTAAGCTACCGATGGAACCGCGCAGGCGGTTAATCGCGAGCGTCAGCTCTTCACTTTCTGCCGCGCCGGCACCTTGTTGCGCCTCAAGCTCCGCGAGTTCATCAGCAGCGATCAGATTTACCGGCCCAATACGCTCACGCTCATTTTGCAGCCGGTCAAGCCGTGCGGACTCCACTGACGCATCTTCCATCGCATGTTCATCGAATCCGAGCTTTTCGGGAAGCACCGGCGGCGGGCATTCAAAGCGCTCGCCCGATATTCGCCCCATTTCGACGCGGCGATGTTCCTGATTTTCCGCGCGTGCTTCGGCGCCAGCGCGGGCCTCGCGGGCAACGGAAAGCGCCTCGGCCGCGGTTGCGAGTTCGTTTTCCAGTTCCCGAAGCGTTTTTTCGCAGGCACTTTCTGTGACTTGAAGGCCATTCAGCTTTTCGGCCAGCTGTTCTTTGTCCGCGCGCAGGCTTGCGATCTCGCGTGCCAGAATTTCGGGCCGCCCTTCCATCGCTTCCTGCTCAGCAGCAATATCTGCGCTGCGCTTGTTCATGTCGGCGATCCGGCGTTCCGCTTCGCCAGCGCGTTCCTGCCATCCCCGGATTTCGGCAAGCGCGACGGCACGTCGTTCGCGGGTTTGTGCAATGCGCTGTTCAAGCGAGGACAAATCCGCCTGACTGCGCGCCAGCAGCTCGCGCGCGGCTTCGTTCGCGACCACGAGCTTTTGCACGAGGTCCGAATGATGCGTGCCATCTGGCAACGCGGCACGGGCGGCTTCTGCTGCGGCTTGTTCAGCCTTTGCTTCGGCGAGCTCTTGTTCGCTGGCCGCCATACGGTCCAGCAACGCGGCCTTTGCAGATTTAAGCCGCGCCAGCGCATCTTCGGCTTGATCCACCGCGCGCAAAGCCTGCCGCAATTGCCCTTCGGTTTCGGCGCGCGCCGCGGCGGCCGCCCGAACAGCATCTTGCGCGGCGCCGATAGCATCCGTCATCTGCGCAAGTGCCTCGGCCTGTTCAGCCAACGCCGCTTCTGCGGGCGGTATCAATGCATTCAGTTCCGCCAGCCGGTTTGCCCGGACCAGCAGCTCGGCGGTCGTTGCGCCGTCGCCATCGGTGGCAAATCCATCCCATCGGCGCAATCGCCCGGAAAGCGTCACGAGGCGCTCACCCGGTGTCAGTGCTGTGCCATTATCTTGTTCGACAACCCGCACGTGCGAAAGGCGTGCAGCCAATTCTTGGGGTGCGTCGACATAATGAATCAGGGCATTGTCGGCCAAAGCGTCCATTGCGGGCGTCCCGCCCAGCCAACGGCGTCCGGCATCACCACCAATGGTGGCATCGGCATCATCACCCAGCGCAGCGGCCAATGCGCGTTCGTAGCCCGGCCGAACTGTGATACGGTTAATCGCCTTGTCGCCGTCCCCTTTGGCAAGCGACCGTTCGAGCGCATTTTGCTCGGTCAACAAGCCCGCGAGCTCTGCTTTGGCACTGGCTAGGCTGGCCTGCGCGCCGTCGCGTGCCGCGATCAGTTCGGTCCTACGCGTTTCTGCCGCTTCGCTGGCTTCGGTATTTTCCTGTAAATGCTTTTGTAAGGTAGCAACGCTGGCTTCTGCCGATTTTTTGGCAGATTCACATGCCGCGTCATCGCCCAAGGCGTCCCGCTCGCTGGCCATGCGCGCAACTGCGCCCGCTGCCCGCTCGGCACGCACGGTTGCCGCTGCAACGGCGGCATCGGCCACGCGTAATTCGGCGTCGGCTCTGGCTTGCTCGGCGGCGGCCTTTGCCAAGGCAATTTCGCTTTCGCGGGCCTGACGTTCGACATTTTCGGCCGCGTGCAATAGGGCAGGGCGTTCTTCTTCCTGCGCCTTGATCTGTTCCGATAAAGCCACGCTCTCGCTCTGAAGGTGCGCGAGCGCGTCCGCTGCGTCATGGGTTAACTTGCCCTCACGCGCGCCATCTTCGGCCATGCGGGACGCTTGCGCAGACAAATCCGATTGCCGCTGCAATATCCGTTCCTGCTCACCTGTGAGTTGGACGAGCTTGTTGGAAACGTCATTGGCGGCATCGCGTGCTGCCATTGCAACGGCGCGGGCGTTTGCCAATTGAGTCACGGCGTCCTGTTGCCGTTCGGTTAAAGCCCGCTGCGTGGCGGCGGCGCTGTCTACCGCTGTAGTCGCGGCATTGGCTTCAGCCCGCGCGGCATCAGCCGCAGCCTTGGCTTCACGCCAACGCACGAAAATAAGCCGGGCTTCGGCCTGTAATATGTCTTTTGACAAGGTGCGGTAGCGTTCGGCCTGTTTGGCCTGCCGCCGCAATTGCCCCGCGCGGGCATCCATATCGGCAAGGATCGTTGCCAGCCGTGCAAGGTTGCTTTCTGCGGCGCGCAGTTTCTGTTCGGCGTCTTTGCGGCGCACGTGCAGTCCGGAGATGCCAGCCGCTTCCTCCAGCATCTGCCGCCGTTCCTGTGGCTTGGCAGAGATGATCGCGCCAATCCGGCCCTGACTGACGAGGGCAGGCGAATGTGCGCCTGTGGCGGCGTCGGCGAAGATGAGCGCGACATCTTTGGCGCGCACGTCCCTGCCGTTCGATCGATAGGCCGATCCAGCGCCGCGCTCTATCCGCCGGGTAACTTCCAGTTCCTGATCGCCGTCCGTTGCAGTGTCACCATCATCGCTACGTTCCGCCAATATAGTGACTTCGGCAAAGTCACGTGGCGGGCGGGACGCTGTACCCGCAAAGATGACGTCCTCCATGCCAGCGCCGCGCATCGATTTTGCGCTGCTCTCGCCCATGACCCAACGGATCGCTTCCAGCAGGTTGGATTTGCCGCAGCCATTGGGCCCGACGATGCCCGTCAGGCCGTTTTCGATCCGCAATTCGGCGGGCTCGACAAAGCTTTTGAAGCCGACAAGTTTCAGCTTCTTTATCCGCAACGGGCCGCCCCTTTCGCGAATGAGGCTATGTCAGTGCCCCCCCGAGCCATATTTAGCGCGCGCCAGCCTCGATCAGCTTGGTCTTCACCTGGTTCCACGAACTGGCGTCCAGCTTTGCTCCGTTGAGGATGAAGAACGGCGTTCCAGTTACGCCGTCATCTTTTGTACCGCGCTCGGTGGTCTTGATCAGGGCATCGATTGCCGCTTTGTCGGACAGACATGCCTTGGCTTGGTCTTCGCTAATGCCACGCGACTTTACGAATTCGATCAGGCCCATCTTTGTGCCCAGCAAGGTTGCAATTTGCTCTGGCGACATTTTCTGCATGGCTTGCTGATCTGCCTCGGTCACCGTGCTGATTTTGCCCAGCCAGCTTGGCTGTTCGGCATATAGCTGGTCGGTCAGTGGAAAAAATGCCTCAGGACCGCTGCATTGTGCCAGCAGGAAACCGGGAACGTCCTGAATGCCATGCACCAGAAACGGCCGAAATTCCATCGATACGCGGCCGCTGTTGACGATTTCGTGCAGCTCTTCCGATGCCTGCGCAGCGAATTGCGCACAAGTGGGGCAGGTAATGGCGCCATATTCGACCAGCTTCAACGGCGCATCCGGATTGCCCATTTTGTAGCCACCGAATTCGGTTTTGCTCACAACATCGACCCATGCCGTGCCGGCGGGCGCTGCTATCTTAGCGATCGGTTCGCCTTTCGGCGCGCCCGCTGTGTCACCGCCGCTACAGGCTGCGAGTGCCAAAACCGCTAATGTTGTCGAAATGAGTGTCTTGATACGCATGGGATATCCTTCAATTTGGGATGTCGAATTACTTCAATACGGCTTTCAGTTCGGCCGCATTATGGATGTGGTCTTGCAAGACGCCATTGACCATGAATGACGGCGTGCCACGCACGCCCAGCGCGGCTCCAGCTTCCGTCATATCAATAACCGCTTTCAGTGCGGCCTTATCTGCCAGGCAGACTTTCGCCTGCGCTGGCGTAATGCCGCGCTGTTGCATGATTGACCCAAGCTCGAGTGCGTCAAACGCGCCAATCATGAAACCGGCATAATCTGCGGATTTAAGCTTTGCCTGTATTTCAGGGCTTATATTTTTGGTCTTGCCCAACCAGATGGATTGGGTTGCGAACAAATGCCGCTGATTACCAAAGAACTTACCCTTACCACCGCAGCGCGCAAGCACCGCAGCGGTCAGATCAACCGCATTCAAAACCATATTTCGCACTTCGAAGCTGGCTTTGCCAGTTGCAACCGACTGCGCCTTGAATGCGGGCGCTTCTTTCAATTCGAAATCGGCACAATGGCCGCAGGTGTAGCTGAGATATTCGACAACCTTATTCGGGGCTGCCGGATTACCCAAAACATGCGCGCCTTTGTCGGTCACCGTAACGGTGGAAAGCCATTTGCTTGGCGCAGGGGCCGCGGCCAGAGTCGCGGAAAGCGACGCAGCGCCCAACAAGAGGAAAAACAGGGACTTTTTTGTACGCAACATCAACATAGCCTTAGCCATTGAAACCATGACGTGCATCTGGAATCACTCGCTGCCTTTGGCAAGGCTTTTTGCAAGACTTTCGAGCACGGCAAACAGTTCGGGATCACCGATTTCGCGCAGAGATTCGCCCAATTCCATCGGTATAGGCTTTAGCGAAGGCGGCGCTATCGGTTGCCGTGCGGGTGGCTTTGCAACCGGCCCTTGGCGGACCTTCACCCGCGCGACCGCGCCATAGCCGAAAAAGCGGTTCACGCGGTCGATAATTTCGGGAAGCACATGCTGGATCATCGTGGCATGCGCGCCTTCAACGGTCAGCTCAAGTGTGCCATCGGATTTTTTGCCAATGGGAAAACGGATCGCCTCTGGCGCAGACACAGCGGCGTAACGCGCGCCGACAATTTCGTCCCAGCGGCTAACCACCGAACTTTGCACAAAGCCAAAGCGTCGGAACGCGGCCCGGCCAATTTCGGGCATCAGTGCGGACACCGCTTTGGCTTCGCCGCCGCGCGGACGCTGAAACGTCTTGGGCGTTACCGGCTTTTTCGGGCCCTTTGGCGCTGTTGGTGGCTTGCCTTTATCCATCACCTAATCCATGCCATTTTACATGCCTGCCGTCCAACAGACTGACCAGAATTCTGGGGATATCGCCGAGCGTCTGCTGGCGCATTATGATGTCCATGCCCGAACCTTGCCATGGCGGAAATTGCCGGGGCAGGGTTTCGCCGACCCATATCATGTCTGGTTGTCGGAAATCATGTTGCAGCAGACCACGGTCGCCGCCGTCGGTGCCTATTTCCGCACATTCACCCAGACGTGGCCCAATTTTGCGGCGCTGGCCGCAGCTTATGATGCTGATGTTATGGCCGCATGGGCCGGGCTTGGTTATTATGCCCGTGCCCGCAATCTGTTAAAATGCGCGCGCGTGGTGGTTTCCGAATATCAGGGGCAGTTGCCTTCTTATGAAGCAGATTTGTTGAAGCTACCCGGCATCGGTCCTTACACCGCCGCGGCGATTGCCGCGATTGCATTTGGGCGGCGCGCGGTGGTGGTCGACGCCAATGTCGAGCGCGTGGTGTCACGCCTATTTGCGATATCAACGCCGCTGCCGCAGGCAAAGCCACGCATTCGCGCGGCTACCGATAGCATCACGCCCGAACTGAGGGCAGGCGATTTTGCGCAGGCGATGATGGATCTGGGCGCGGGTATTTGCTCGGTACGATCGCCGTCGTGCCTGATTTGCCCCATCCAATCCGCATGTGCCGCCTTTCGTGCAGGCAATCCCGAAACCTATCGCGCAAAACTGCCAAAAAGCCCCAAACCGCAACGGGTGGGGCATGTGTACTGGATTGAACGAGATGCCCATGTCTGGCTGCTGCGCCGTGATGATCGCGGTTTGCTTGCGGGCATGCGGGCATTGCCGGATGACCGATGGACAGCGCGCATCGACGGTGACGCAATTCCACCTGCGGCAGCCAATTGGCAAAAATTGCCCACGCAGGTTGCGCATATATTCACGCATTTTTCCCTGACCCTGAATATTGCCGTTACGTCATGGCCTGCAGACGCAGACGGCCCCGGTGAGGGCGAATGGTGGCCGCTAAAATCGCTCGACAAGGCTGGTCTGCCGACCCTATTCAGAAAAGTGACTGAGGCGGTTTTGAACGCAGGAGAGAGATGATGGACGTACAAGCAACAGGCCAGATCATGTTGGGTCGGCGCGGATTACTCGCATGGGGCGGGCGACTGGCAGGCGCCGGCGCCGTTGGTGCGTTCTTGCCCGGCATGGCTTGGGCGCAGGCTGCCGAGAAATACCCGACGATTAAAGCTGAATTCGACAGCTATGTTTCATCGGGCAAGCTTCCGGGTGTTTTGGCAACGATTGGCCGTGCGTCTGGTCTGCCAGACGTCATTGCCGTTGGTACGCAAGGTCTGGGCGAAAAAACGCCTGTCAATATCGACACATTATGGCGCGTCTATTCGATGACGAAGCCCATCACGGGCATGGCCGCGATGATTTTGGTTGGCGAAGGCAAGATGAAGCTTGACCAACCCATCTCCGAATTTCTGCCTGAATTCGCCAATATGAAGGTGTTGACCGATCCTGAAAAAAGCATGGATGCGGTTCCGGCCAAGAACCAGATTACGGTTCGCCACTTGTTGACGCATACGGCTGGTCTTGGATATTCCATCATCACCAAGGGGCCGTTGCTGCAGGCCTATCTGGACAACGGCATTACGCCGGGCATCGTCAGCCGCTTCCCTATCCCCGGCCAACCAACCAGCACGCCGACCCCCGATCTGAAGACATTTTCTGAACGGCTTGCCAAATTGCCGTTGGTTGCAGAGCCCGGAACCAAATGGAGCTATTCCATCTCGCTCGATTTGTTGGGCCGCGTGATTGAAGTTGCCAGCGGCATGGATTTTGAGGCTTTCCTCAAGACACGCATTTTCGAGCCGCTGAAAATGAACAGCAGCTATTTCCAAGTTCCAAAGTCGGAAACGCCGCGATTGGTTTCCAACTATGCGCCCGTGAACGGCGTCCTGTTCCCAATCGATCCCGCGGCGACGAGCATCTATCTCGACAAGCCCGCCTTTGCCTTTGGTGGCGCAGGTGTGGTCTGTTCGGCGCGCGATTATGACCGTTTCCTCAACATGCTTGCCAATTATGGTGAGCTGGACGGCGTGCGGATTATGTCGCCAAAAACTGCTGCGCTCGCAATGTCCGATCTGTTGCCCCCTGCTGTGTCAACGGACGGTGCCTTTTTATCAGGCGCAGGCTTTGGCGCGGGCGGGCGCGTTGGCAAGGGCGCGAACGAAGGTGTGTACGGCTGGGGTGGCGCTGCTGGCACCGTTGCGTTCGTCGACCCGAAGCGCAAGTTGCGCGCGATTTGCATGGCGCAATATATGCCAAGCAGCGCCTATCCGTTCCACGAGAATTTCGCAAAATGGGTCCTGAAGGACCTTGGCCTGCCAGCCTGATCCGATGATGTCGCCAGGGTTCACGGGCTCACCGCTCGATCGCGCTGACCGCGTGCGCAATGATGCAGAAGCCTATGGCGTTTTGCTGGCTGACTGGCGTGCGCGGGTTTTGGGTCTCGATGGCCTTGACCCCCGCGTCAGCGACGCAGGCGGCTTGCATTGGCATTCGATGGCAGAATTGGATGGTTCGGAAGAACTGATCTTACTTGGCCTGTCTGATGATAAGCCGCATTTTGTCGCCGTCGTCGACGCTGCCGGAGATGCATTTCGTTCGCCCGCTATCTGGCGTGCACTGTCCATGCTGCCTGCCGAAGACGCCGCAATTTACGGCACCGCGCGCAGCCTGATTGAATGGCACAATAACCATCGTTTTTGTGGACGTTGCGGACATGCCACACTGCTGTTCCGTGCAGGCTGGGGCCGCAAATGCGGCAATTGCGCAAAGGAGCATTTCCCGCGCACGGACCCTGTGGTCATCATGCTTGCCGAATATGAAGGCAAAGCGCTGGTGGGACGGCAGTCGCGCTTCCCGCCCGGAAATTACTCGGCACTTGCTGGCTTTTTGGAGCCCGGCGAAAGCATGGAGGAAGCGGTGCGCCGTGAAATTCATGAAGAGGCCGGCGTTACCTGCGGCACCGTGCGCTATGTCACCAGCCAACCATGGCATGTATCGCCGACGCGCAAGGCGACGCGCTGGTTCTCGACACCACCGAAATAGAAGACGCCATGTGGGTCACAAAGGAAGAAGCGCGCGCAGCGCTGGAAGGTGCTTCGGACCGCCGTTTCAACGCGCCGCCGCCTTTTGCGATTGCGCATAGCCTTTTGAAATATTGGGTTTCGCAATGACCTGGGCCGCTGCTCCATTGCGCATTGATATTGTATCCGATGTCGTGTGCCCGTGGTGCATCATCGGTTTAAAGCAGGTGGAAAAAGCGCTGACGCTGGTGGGCCGCGATCTGGCCGTAGAAACCCATTGGCACCCGTTTCAACTTAATCCGAATATGCCCCCTGAAGGCGAAGACACCGCCGAACATATTGCCCGCAAATATGGCAGTACGCCCGAACAGAGCCGCGCCAACCGGCAACGGCTGAGTGACATTGGCGATAGCTTGGGTTTTGCGTTCAACTATGGCGAAGGCATGCGCATCTACAATACGTTCAATGCGCATAAGCTGTTGACGATTTTCGGGAGCGAACGCGGTTGGCAGGCGCAGACTGCGTTGAAGCTTGCGTTGTTCAAGGCCTATTTTCAGGACCGCCGCGATGTAAGCGACACCGAAGTCTTGTGTGATATTGCCGAGGCGCAAGGCATGGATCGCGCAGTGGCCGCCGCGTGGATTGCCGACGCGGCGCTGACCGAAAGCGTGCGTGCGGAAATGGCGCATTGGATGGACCAGAATATCACGGGCGTCCCCGCGATCATCTTTGACCAAAAATTCATGGTTCCGGGCGCGCAAAGCGCCGAGACGTTTGCCGATGTGATCAACAAGGTGTTGGCGAAGCGGGCGGCGGCCTAAACCAGCCCCATCTTCATAAGTTCGCCCAGCATCTTTGGGGACATTTCGTCACGGCCATCGGTTTCGACAGAATCGAGATCCGGCGGCGTGTTCGCTTCCTCAAGATAGCGCCAACCCTGATGCGCCCTTTTTGGCGTTGAACGCACCGCGATCAGGCGCGGTTGAAGCCGAATCCAATGGCGACCGGCGCCATTTTCCATAAAGCCCAAAATCGGGCTTCGGCCGATGATGGTATGCGTGTGGATCCAGAACAGCGAACCACCCGCCATTTCGTCAACGCGCTTGGGCAAATAACGCGTGGTCAGGCGCACTTCACCATCCTGCGCATAAGCCGCGAGTCGCTCGCGCAAATGTTTCGGGCTTTCCGCGCCGAACGCGATTTTGGTCATGTTAAGAGGCATGGGGGTTATTTGGTAACTGCAGTGTTAACCGACAAGACCGCTGAAGACCGCAAGCCCCAAGAAAATAAGGAAGCCCATGGAATCCGTAATCATGGTTACGAATATCGAACTTGATACAGCAGGGTCCTGATCAAGGCGATCAAGCAGAACCGGTATGGCAACACCCGACAGACCGGCCAGCGCGATATTGCACAATATCGCCACCGCAATAACGCCGCCCAGCAGCTGATCGCCAAAAATGATGCCCGCGCCGAACCCGGCAATCACCGCAATCGTTGCACCAATGAGCAGGGCGACCCGAATCTCGCGCCAGATCGACCGCATCGTGTTCGATTGCGTAAGCTGATTGGTTGCCAACGCACGCACCGTCACCGCAAGCGTCTGTGTGCCTGCATTGCCGCCGATCGAGGCAACAATGGGCATGAGAATCGCCAAAGCGACCATGGTTTCAATCGCCGCCCCAAATTGCGCGATGATAAAACTGGCCACCATCGCGGTGCCCAAATTGGCAATCAACCAGCGCACACGTGCTTTATAACTGTCGGAAATAGGCTCGTTAATGTCACCTTCACCGGCACCGGACAGCCGCAAGATATCCTCGTCCGCTTCTTCCTGAATGATGTGCACGATGTCATCGGCCGTGATGACGCCGACGAGCCGTCCTGAACCATCCACAACAGCGGCAGAAATAAGCGCATATTTCTGGAACCGAAGCGCGACTTCTTCCTGATCCATGTCTACGGGTATCAGCGTCTGTTCGTGCTTCATAATGTCGCTGACAGGAACCTTTCGCTGGCTGCGCATGATCCAGCTGAGCTTGCACGTACCCACGGGCTTATGCTGCGGGTCGACGACAAACACTTCCCAGAACTCTGTGGTCAGCTCATGATGGTCGCGCAGATAGTCGATCAGCTGACCCACGGTCATATGCTCTGGCACCGCCACAAGCTCGCGCTGCATGATGCGGCCAGCGGATTCTTCGGGGTAGGACAGCGCGTCTTCGATGACCGCGCGGTCTTCGGGGTCCAGCTCGGCAAGAACGGCCTGCTGGTCCTCTTTCTCCATATCCTCGATAATCGCGACCGCGTCATCGGTATCCAACTGTCCGGCAAGTCCGGCAACTTGCGCCGCGGGCAAGGCGTCAATGATATCCTCGCGGACATAGTCATTGACCTCAGCCAGCACTTCGGCGCTCATCAACTCGCCCATGCTGATGGCAAGGTCGCCGCGCCGTTCAGACGGCGTTAGCTCGAGAAGGTCGGCAATGTCGGCTTCGTGGAGCGGTTCAACCAGCCGGTAGACTTCTTGGGCGTCGCCCGCTTCCATCGCGTCCAGCACGCGGTCGACATATTCGCGGGTCAGACGGTTGTCTTCGTCCAGCGTCTCCAAAATTTCAGTGTCGATGGTCAATGGGTCGGCGATATCGCTTGTCATGTGCGGGCCTCCCATTCGTAATTTTGTGCCTGGACGTTGTAATTGCGCCCCTCCTAAGCGTGCAGCGTTAAATTGCAATGATTTTGGCTTTGCACGCGCGCAATGCATACCCTAGGGGACCGTCAACATTTCCCCAGCCTAAAGGATTATATATATGGCCGATGAAACGCTTACCCTTTCGCTCGACAGCGGCGACGTTGTTATCAAACTTCGCCCTGATCTGGCGCCAAACCATGTTGCCCGTATCAAAGAACTGGCTGGTGAAGGCTTTTACGACGGTGTGAAGTTTCACCGCGTGATTCCCGGATTCATGGCGCAGGGCGGTTGCCCGAACGGCACTGGCATGGGCGGTTCGTCCAAGCCAAATCTGGCGCAGGAATTCAACGCTGAACCGCATGTGCGCGGCGTATGCTCCATGGCGCGGACCAATGACCCGAACACGGCCAACAGCCAGTTCTTCATCTGCTTTGATGATGCGACCTTCCTTGACCGTCAGTATACGGTCTGGGGCCAAGTCACCAGCGGCATGGAACATATCGATGCATTGCCAAAGGGTGAGCCACCTGCGAACCCAGGCGTCATCCGCAAGGCAACAGTCGCCTGACATTAAAAACGCGCGGGAAGCCCAATGGCCGCCCGCGCGTTTTATCCTAATATTTTAGGGTAGTTTATTTGCCTTGGGCCTAGCCTTGCGCAGGCTCGGGCGGACGCATTGCTTCCATGGCAGTTTTTAGTTCAGCCATCGAAATCTTGTCGTCCTTATCGGTGTCGATCATCCCGAAATACTGGACCAATGGTCCCTGTGCTTCGTCCTTAGCGATGAAGCCGTCTTTATTTGCATCGAGAAAAGCAAAGATTTGCTCGGGCTGCGGCGTGCCACCGGCCGGTGGCGGCGGAG
>NZ_JBILAF010000091.1:0-8617 GCF_044354325.1 Sphingorhabdus sp. | reverse complement strand
AAGCCCGATAAGCGTGCCGCGCAGTTCGTCGAGCGATGGCAACGAAGCCAGCGCCTTTACACCGTTTACATCAAGGAACGTGTCACCCATCGCGCCGCCGACAATTTCAAGTTTGTCATTGGTCTTTGCGAACTCGACAGCAATCTTTGCAGCTGCAACCGGGTCCGACGATGTGGCGAGCGCTGTAGGGCCGGTAAGCAATTCAGCTACCGATCCATATTGCGTTCCTTCAAGAGCGATTTTGGCAAGACGGTTCTTGGCAACCTTATAGCTTGCGCCAGCATCCCGCATCTTCAAACGAAGGTCGGTCGATTGTGCAACCGTCAGCCCGAGATTACGGGTGACGACGACAACCGCCGCTTCATTGAAAGTGGCGTTCAGCGATGCAACTGTTTCGGTCTTTTCAGAACGGTTCATGCATTACTCCTTTTTCAGACTTCGCCGGCAAGCCGACAAAATCCAACACGAAAAGCGAAACACCCGGCTGGGCGATCCGCTGACTTCAGTCCGTGGGGAAGTTTCATGCCGAACTCACACGATCTAAAATCGGGAGCGGTGGCGAAGGATGGCAAAAGCCAGTCCTGAAATCTCTATCCCCGTCTAGGCTGGAAATTAAGAACGGCAAATTCCGTTCACCAACTGTCTCGGACGGTTGCCGGTGGAGCCGTCGCTCCACCGAACGAGGCGGGCATTAGCAGGGTTGGACGCAGAGTCAAGGGCGGCCGCCGCTTTGATCGCTGTCCGCTGCGATCACGTTTCAAAATCCTATGAAAGTCTGGACAATTTATCTTACTGGACAACCCTTGCTTCGCTGACTTAATCGAAATGCAATTCATCAGGTTAAAGGACACAATGATATATGGCCGACACGCGTGAAAAAACGGCGGCGCTGATTGGCGCATATTATGCTGCATTCAATGCCATGGATGTTGAGGCTATCTTGGCATGTCTGAATGACGATGTGGCGCATGATATCAATCAAGGAGACCGTGAAACCGGCAAGCTGGCCTTTCGCGCCTTTCTTGGCCGCATGGATCATGCCTATAGTGAACAGCTGCGTGACATTGTCATTATGACCAGCGAAGATGGCAAGCGCGCGGCGGCGGAATTCATCGTCGACGGCATTTACAAGGTTGCAGACGAAGGCTTTCCTGCCGCGCATGGCCAGAGCTACAGCTTGCCAGCCGGCGGCTTCTTTGAGGTCGCAGACGGAAAAATCACACGCGTTTCGGTCTATTATAATCTTGCCGACTGGATCGCGCAGGTTTCATGACGGTAGACGTCCGGTCCTTGACGGATCCCGAGGAGCGCTGGGCCGCCATTCCGGCGCTGTCTGATCTGCGGATCCGGGTTTTTCGCAGCTGGCCCTATCTGTATGACGGCACTGCAGAATATGAAGCCGCTTATATGGCCGAATTTGTGCGCGAACCGGGTTCGGTGCTTGTCGTTGCCCGGGACGGGGACTCAATCATCGGCGCGGCTACGGCGTCTCCATTGGAGGGACAGAAGCCGGACATCCAGAATCCTTTCCGCGAACAAGGAATGGATGTTGCGCAGATATTCTATTTCGGGGAATCGGTTCTGTTGCCGCAATATCAGGGGCAAGGCATTGGGCACCGGTTTTTCGACGCGCGTGAAGACGCAGCGCGCGCCGCAGGGGCACGGAAAACTGCCTTTTGTGCGGTGATCCGTCCTGATGATCATCCGATGCGGCCCGAAACACCACGCGATTTGCATCCATTCTGGCGTGCCCGTGGCTATGCGCCGGTGCCCGGTTTGACCGGAACGCTCGAATGGCAGGATCTGGGCGATGATTTCGAAAGCGCGCATGTGATGCAATTTTGGATGCGTGACCTGTGACCGCGTCGGTCCGTATAGCGGCAGCCCAATATCCCATCGGGGAACCCGATAGCTTTGCGAGTTGGCAAGGCAAGGTCGGGCAGTGGGTGAGCGATGCCGCCGCGCAAGGCGCACAGTTGTTGGTGTTTCCCGAATATGCGGCGATGGAATTGGCCGCGATCGACAAAGCGACGGCGAGCGATCTGCATGCCTCGTTGCGGGCCGTGGTTGCTTTGGGGCCAAGAATTGACGCCCATTATGCGGATCTCGCCAGGCAATTTGGGGTCGTTCTGCTCGGCGGAACCCGACCCTTTGGCCAAGAAGATGGGCAGATTGTAAACAGGGCGACGCTGTATATGCCGGACGGGCAAACGGCCTATCAGGACAAAATTATGATGACCCGGTTCGAACGTGAATCCTGGGACATTAAAGGCGGAAAAAGCCTGCGGGTTTTTCGGACATCTTTGGGAATGCTGGGCATTTCTACCTGCTATGATATCGAATTCCCGATGATCGCGCGGGCGCAGGCACAAGCTGGCGCACAGGCCATTCTCTGCCCGTCGTGCACCGACAGTTTGCAAGGCTATCACCGCGTTCGGATTGGGGCACAGGCGCGGGCATTGGAAAACCAAATTTTTGTGGCGCAGGCACCGACCGTTGGCATGGCCCCATGGTCGCCGGCGCTGGACGAAAATTATGGTGCAGCAGGGCTGTTCGTTCCGCCTGATGGTGATAGTCCGGACGACGGCGTTGTGGCTATTGGGACCGAAGGGCGGGGGGCGTGGGTCATGGCAGACGCTGATCTGGCGCGCGTGAACCGCTGGCGCACCGAAGGGGCCGTTCGCCCCTTTGCGCATTGGCCCGAACAATATTGCGGCGCAATTGCCAGCGATCTGCCGGTAGAAGTTGTGCCGCTGGATTAACTGTTCGCAAAAACGGGCGGAGCGGTTAGGGGGGCTTCCATGCCACAAAACGCCGCCTTACCACGCCTGCACCTTCTGCTCGCGATTGCAGTGATGGCGGTGTGGGGCACGAATTTTGTCGTCATCAAATTGGCGCTAGCCCATTTGCCGCCTTTATGGCTTGCGACGCTGCGTTTTACGTGCGCATTTTTGCCCGCGGCATTTTTCCTAAAGCGGCCTGCCGTGCCTTTGTCCAATCTTGCGGCTTACGGCATATTGATCGGGGCCGGGCAGTTCGGCCTGCTGTTTTTGGCGATGAAAGGCGATATTACGCCGGGCCTCGCTTCGCTCGTCGTCCAGATCCAGGTCTTCTTCACCATTGCCCTATCCATGCGGCTGACGGGGGAACGGGTACGCACATTCCAATGGGCTGCACTGGCGTTAGCGACAAGCGGGCTGGCCGTCATTCTGACCCATTCGGATGGCAGTGCGACGCCATTGGGATTGATGCTCGTCGTAACGGCGGCCTTTTGCTGGTCGAGTGGCAATATGGTCTCGCGCGCCGCGGGTAAGGTCGACATGCTTGCTTATGTGGTCTGGGCCAGCATCTTTGCCGTGCCGCCATTGTTGACCCTCGCCTTGATATTTGAAGGCCCGTCGGCCTTGATCGCAGGCGTGCAAGCAGCAACAGCGACGACCTGGGCGGCGGTGGTCTGGCAAGCGGTTGGCAACACCATGTTCGGCTATGGGATTTGGGGATGGCTTCTGGCGCGGCATCCTGCGGCAACCGTCGCACCTATGGCGTTGCTGGTGCCGATATTCGGGATGGGGGCGTCGGCATTGTTCTTGCACGAGCCATTACAGAGCTGGAAACTGCTTGCCGCCGCGCTGGTCATGGGCGGATTGGCGTTAAGCCTTTTATGGCCGAGATTTTTTCAGCCTATTTCGAAAATCGAATAGACCGGACCCGCAGCGGTTTGTTCGCCGGTGCCGACAGCGATGACATTGTTAAGCCAGCTATAGCGGCTATCACCACATTCGAATTTTGCGACGATTGCCAGTGAATATTCGTGGCGCTCCAGCAATGCGCCTTTCCGGAACCGAGACATTGCTTCGGCTTCGGCCAAAAAGCGGCCCTGATAATTGAGGTAAACCAAAGCCCCGTCGTTGGTTTGCAGCGTTAGGCGGACGTCGATTACCATCACGCCATCTTCGCGGTTGACGACCCAATCATTTCCGCCCGGCAGCACCGTGCCATTCAGCCGCTCGCCAGCAAAATGACCGCCGGTGACGGGGGCAATGCGGCGCAGGCCGGCAGGGGTTTGGCCAATGCTGATCATCCCTGCGAAATCAACGGTCAGCGTCATGGTAATGAGGTGGTGGTGCGGTAAATTGTTCATTGCACAGTTGCTACCATGACGGCAGGATGGCGCAAGAGTTATCAGGGAGAGAGTTTTGGACAACATAATTGCGCGCCGTCCAGGCCCATCGGTTCAGGAAGTGTTCGACGGCGATCGTAATCCAGCGCCTGCGGTCATGCGCGTGGAATCACCCGCCATTGGGCAAAGCAGTGATGATGTTTCTATTGCGCGTTACTTCGCCAAAGACTGGCATGATCGCGAAGTCGAGCAGGTTTGGCGCAAGACATGGCAACTGGCATGCAGGCTGGAGCATATCCCGAATATTGGCGATCATATTGTGTATGACATCGTGCATGACTCGCTCATCGTCGTGCGAACAGGCCCGGACGAGATTAAAGCCTATATCAATTCATGCCTGCATCGCGGCACGATGCTCCGCACCGAAGGCGGTTGCGTTAAGCAGTTTCGTTGCCCCTTCCACGGCTGGACTTGGAAGCTGGATGGCGCATTATCTGTCATTCCGGGCCAATGGGATTTCCCGCATGTTGATAAGGACAAGATGAACCTTCCCGAAGCGCGCGTTGGCACATGGGGCGGCTTTGTTTTCATTAATTTTGATGCTGATGCCGAACCACTTGAAACCTATCTCGAAAATCTGCCCGAGCATTTTGCGTCGTTCAATCTGGAAGACCGCTATGTCGCGGCGCATGTTGCCAAGATTATGCCATGCAACTGGAAACTGGCGATGGAGGCTTTTGTCGAAGCGTACCATGTACCGTTCGCGCATGGGCAGGTGCTGAGCTATTATGGAGACAGCAACACCCAATATGACGTTTGGCCCGGTGTGCGGCATGTCAGCCGTATGATCAGCGTTCAGGGCGTCGCCAGCCCATCGAAGCCCGCAACGACAGCTGAACAAACCATCGAGGAAATGCGCCGCGACGTGCCCTTTTTTGCGGGCAAGCCCATTGAAGTGGGCGCGGGTGAAACGGCGCGGGGCAAGCTGGCCGAACGTGCGCGGGAGAAGATTTCGCGCTCGATTGGCCGTGACATGTCTGCCCTATCGGATTCTGAATCGCTCGATCTGATCGAATATATGCTGTTTCCCAATATGGTGCCGTGGGGCGGGCAGGCCTTGCCCATCACCTACCGCTTCCGCCCCAATGGCGACGATCCCGAAAGCTCGATCATGGAAATCATGTTCCTGTTTTCCAAAGCCCCCGACGGATCGCATCCGGAGCCTGCAAAAATGACCATGCTGGGGCTGGATCAGAAATGGGCCGACGCACCGGAGCTTGGTTCGGCCGCGATGGTAGCGGATCAGGATACCGACAATCTGAAGCGGATCCAAAAAGGTCTGCGCGCGTCGAAGAAGCCGGGTGTGACATTGGCGCGCTATCAGGAAAGCCGCATACGCCATTACCACGAAACGCTGGATGCATATGTGGCGCGGTAGCGCATTTGAACAAACAGGCATGTTCCTTTAATGGCTCAGCCTTGGGGGAGCATTCATGCCATTAGCATTCACCGTTTATGACTGGGGCATATTGCTTGCCTATGTCGCATTGCTGGCATTTGCCGGTTATCAGGCGACACGGCGGACCAAAACGGCGGATGACTATTTCCTCGCCGGGCATCATGCGCCGGTCTGGCTGGTTGCGGTGTCCGTTCTGTCCACGATGCAGTCGGCAGCAACATTTCTCGGCGCCCCCGATAACAGCTATCGCGGTGATTATAGCTATCTCACAAGCAACTTCGCCGCGATCATCGCTGCCTTTATCGTCGCACGTTTCCTGATCCCGCGTTTCTACGCAATCGGTGCGACCACGGTATATGAATTGCTGGAAGCCCGTTTCGACGCCACGGCAAGACGCGCGGCGGCGGGGATGTATCTCGTCGGCCGGATCTTGGCGAGCGGTGCGCGGCTGTATCTTGCCGCCATTGCGGTTTCGATGATCATCTTCCTTGATGTCGAGCCGCAGCATATCGTTATCGCCTCGGCGGTGCTCGTCGTCTTCGGTGTTGTGTTCACACTGTTCGGCGGGCTGAATGCTGTGATCTGGAGCGACCTGGTGCAGGTCGTGCTCTACCTTGGTGGTGCAGTGCTGGTGCTCATCTTTTTGCTGGTGAAAATTCCTGCACCTGCTCCGGAAATTTGGGACGCGCTTCAATCTGCACCCGACGGAATGGACAAGCTGCGTTTGTTTGACTGGTCGTTCGACTTTACCAAGCCGTTTACCGTTTGGGCGATCCTGACCGGGTTGGTGCTGCTCAATATCGGCAATACCGGGCTCGATCAGGACACGACGCAGCGCTTTTTGGCATGCGAAAACGCACAATCGGGCAAACGCGCTTTGTATGCGAGCATGTGGGCGGCAATCCCTGTGGTGGCTTTATTCATGGCGATAGGATCGCTGCTCCACATCTTCTACAACCGCCCCGACCTGATGGGCGTTAGCGTTGGCGCTACCAACGCGTTCGCGGGCGAAAAAATCACGGTCTTCATGTCGTTCATTCTGTCTGAAATCCCGCCCGGCTTGCGCGGGCTGGTCACCGTGGGCGTCATCGCGGCGGCGGCGATCAATTCCGGATTAATCTCGATGTCGGCGGTGGTTGTGAATGATTTTTACCGGCCTTGGCTGGAACGGCGTGGCGCACCGTCCAACGAGCAGCATTATGTCAACGCCGGTCGCGCGGCGATGATATTGCTCGCCTGTGCGCTGTTTGCGATGTCGATATTATGTTTCTATTGGCAGCATTACAGCGACACGCCTTTGCTCGAATTTGTACTCGGCGTAATGGTATTTGCCTATTCGGGCTTGCTGGGCGTCTATGGTACCGTGGTGTTTACGAAGCGTGGGGCGACATGGTCGGTGATCGCCGCCCTGCTGGCTGGTTTTGTCACGATCTTGCTGCAACAGCATTATGTCGTGGATAGCCTTGGGCTGCCTGCGGCGTGGAAGGCGCTGGCCTTCCCATGGCAGCTATGTATCGGGACGGCAGTCGCCTTTGCTGTTTGCTGCGCCGGTCGTGATATCAAGGATAAATCAGATACCTCGCCCGTAGCTGCCTAAAGGCTTCAAGCCCGGGTTGCCACTGCGCTTCGATCTCGCTTACTGCTTTTCCGTCCAAAATGCCTTTACGGACCGTGTCGGTTCCTGCCAGCTGGTCAAAAAACCTTGGAGTGCCGGCGCGGAATTCAAACTTGTCTGGGTACATGCCGTGGACCGCCTTCACCAAAGCGATTCCGGTGCGGAATGGCTGGAATGTCGTGCTGTTGGTGGGGATGACCGACACGCCGTGACACTGCTGCCCGGCATATTTGGAAAAATCCGGCGTAAAGGAAACGGGCGCGAACGTGACACCCGGCAGCCCCATTGCATTTAATCGTTCCGCCAGTGCCGCGCCATCGATGAACGGCGCGCCGATATATTCGAACGGTTTTTCGCTGCCCCGTCCTTCGGAGATGTTGGTGCCCTCGAACAAGGCCGTGCCGGGATATACTGCGGCTGTTTGGGGTGACCGCATATTGGGTGAGGGCGGCACCCAAGGCAAATCCCAAGCGACATAGGGCGCCCAGTCGCGATTCCAGCCGCGCATGGGAATAACGCGCAGGCGCGTGCGCAGCTTTTCCTCGCCGACGAACATCTGCGCGAGCTCACCGAATGTCATGCCGTGGCGTACCGGCATGGCAAAGCTTCCGACGAACGAGCCAAATGCAGGTTCGAGGACTGGCCCCTCTATCATCACCCCGCCTTGCGGATTGGGACGATCCAGCACGATCACCTCGGCTCCGGATTTCTCTGCGGCGCGCAGCATAAATAGTAATGTCGAGGAATATGTATAAAAACGCGTGCCGACGTCCTGCAGATCGACCAGCACAATATCAATGCCGTGCATCATCTTGTCAGTTGGCATCTTGGTTTCGCCATAGAGGCTGTAGACGGGCAAGCCGGATGTGGGATCGATGCTCGAAGCCACCTTCTCACCGGCTTGGGCCTCTCCACGCACGCCATGTTCCGGGCTGAACAGCGCGACAAGATTGATAGCGGGATGCGCGCGCAACAGATCGACGTCGCTGACACCCTTGCGATCAACGCCGGTCTGGTTGGTCAACAGCGCGACCCGCTTTCCCTTGACCAACGCCAGTTGGTCGGAAAGCAAGGCTTCGATCCCGGGGGTGATATGCCTGATGGGAATGGCGATTGATTTGACGGGGGTTGGAGATTTTGGCTGAACCGGATCAGCCGCAACGGCGGCCAGTGGAAGCAGCGCAACAATAAAGGTCAAAAATAATCGCATGATGAAAGGCTATTGGATAACGGCGTCCGCCGCAAAGAAAAAGGGCCGGAGGTTTCCCTCCAGCCCTTTTGATATTCGTTTGATGTCGTGGCTTAAGCGCCAGCGACGTCCGCCAGATTGATCTTGAGGCCTGGGCCCATTGACGAGCTGACCGCAACGCGGCGGACATATTTGCCCTTTGATCCGCTTGGCTTGTTCTTGATGACGGCGTCG
>NZ_JBILAF010000090.1:0-8621 GCF_044354325.1 Sphingorhabdus sp. | reverse complement strand
CGTTCTTATTCAGGAACTGATCAACAACATCGCAAAGGGCCATGGCGGCGTTTCGGTGTTTGCTGGCGTGGGTGAGCGTACCCGCGAAGGTAACGATCTGTACCATGAATTCCTCGACGCAGGCGTTATCGCTAAGGACGCCGACGGCAACCCAACCCCAGAAGGTTCGAAGGTTGCGCTGGTGTTCGGCCAGATGAACGAGCCTCCCGGTGCGCGTGCACGCGTTGCTTTGTCGGGTCTGACCATGGCGGAATATTTCCGCGATGAAGAAGGCCAGGACGTTCTGTTCTTCGTCGACAACATCTTCCGCTTCACACAGGCCGGTTCCGAAGTGTCCGCACTTCTTGGCCGTATTCCTTCGGCTGTGGGTTATCAGCCAACGTTGGCAACCGACATGGGCCAGTTGCAAGAGCGTATTACGTCGACAACCAAGGGTTCGATTACCTCGGTTCAGGCCATTTACGTTCCTGCAGATGACTTGACCGACCCTGCACCAGCAACGTCGTTCGCTCACTTGGACGCGACGACCACGTTGAACCGCGCAATTTCGGAATTGGGTATCTACCCAGCCGTTGACCCGCTTGACTCGGTCAGCCGCGTTTTGACACCAGCCGTTGTTGGCCAAGAGCATTATGATACGGCACGCCGCGTTCAGGAAACGCTGCAGAAGTACAAGTCGCTTCAGGACATCATCGCGATTTTGGGCATGGACGAATTGTCGGAAGACGACAAATTGACTGTTACCCGTGCGCGTAAGATCCAGCGCTTCTTGTCACAGCCTTTCCATGTTGCTGAAGTCTTCACCGGCATTTCCGGTAAGTTCGTTCAGGTCGAAGACACGGTTAAGTCGTTCAAGGCAGTCGTCGACGGCGAATATGACCATCTTCCAGAAGCAGCCTTCTACATGGTTGGCGGCATCGAAGATGCAGTCGCCAAGGCTGCCAAGCTTGCGGCGGAGGCGGCGTAAGCCATTATGGCACTTCGTTTCGAACTCGTAACACCTGAAAAGCTCTACCGCTCGGACGACGTCTATATGGTCGTCGTTCCGGGTAGTGAGGGCGATTTTGGTGTGCTTGAGGGCCATAGCCCAATGATGAGCACGCTGCGTAACGATGCCGCGCTTGAGATTTACGCGACGCAGGGTGCAACACCCGAGCGCCTCATCATCGCTGGCGGCTTTGCAGAAGTGAATGAGAACGGCCTGACCGTTCTGGCGGAGCGCGTCGAGGCTTAAGCCTCACGCGTTACGTCTCAGGGTGCTTCGTCGCCCCAGATGCGTGCCGTTTCAATATAACCATAGCGCCCTTCGGTTTCGAAGCGGCAATAGCCCTTTTCACATTCTTCGATAAGCCCGACCACACCGGGCTCCACGCGCCATGATATATGCGCGTTGGCTGCAGGCGCATCACGCAATGCGCCAATTTCCTTACCGATGACGATCGCAGCCCGCTTGGGGCTCAACAAGCGGACATGAAGCCACCCTTGCTCGCCATCGGGATCTTGAACCTTGCGCCATACGCTGTGCACCGCCACGACCTTCACGGGCAGGTTTTCGCGTTTATACACCCATGTAACGGGGAATTCAGTGCTGGGGCCCGTACGCATACGCGCCTCTGGCTTCGAAATTGATGCCCAATAAGGCGGCTTTTGTTGTGCCTGCCCGGCGGCAGACGCGGCACCAAAAAGCACAAGCGCCAATGCACCGCAACGCACGATCGAATTGTGTTGATTAACCATAATTTTTACCACCGTGTTCATCCTATACCGTAAGCGCGGCGCGCAGCGCAACCATCCTGTCTTGACCTTCTGATATATTCGGCTTTAGTCACTGCCATGCCCGAACTTAGCCGCATTGAACGTCCATCTGTCCGCGTCACCCGCACGCTTCTTCCTGCTGTCGAAAAGCGCATGGCGGAACTGTTCGATGCGCGTTTCAATGCTGATGACACTCCCCTCACCCGTGATGCGCTTGTCGCCGCCATGGCGGACTGCGACGTGCTCGTGCCGACTGTCACGGACACCATCGATGCCAGCATCATCGCCGCCGCACCGCCGCGCCTGAAATTGATTGCCAGCTATGGCGCCGGGGTCAATCACATCGATCTCGCCGCAGCAAAGGCCAAGGGCATCATGGTGACGAACACGCCCGGCGTGTTTACGGACGACACCGCTGACCTAACGATGGCGCTCATTCTGAACGTGCCCCGCCGGCTTGGAGAAGGACATCGTGCCATGCGCAATGGCGAATGGAGCGGCTGGAGCCCCACCGGCATGCTGGGTCACCGCATTGGTGGCAAGACGCTTGGCATCATCGGTCTTGGCCGTATTGGAGAGGCCGTAGCCATGCGCGCCAAGGCATTTGGCATGAATATCATTTACAACAAACGCAGCCGTTTGCCCGCCAGCGTTGAGGATGAACTGGGCGTCACGTTTGAACCCGACATCGACCGGCTGGTGGCCCGTTCGGACATCATCACGCTGCACTGCCCGCTAACGGCAGACACAGACAAAATCATCAACGCCGAACGCATCGCGCATATGAAACCCAATGCCTATGTCATCAACAGCTCACGTGGTGAATTGATCGATGAAGACGCATTGATCGAGGCGCTGCAAAGTGGTCGTATCGCGGGCGCAGGACTTGATGTGTACACGCATGAACCTGCCGTTGACTCGCGGTTCCTCAGCATTCCCAACGCGGTGCTCCTTCCGCATTTGGGCAGTGCCACATATGAGGGACGCGAAGCATCGGGCGAGCGTGTTATTACAAATATCCGCGTATGGGCCGACGGCCACCGACCGCCAGATCAGGTGCTTGAGGGCTGGCAATAAGCAATTTTCTTTCGATTGCGGTAAGTTAGCCGTAATTTTGTGCCTTGAGGCTTTATGACGCCGCGCCTAGAGACGAGGCGATTAAGCGGGCGGGGAAGATTATGATCCAGAAATTTGTGCAAACAGCGCTGGTTTTCAGCGCAGCCATGTCAGCGCCAGCGATGGCACAGGCGGGCATGGTCGCCATCCCTGAAACCAATAGCGGTGATAGCGCGTGGATTTTGACCGCATCGGCCCTTGTGCTGATGATGACGCTTCCTGGCCTTGCGCTTTTTTATGGCGGATTGGTTCGCGCCAAAAACTTCTTATCGGTCCTCGTTCAATGCGGCGCGATTGCCGCTATCGCCTCGGTGATCTGGATTGTCATTGGCTACAGCCTCGCCTTTTCCGTGGGCGGCAACGGCTTCATTGGCTCGCTTGAAAATGTAATGTTCAATGGCTTGCTCGATTCGGTCCGTGATGGGCAGACAACAGGCGAGCTTGCCTTTGCGCTTTTCCAGATGACATTTGCCATCATCACCCCTGCCCTGATCGTCGGTGCATGGGTCGAACGCGCCCGCTTTGGCTGGGTGGTTGCTTTCAGCGCCTTATGGTCGCTGTTGATCTATGTCCCCGTGACCCGCTGGGTTTGGGGCAGCGGTTTTCTGGCCGACCAGGGCGTCATCGATTTCGCCGGTGGCATTGTTGTGCACACCACGGCTGGTATTTCAGCGCTTGTTGTCGCGCTCATGCTTGGAAAGCGCATTGGCTTTCCCAGAACGCTTATGCTCCCGCACAGCCCCGCGCTCACAGTAGCCGGTGCCGGCCTGCTCTGGGTGGGCTGGTTCGGCTTCAACGGTGGCTCGGCTTTGGCAGCCAATGACGCTGCCGCCAGCGCGATCATCAACACCCATGTCGGGGCCTCGGTTGCAGCGATTGTCTGGCTGATGATTGAACGTATCAAGGTCGGCAAAGCCACCGCCGTCGGCTTTGCAACGGGCGCAGTCGCTGGACTTGCGACGATCACACCGGCAGCAGGGGTGATCGGCCCCGGCGGCGCGATCATTCTCGGCATATTGGCAGGCGTCGTCTGCTTCTGGTTTGTCGGCCTTGTCAAAGGCACGCTGAAAATCGATGACTCGCTCGACGTTTTTGCCGTCCACGGTATCGGCGGAATTCTTGGTTCCGTCCTGCTGGCTGTCTTTGCAAGTGAGGCGCTTGGCGGCGCTGGCTATGCCGAAGGTGCGGGCATGGCATCGCAATTGTGGGTTCAGGTGAAAGCCGTGGCCATCGTCGGCGCCTATTCCGCCGTGGTCACGCTGATCATCGGCTATCTCGTTTCGATGATTGTGCCGATGCGTGTCAGCGAAGATCAGGAGCGTGACGGGCTTGATATTTCAAGCCATGGCGAACGCGCTTGGGATTTGGATTAAGCTGGCCTGACTTGGCCTAAGCCGTCAGCGCATATGGGCTGCTCGGCTAAGGCAACGTAATATTATATAGCCCTTGATCGCGTTGCTTCGCGACCAAGGACAATTTCTTGTAAATGTAGACCTGGGGTCAATCGCCCGTCAGGATGCGGTCCATCAACTGCTGCACAGTCGGGACGAAACCGTTCGAATAGAACGGGTCCTTGCCGAACAGATAGGCGCTGTGCCCAGCGAACATCAGGTTTTCATCGATGGGCGCGCCGTGCGCGATGTTCTGCAATGCCTTTTGAATGCAGAAGCTGCGCGGATCGGCGAGGCGGCCCGTCGAATTATTGTCATGGTCCTTCCACGACGAAAATCCGCAATGCGACAGACAGCCCATGCAATCCTTCTGATCCTTGCGGATGACTTCGCCCGACGGCGGCGTCACAAAGACCAAAGTGTTGTCCGGCGTCTTCAAAGCGACCGTAAACCCGCGTGCATCCCATTCGCGTGCCTTCATCAGGTCCGCAGGCTTCACCCAGAAATTCTTGCCCTTCACGCCGACATCAAGCTGCGCGGTATGCTCCGCATCGGCGGTCTGCACATAGGCAATCTGGCGTTCTGAACGGGCCTGCAACTCAAGCAGGAACGGATTGATGACCGCGCTTGAATAGAAACCTGTTGGCGAAAACTGATGCAACAGCACGCCGTCTTCAGGAATTTTCGTCAGCGCGTCTTTCCAACCCTGAGGAATAGGGCTTTCTTGCGTGAGCAATGGCCGCGTACCGAACTGGAATGCGATCTGCCCAAGCTCTGGATTATCAATCCAGTTGTTCCAGTCCCGCAAGAACCACACGCCACCCGCCATCACGATGGGCACGTCGTCCGAAATGCCTTCAACGCGCATGACATCGCGCAGTGCTTTTACCCGTGGATAGGGGTCTTCGGGGCTGCGCGGGTCTTCCGCGTTGGAAAGGCCGTTATGGCCACCTGCCAACCATGGATCCTCGTACACCACCGCACCCAACCATTCGGGCACCTTGTGATAGGCGCGTTTCCACAATGCACGGAATGCACGTGCAGAGCTGACGATAGGCAGATAATATACGCCATATTGCGCCGCGATTTCGGAAAGCTTGTAAGGCATGCCCGCGCCACATGTGACGCCGGTGACCATTCCCTTGGTCGCTTCCAATATGCCGTGCAAAATGCGCTGCGATCCGCCCATTTCCCAAAGCACGTTGATATTGATGGCGCCTTTGCCATTGGCCATTTCATGCGCCAGGCGAACCTGCGCAATGCCGCCACGGATGCCGTATTCCACGAGCTCTTCATGGCGTTCCGCGCGTGTTTTCCCGTGAAAAACCTGCGGGATCATCTCGCCATTTTCATCATAGCTGTCGGCATTAACCGCCGACACCGTGCCAATGCCGCCAGCAGCAGCCCATGCGCCAGAACTTGCGTGATTGGTAGCAGCAACGCCCTTGCCGCCCTCGACCAAAGGCCAAACTTCGCGGCCACCATAGATAATGGGTTTCAGACCCTTGAACACAATCACAACCCCCAATATTTATATCAAAAGCGCCGTTCAGCGTGCTCGCGCGCTATCGCAATTATCTAGCTTTGTCGCGCAAAATCGGCACGTTTCATGGCGGAACCATATAGCTGCCGATAACGCGCAAACATTGTCTCTTCATCATATAGTGCACAGGCCAGAGCGCGGTTGGCACTGCCGAGTTTTTCCCGAAGTCCGGCATCATTTGCCAGCTCGCTAATGGCTTGCGACAAAGACGCCTCGTCGGTGCGCGGGACGATGAAGGGACGGTTTTCACGTGCGACGATATTTTTTACGTCACCAACGTCCGTGGAAACCACCGGAAGGGCGCTCGTCATCGCCTCTATAACGGAAATCGGATATTGTTCACTATCCGACGACAAAGCAAAAATATCGAACAGGCGAATATAGCGCGCCGGGTCACGTAAGACGCCGGGCATCATCACACGGTCTGCGATACCAAGCCGTTCTGCCTCCCCCATGATTGCACCTCGCTCTGGCCCGTCGCCCACAATCGCGAGCCGGACATTTGACCCTGCCGCCGCAACCGCACGCACAAGCCGCGGAAGATTTTTGATCGTGCGCAGCCCTGCGATTGTGCCGACAACAATCTCTCCATTGCGTTTCTGAAAGCCCGGAAAAGATCCGCGCTGCGGCCGCCGGTTAAAATGGTTCGTATCGATGCCATTTGGGAACCGACAAATCTTGTCCAGCGGCTGATGCCATATGGTTCGGGCGATGTGCTCAAGCGTTTTCGATGGGACGACCAGCGCATTCGAACGCTGCAACGCAATCGTGCGAAACCAGTTGCGCCGTTTTTTCAGCCGGTCGATTTCGTCATCGCTGAACCCGTCTTCATGGTGGATCAGCGGCGGCAAGTTCATGCTGCGCGTGAACAAGGTATGCGCCATCACCCCATCCATCGCGCCCCAATTATATGTCAAAACGAGATGGAATTTTTTCATATATTGGGCAAGCTGGCGATAGCGCCCAATCGCTGGCATGCCTTTCAGCGAGGGTGCGGCGTCTTTCGGGAACGCAACCTTCACCCGCCGGTCAATCGCCTCGGCAGCGCCAAAGGCATCATCAACCGCCGACAAAACAGTATGTTCGGCCTGATCACCAAAATGGTTCATAAGACGAACCGTGCGCGATTCCTGCCCGCCAAGGTTAAAGCTGCTGTGCAAATGGAGGATGCGGACCGCCGCCATACTTGCCTTTCCTTCTCGCACCGCCCAGATGCTTTGAATGATTATCGAACCTATGCACTCTCCCTACCGCCCTAATCCGCAAATCGCCAGTCTGGGTGAAAAAATTGGTGACCCCGTGCGCGCGGCGAACTTTCCAGAGACGACATTGCGTTTTCGCAACGACCGTTGGGCGGCGACCGTTGGGCTAGATGGATATGACGATGCGGCGTGGGTCCGGCATTTCGGACGTTTTGAACCGCTGCCCGATAATATGCCCGAACCTTTGGCGTTGAGGTATCACGGGCATCAATTCCGCGTGTACAATCCCGATATTGGCGATGGACGCGGATTTCTGTTCGCACAGCTGCGTGATGGCCATGGCAGGCTGTTGGACCTTGGGACCAAGGGTTCGGGCACCACCCCTTACAGCCGGCGCGGTGACGGAAGGCTGACCCTGAAAGGTGGCGTGCGTGAGATATTGGCGACCGAAATGCTGGAGGCGCTTGGGGTCAACACCTCCAAAACATTTTCGCTGATTGAAACCGGCGAAGAATTGATCCGCGGGGACGAGCCCTCGCCCACCAGATCCGCCGTCATGGTGCGGCTCAGCCATAGCCATATACGTTTCGGGACATTCCAACGCATCGCGGCGGAAGGCAATGAAGCGCTGATGCACAAGCTCATCCATTATTGCCTCAAACATCTGTACTGGGCCGAAGTGTCCGAGAACCCTGCGGCTCAGTTGCTGGAGTTAGCGGTCGATCGCGTGGCCGACCTTGCCGGTTCATACATGGTCGCAGGCTTCGTCCACGGCGTCCTCAACACCGACAATATCAACATCACGGGCGAAAGCTTTGACTATGGCCCGTGGCGTTTCACCGAAAAATGGGACCCACGCTTTACCGCAGCCTATTTCGACCAATCCGGACTTTATGCGTTCGGGCGGCAAGCCGAAGCATTGCATTGGAACCTTGGGCAACTTGCGGTTGCATTGCGATTGGTGTCGGACGCGCCGCCGCTGATTGCCGCACTAGAACGCTTTCCGGACCTGTATCAACAATCGGTCATTCGGCGATTTTTGTGGCGACTGGGCGTTGTGTCGAAGGGCGAAGACGAGGATAAGCCCCTTGTCGAAGCCGCCGAACGCGCGATGGTCCGCGATCAAATCCCCATCGCCGCATTTTTCCACGGCTACAGAGGTGGAAGGACAGGCGCATTCGCGTCCACGGGGGCAGACCAAGCCGCATTTGAAGACATCTTGCGCGGTTATGCGCCAGTGAACGCATCGGACGATTATTGGGCAAGCAACCCCGTCTGCGCGATGTTGATCGATGAGGTCGAGATGATTTGGGACGCCATTGCCCAAAAGGATGACTGGCAGCCATTATATCAAAAACTCGCGCATATTCAGGACTTGGGGAAAGCTTTGAAGCATGAAGGCTGATAATTGAAAAGTCTGCGGACCTGATTGCGCGCGAAACGGGCAAGCTGCGGTGGCGAGCCAAGGTACCGCTTAAAAATCGGCACCGATAAAGTTCTTCTAACCCCTGGCCAACTAATCCTGTTTTGAAGCTTGGACGGCGGCCGTCCATTTTGGCGTCATGGAAAAAGCACGAGTCTATTTGGTGGGCGCTGGCCCCGGTGACCCCGACC
>NZ_JBILAF010000089.1:0-8696 GCF_044354325.1 Sphingorhabdus sp. | reverse complement strand
GTCCGCTTCATGCTTCAACGAAATTTCAGCCTCAAGATTGTCCAGCGCCGCCAGATCAAACCGCGCCATCAGGGCGTGGCGCGCTGCCTCATCCGCCGAAAGCCGAAGGTTGCGGCTGTGGTTTCCCACTTCGGAGATTTTGACGACATGGCTAAACTCGTTGGCCGTCACCACGTTGCTTCACCTTCAACGATCATATCGGGCAATTGCGCCCCCAATGCACGTTCGACATCCAACAAAGCTTGGCGGGTATGCGCAAGCGCGCCAGCTTCAGGGGCAACGCCTCTGTAAATGTTGCGCACAATGGCTTCATCAAGCTCCGCCGTATCGGACAAAGCCGAGCGCAGCGCACCGAGGCGGCCGCCGACGGCGCTCATAATCTGGCCGATATGTTTACCAACGATCATATCGCCGATGCCAACTTCTCGCAGTTGCCCATCCATATCGTCGACAAACACTTCGGTAAGGCGCGCCATGTCGAGTGCGTAATCACCGCTGTCCTCAAGCCGCAGCAAAACCAGCGACAAAACAGAGGCAACCATATCGAAGCGCCCGTCAATGCTGTCCGGAACCTCACCGTCGATATACCAATGCGGCTCACGCGCTTTAGCCACGATCTGATTGTACAATGGGATCAGCTTAAGCTTGGGGTCGGGTTCCCCTTTCCCGAAAAGTCTTTTCAATAATGTCATTTTGACGCGTTTTCATCCTTACTCATCGGGCATTCATCTGGGATTGCATATTGATATTGCGCCTTAAGGATGCAATGGCAAAGGCCCAACTTTAGTGGATTAGCGGAGAAGTTTATGCGCGCGACGCAAATTGCAGGTTTTGCAGCATTATTGGCCGCTATGACATTGGCGTCTGGCTGTACCCGCCTTCGCTCGCATCAGGGCTATATTGGCGACCAGACCTTGCTGAACTCCATCCAACCCGGTGTAGACAATAGGGAATCGGTTCAGGCATCGCTTGGCCGCCCGACATTTGTGGGTCAGTTCGATCAAAACGACTGGTATTATTATTCACGCGACGCAAAGCAGCTGGCGTTCTCGCAGCCAAAGGCAGACGCCCAATATGTGCTGAAGGTCCGGTTTGACGCGGCCGGAAATGTCGCATCTGTTGCGCAAACGGGCAAAGAACTTATTTCGAAAATCAGCCCTGAAGGCGACAAAACGCCGACACTTGGCCGCAACAAAAGCTTCTTTGAAGAAATATTCGGCAATATCGGTGCTGTCGGCGCAGGCAGTGGTCAAGGCGCTACACCGAACAGCCCGAACTGATTCTGACGTAACATCACGATATCGAAAAGGCGGGGACAACCGCCCCCGCTTTCCTGCCGCTTATTCGGTGACACCTGCCGCAGCAAGCACGGCCAAGGTCACCAGATCGCCGGCGCTTGATGCCATAGTGGCCACCTGCACCTGACGCTCGATACCCAGCAGCATGGGTCCAATGACTTGGTCCCCGCCCAATTCGCGCAACAGCTTTGCCGACAGGTTTGCCGATTGCAGACCGGGCATAACAAGCACGTTGGCGGGTCCGGACAAACGGCAGAACGGATAGTTTTTCATCAACGCTGGGTTGAGCGCAACATCCGGCGGCATGTCGCCTTCATATTCGAAGTCGGGGCGGCGGGCATCCAATATGGCAACGGCATCGCGGATATTATTGAGCCAGTTTCCAGCGGGGTTGCCGAAGGTTGAGAATGACAGGAACGCCACGCGCGGGACATGGCCCATGCGGCGGGCAACGCCAGCGGTTTTCTCGGCAATATGGGCGAGCTCTTCTGCTGTCGGGCGTTCGTTGACCGTGGTGTCGGCGATAAACACCGTATGTGTTTTTCCGACCATGACGTGAATGCCAAACGGTGTCGCATCCTTCTTGGCATCGAGCACCCGGCGCAACTCGCGCAAGGTTTGACCAAAGGTGCGCGTCACGCCCGTGATCATCGCATCAGCTTGATCCATCTGCAGCAGCAGTGCGCCAAAGATGTTGCGGTCGCGGTTGACCATTCGCTGAATATCACGGCGCAGATAACCACGACGCTGCAAGCGGCTATATAACCGGTCGACCATTTTCTCGACCAATGGACTTTGGGCGCTGTTATGGATTTCATACTCGTCCGGATTGGCGCCGAGCCCGATCAGCTTTTCGGTAACGCGCGCATCGCGTCCGACCAGCACCGGAACGCCATAGCCATCTTGTTTGAACTGAACGGCGGCGCGCAACACGACGTCTTCTTCGGCTTCGGCAAAAATGACGCGCTTTGGCTTTGCCCTTGCGGCTGCATAAACTTGGGTCAGAACGGATGTCGTCGGGTTTTGACGCGCGCGCAGGCTCGCGCGATAGGCGTTCATATCGGCAATCGGCTTTTGCGCGACGCCCGAATCCATCGCTGCTTTTGCAACGGCGGAGGCGACGATTTCCATGAGGCGCGGGTCGAACGGCGACGGGATGATATAATCCCGGCCGAATTTGTGCATCATGCCGCCATAGGCAGCCGCCACTTCTTCGGGCACGGTTTCGCGCGCCAATTGCGCCAAGGCATGCGATGCCGCAATCTTCATGGGTTCGTTGATCGTCGTGGCGCGCACGTCGAGCGCGCCGCGGAACAGGAATGGAAAGCACAGGACATTGTTGACCTGATTTGGAAAATCAGACCGTCCCGTCGCAATGATCGCATCGGGCCGCGCCGCGCGCGCCACAGGTGGCGAGATTTCGGGATCGGGGTTTGCCATCGCAAAGATGATTGGCTCAGGCGCCATCGACTTCACCATATCGGCGCTCAACGCATTGGCGGCGGAAAGGCCAAGGAAAACATCTGCGCCGACAATGGCCTCTGCCAGATTGCGCGCGGTTGTTTTTGCGGCATGCGCTGATTTCCACTGATCCATGCCTTCCGTACGGCCTTGATAAATCACGCCGGAACGGTCGCACATAATCACATTGTCGTGCGGGACGCCCATGCCTTTGATCAGCTCGGTGCAGGCAATCGCCGCGGCGCCTGCGCCATTGCAGACGACCTTTATATCTTTCAACGAACGGCCTGTAAGCTCACATGCATTGATCAATCCTGCCGCCGCGATGATCGCGGTGCCGTGCTGGTCATCATGAAAGACCGGAATATTCATCCGTTCTTTCAACGTCTGTTCAATGATGAAGCAATCGGGCGCGGCGATATCCTCAAGATTGATGCCGCCAAAGGTCGGCTCAAGAAGTTCGACCGCGTCAATGAAACGCTGTGCATCTTCGGTCTTCACCTCGATATCGATCGAATCGACATCGGCGAAGCGTTTGAACAGCACCGCCTTGCCTTCCATCACGGGCTTGGATGCCAATGCGCCCAAATTGCCCATGCCAAGAATCGCTGTACCATTTGAGATAACCGCGACGAGATTACCCTTTGCGGTATAATCATAGGCGGTTGCCGGGTCGTCATAAATGGCCTGCACCGGCACTGCGACACCCGGCGAATATGCGAGCGACAAATCACGTTGCGTGGCCATTGGTTTGGTCGCCACGATTTCGATTTTCCCCGGGCGGCCTTGGGAATGGAAATCCAAAGCTTCCTGAGCTGTAATCTGGACGTCGCTATCGTTCATTTTTGGCTTTGACCCTATTTTATAATATAAACTGCCCTAACGCGGTGGTGCCGCTAGGGCAAGCATTGCCCCGCAGGAACGGCTCCGCTATCGCGTTGACCATGACGGGGACAATGAAAGCAACATCGGGACCGACACCAATGATGGTGCAGTATCTCGCGCTGAAGGCGAAGGCCGAGGATTGCCTGTTGTTCTACCGCATGGGTGATTTTTTTGAGCTATTTTTCGATGATGCGCGCGCTGCTGCTGCAACATTGGATATCGCGCTGACATCGCGCGGCGAACATGATGGTAGGCCGATTCCGATGTGCGGCGTGCCGGTGCATGCAGCCGAAGGCTATCTGGCGCGGCTCATTAAGGCCGGGCATCGCGTCGCGATTGCGGAGCAAACCGAAAGCCCCGAAGATGCCAAGGCGCGCGGCGGTTCCAAGACATTGGTGGCGCGCGACATCGTCCGGTTCGTGACGGCAGGGACGCTGACCGAGGACAGCTTGTTGGACAGCTGGACTTCAAACATGCTCGTCGCGGTCGCGCCGGTGGGTGACGAATATGGTCTGGCGGCAGCGGATATTTCGACCGGCTATTTCGAACTCGTCACCGTCGCGGCGAGCGCACTTGAAGCCGAGCTTGCACGCCTGTCCGCCAGCGAACTTGTTGTTCCGGATGGTTTGGCGCAACAACTTGCGGGCGCAATCATTCGTCCGCGCGCTGACTTTGAAAGCATCGTCGGCGGCGATCTGTTGAAGCAGCATTTTGCGCTTTCGACCTTGGATGCCATCGGTGCGGTCACGCGTGCTGAGCAGGCGGCCGCTGGCGGGCTCATCGCCTATCTGGCGCATGTCGGGCAGGGCAACATGCCCTTCCTCAAACTGCCGGTCCGGCGTGAAGTGCATGCCCATTTGCTGATTGACCAAGCAACGCGCGATAGCCTGGAAATCAGCGCAGCGCATAAAGGCGCACGTGCCGGGTCATTACTGGCCGAGGTGGATCGCACGATAACGGGTGCCGGCGCACGCCAGCTGGCGTCAGACCTGTCTGCGCCATTGATGGACCAAAGCATCATCGAAGCGCGTTTGTCGCTGGTGCAGTGGTTCCATGACGCGCCGTTGACCCGCGATGCCGTCCGGTCCGCTTTGCGGCAATTGCCCGATATCGCTCGCGCATTGGGACGTGTCGTTGCCGGACGCGGCAGTCCACGTGACTTGGGGCAAATTCGCGATGGGTTGGATGCCGCGCGCCATCTGCGGGAGCGATTGGGCGCCATGGCCGACCGCCCCCAATTGCTCGACCAATTGCTGCCGATGTTGGATGGCCACGGCCATATGGTGGACATCCTCGGCCGTGCGCTTGTGACCTCCCCGCCCACCGACACCGCGCAGGGTGGCTATATCGCCGAAGGCTATGATGCGGCGTTGGACGTGCTGCGTTCGGCTGGCCGTGACGGGCGGCAGGCGATTGCCCAACTGGAGGCGCGCTATCGCGATTCGACGGGCGTTGCTGCGCTGAAGATCCGGCACAATGCCGTTCTGGGATATTTTGTCGAAGTACCCGCCAAGCATGGCGATGCGCTCATGGCGGCCGGGTCAGGCTTTGCGCACCGGCAAACGATGGCCGGCGCCGTCCGTTTCAACTCGCCTGAGCTTCATGAAGAGGCCATGCGCATCACACAGGCCAGCGGACATGCTTTGGCTGCTGAAGCCGCGCATTTGGAGGAGCTGACCGCGATTGTACTTGCGCGGCGTGATGCAATCGCCGCGAGCGCCGATGCCTTGGCGCGGATCGATGTATCGGCGGCGCTGGCGGAGCGGGCTGCAGAGGGCAATTGGTGCCGCCCATCTTTTGTCAGCCACCCATGCCTTGAAATTGAAGGCGGGCGGCATCCGGTGGTTGAAAGCGCGCTCGCGAAATCGGGCGACCGGTTCATTGCCAATGATTGCAAGCTGTCGCCCGATAAGCGGCTGTGGCTGGTGAGCGGCCCCAATATGGGCGGTAAATCCACCTTCCTGCGGCAGAATGCGTTGATCGTTTTGCTGGCACAAGCGGGCAGCTATGTTCCTGCGATATCAGCAAAGCTTGGCCTTGTTGACCGTCTTTTCAGTCGCGTTGGCGCATCGGATAATCTGGCACGCGGGCGGTCGACCTTCATGGTCGAAATGGTCGAAACGGCGGCCATTCTTGCGCAGGCAACCGAACGCAGCTTTGTGATTTTGGATGAGGTTGGCCGCGGCACATCGACTTATGACGGCCTTGCCATTGCATGGGCGGTTGTCGAAGGCATTCACGAAACCAATCGCTGCCGCTGCCTGTTCGCAACGCATTATCACGAACTGACCCGGTTGTCGGACAGCCTTGACGCGCTGTCGCTACACCATGTCCGCGCCAAGGAGTATAAGGGCGACCTCGTCTTGCTCCACGAGCTTGGCGATGGCCCCGCCGACCGCAGTTACGGTATCGCAGTGGCAAAGCTTGCCGGTCTTCCGCCGCAAGTCGTGTCGCGGGCAAAGACCGTGCTGGAGAAACTGGAAAAAGGGCGCGCGGAAACAGGTGGCCTGGCCGCGGGTCTGGGTGACCTGCCATTGTTCAGCGCCGCACTCGACGCCGCCGAAGCCAAGGTCGATGCCTTGCGTGAAAAGCTCACTGGCCTTGATATCGACGCACTTAGCCCGCGCGCTGCGCTTGACCTGCTTTATGAATTAAAGCGGGCAGCTGGCGAAAATTAATTAGCCCAAAGACAGGAACAAACCCGCCAGCGCCGCGCTCATCAGGTTCGAAAGCGATCCGGCAGCAAGCGCCTTCAAGCCCAGCTTGGCAATCATAGGCCGCTGGTTTGGCGCAAGGCTTCCCGTCACGGCCATTTGAATGGCAATCGAACTGAAATTGGCAAATCCGCACAAGGCGAAGGTAACGATACCGACCGTTGGTGCGGAAAGCTCTTTCAGTGCGCCCAAATCAATGAAGGCGACGAATTCGTTCAGAACGATTTTGGTACCGAA
Source organism: Sphingorhabdus sp. (assembly GCF_044354325.1). GTDB lineage: Bacteria > Pseudomonadota > Alphaproteobacteria > Sphingomonadales > Sphingomonadaceae > Sphingorhabdus_B. The sequence goes on along the minus strand of NZ_JBILAF010000089.1, from coordinate 2,101 downwards.
CAAGCCGCCCGCCTGAATCGCTTCATGCCACGGCACGCCCAAAAGGAACATTACGGGTGCAAAAGCATAGCCAACAATTTGCTGGAAACTCAGGTCAGGCTGACCAAACCAGCCGCCGATGCCGCCCAATATGCCATTGGCCAGCGCAACCAAGGCAACGAAAGCAAGAACCATCGCGCCGACCGCCACCGCCAGCTTAACGCCGGTTTGTGCACCCTGCGCCGCGGCCATAATGATGTTGGCGGGTTTTTCTTCGCCATCATCATGGACCATGACGGGTTCATCATCAGGGTGCGGGTTCGCGAGCGCAGGATCGCCCTCGGCCAGCACCACTGCGGGCATGTCGGGCATCATCAACTTCGCCATCAAAATTCCGCCCGGTGCGGACATGAATGCTGCTGCGAGCAGATAATCAATGCGGATGCCCATGGATGCGTAAGCGGCCAATATGGTGCCGGCGACGCCCGCCATGCCAACGGTCATGACGCAGAAAAGCTGTTCGGGTTTCAAATTGGCAAGATAGGGGCGGATGACCAGTGGCGATTCCGACTGGCCCACGAAAATATTGGCGGCCGCACAAAGGCTTTCCACTTTTGAAATGCCAGTAATCTTCTGCAAACCACCACCGATCCAGCGGATGACATATTGCATGATGCCCAGATAATAGAGAATCGAGATCAGCGACGCGAAGAAGATGATCACGGGAAGCGCAGCAATCGCAAAGCTGTTACCACCGATTTCAGGAGAGGCGAGCGGACCAAAAATGAACTGCGTGCCCTTTGCCGAATAGCCGAGCAGGTTCGAAACGCCGGTAGATGCGGCATTGAGCGCGACTTTACCCCATGAGGTGTAGAGAACGAGGGCGGCTATGCTTGCTTGCAAGGCAAAGGCTGCGCCAACCACGCGGAACTTGATGGCGCGCCGGTTTGACGAGAGCAAAATGGCGATCGCGAGAATCAAGGCCATCCCTGCAACGCTCAATAAAATATGCATAAAGTCCCCACCCCTGATGTAGTGCTGCGACACCTAGCGCCATCGTTGGCCTTGCGCCAATAAAATTAGACGCTAGTCAGATTCGCATGACTGACCAGACCACATTACGCGCGACCGAGGGGGGTATCCCGAAATCGCTTTTCATGTTCTCAATCATTTACGGCGGCATGGTGTGCATTGCTGGCGTGCTTGGAAACAAACAAGTTTCTTTAGGGCCGCTGGCGGTAGAAGCGGGCATCTTTCCGTTTCTTTTGCTGGTCATCCTTTCCAGTGCGGTGGCAGCCTTGCACGGCAAGATTATTGCGGACCGATTGGTCAAATATGGCTTTATTCCATTGATTGCGTCGATATTGCTCGCATTGCTTGTGCTTTCATTGCCCCCGTCACCGAAGATGGATGGCAAATATCTTGATGCGTTCAACACCATGATGGGTCAGACGCCGCGTATTTGGGTCGCAGGTATCGTCGCATATGGCGTGTCGCAAATGCTCAACGTCTATCTGTTCGATCGCTTGAAAAACACCGTAGGTAAATATGTCGCATTGCGCGGTGCCATCGCCGCGGTGCTATCGCAGATCATCGACACCTTATTGTTCGTAAGCATTGCCTTTTATGGTGTGTTTCCGATCACGGACTTGCTGCTCGGCCAAATGCTGGCCAAGGTCGTGTTGAGCATGATCATGGTGCCATTGCTCATCACTTTCTTTGTCAGCTACGGCCATAGGCTGGATGGCACGGACGCCAAGGCCGTTGGTCCGCATGACGATTAATCCCGCCAACCTGGCCAAAGCGGAAACGCTTACCGAGGCTCTGCCTTATTTGCAGCGTTATGCGGGCAAGACCTTTGTCGTAAAATATGGCGGCCATGCGATGGGCGATGCTGGTCTGGCGCGCGATTTTGCGGACGATGTCGTGCTATTAAAAGCCGTCGGCATTAACCCCGTCGTCGTCCATGGTGGCGGCCCGCAAATCGGTGCCATGCTCAAAAAATTGGGCGTTGAAAGCCAGTTTGTCGATGGCTTGCGTGTCACCGATGCTGAAACGGCCAAGATCGCCGAAATGGTGCTGTCGGGCGCCATCAACAAAGAACTGGTCGGCTGGATCAACG
>NZ_JBILAF010000087.1:0-9018 GCF_044354325.1 Sphingorhabdus sp. | reverse complement strand
CAGCTTCAAGCTGCGCTTCATCGGTGACTATGACAAGATTGACGAAAATTGCTGCTTCGTTGGCAATATCTTCGATGGTCCAACTGGCAATGCCGTCCGCCTCGTCGGTGGCAAGGTAAATTCGCGCGGCATCTTCAGCTATACCGAATATCAGAACTTCAATTCGGAAAATGACGTCACAAATGGTGGCATTTCGATGCAAGCGGATTATGAAATGGGTTCGTTGAGCCTCACTTCCATCACCGCCTATCGTGAGTCACGCTCCAAAACCAATGCCGACAGCGATTTTACCAGCGCAGATTTGATCGGCCAAAACCGTGGCGATGTAGATATCACCACAAAAACGCAGGAACTGCGTTTGGCATCGGATTTTGATGGCCCATTCAACTTCTTGCTTGGTGGCTATTATTTCGATGAAAGCATCAGAGACACTGAGGCGCTGACACTTGGTCGCGACGCCCGCAATTATTTCAACGCACTGACCAGCGGCCTTTACGTTTCGCTTGAGCCCACCATTCGGGCCGCGGGCGGGGTTCCTTCGACTGCAGCCCCATTTGGTGGCCAAGGTCAGGGACGTTTCCAAGAGTTCGATTACGAGAACAAGGCCTATTCCATCTTCGGTACGGCAGATCTTGAACTCACCGACGGTCTTGTTCTGACAGGTGGATTTAACTACACCAAGGACAAGAAAAACCTCGCAACCAAGTCAAATTTCACTGACGTGTTCTCGTCGGTCGATCTAGCTCTAGTTGGTGCCAATGCAGGTTTGCCCGCAGAACTTCCAGCAGGCTATACACCTCCGGGTGGCACTGCACTTTCCACCGGACTTTTCCCACGCATCAATAGTTGCGCCACCGTCACCAATGCACCTGCGTCGTCTGCACTAAACCCAACGCGTTCGGGCACCTGTAACCCGTTCCTTGCGCTTTCAGGGTTACAATTCATACCGCCATTCCTTGATATCCCGAATGCGGTTGAAGATGGCCGGACAAGCGATGGTAAGCTGACCTATTCGGCACGTGTGGCGTGGGAAGCGACGGACAATATCAACCTGTATGCCAGCTATAGCACTGGATTTAAGGCAACGTCGTGGAATATGTCGTTCGACTCCCGGCCATTCGCTGCCGACTTTGTCCCCGGCTCCCCCGCACAAGGCAAGCCGTTAACACCTTCGGCCATTCGGACGGCTGGCCTTGCCACCCCTAACCTCACCACCGGAACGCGTTATGCGTTTCCGGAAGAGGCGACGGTTATGGAATTGGGTATGAAAGCAAAATGGGACCGCGTTGCATTCAACCTGACGATCTTTGATCAAGCGATCAAAAACTTCCAGGGCAACAGCTTCGTCGGTACGGGCTTCGTTCTGACCAATGCCGGTAAGCAGTCCACACGTGGTGTTGAATTTGACGGCTCAGTCAATCCGATAGATGCGTTGCAGTTACGTGCTGCCGTCACCTATCTTGACCCCAAATATGATAGCTATGTCGGATCGCCATCTGGCGATCTTTCCGGAAAGCGTCCGGCAAGTATTCCTAAATGGTCGTCGACCATTGGCGCTACCTATACGGCGGAGTTGAATGGTGGTAATTCTCTGATCCTGAATGCGGACTATCACATGGAGTCCAAAGTGCAGATCATTGACGACCCAGCAACACGGCAGTATACGCGCGAAGTCAAAGATCTGGGCGCGTCGGCAACATTCCGTTTGGACAACGGTATGCAATTCTCACTTTGGGGTCGAAACTTGACGAAGGCTCAATATTTCACCACCATCTTCCCCAGCGTTGTGCAGGCCGGTTCGTATTCGGGCTATCCAAACGCACCACGCACTTATGGTGCATCGGTGAAGTACAAGTTCTAATATCCTGAGATCCTCAGGGCAGAATGAGGCGGGGCAGCAGTGCTGCTCCGGCTTTTTCTTTGCCTGTTGCGGACGAACGGCGCACAAAAGCCGACGTCCGGCCAAACAGGCCGCGCGCTGGAAAAATATAAAACACCGGAAAATGGTGCCCGAGGTCGGATTTGAACCACCGACACGCGGATTTTCAATCCGCTGCTCTACCCCTGAGCTACTCGGGCTACACGGAAAAAACCGCGTGGGAGCGCAGCCTATAGAGAGGCGATACGCCCCTTGGCAAGCGCAAAATCAGTCTATGTCGTCTCCGCCAAAACTATCTGCATAATCCGCCGGTGGACCGGGCACGCGATAGCCCTCATCCAGCCATTTGAGCAGATCGCGATCCTTGCATCCCTGACTGCAAAACGGTTTGGTTTCAGGCTGTTGTGGCTTCCCACATAAAGGGCATTGATTAGCTTTGCGCGACATGCACATGCCCATAGCCTGTGGCATTTTCATCTGCAACAACCGCAATCCCTGCCCCGGCCAGACGCGCGCATTCGGCGCGCAGCGGCTGCCAGCGTTCCGACGACAGCAGATGCGCCACCGCAGGGCGGGCCGTTATCGTTCTGTCCCCGAAACCCGATGACCGTGCGGCGCTGCGCAATAACCAATAGGCCTGCGTTTCGTCGGACAAGGCGGCAATGCGGGTGCCAAACAGATGATCCAGCACCGAAGGCCTAGGCCGGGCGCGCACCACTTGCATAAGGCCATAGCCATTGATCGCGGTGCGTTCGAACGGACGGCTGTCATTGGCGGACGCGGCGTCAAAGATATTCGCGATTTCCGCGCGCTGGGCTTTGGCTTCCATCGACACAAAATCGATCATGACCATCGCCCCCACCTGATACAGGCGCAGCAGCCGCGCGATTTCCACGGCGGCGATGCAGTTAATCGCAAAGGCGTCACCGATCCCGTCGACATCGAATACCAGCCCAGCCTTCGTGCGTTGAAAGCTGATGATGACATCCCCGACCTGCGCATAGCCCGCAATGGCGGTATCAAAGCCGTCATCGAAAGCTTGCGTAGCCGTCGCGCCGCCAAAAGCCGCCAGACGCTGTTCCCACAGACCATCTTTCGACAAAGCGTCAGCGGGCAAGCAGTCGCGCAAGATAACCTCGGGCGGCTTGATACGGCCAGGCTCGGCGATGGCTTCCCGCGTCACTTCAAACGCCACATGTGTGCCTTCCGCCGCGCCCATCTTGCTGCGCAGCAAAACTTCGCTGCCATCTTCGGTAATGATATAAGCGCCCGCCGGTGTGCGCCGGTCGACACGGCCCTTGCCGCATTCGCCAAGCACCCAATGCGCATCGCGCTGAATATGAATTTCGACTATTTGACCGTCTTCGACGCAGGCGGCGCGGCGTTCGCCCGGCGCATCGTCGCGCCAAAGTTCAGGCAAGCGTATAGCCCGATGCGCGCAGCAAGGTGCGCGTTTCATATAGCGGCAAGCCAACGACGCCCGAATAGCTGCCCGCCATCCAGTCAATCAACGCCTCTGCCCTGCCCTGAATTGCATAGCCACCGGCTTTGCCCAGCCCTTCGCCGCAGGCGATGTAGCTTTCGATTTCTTCTGCCGAGAGCCGTTTAAATCGCACAATGCTATCGCAGATACGGCTGCGCATCCGTCCGTCCGCGTCAATCACGGCAACCGCGCTCAAAACATGATGGCGGCGGCCATTGAGCAGTTCCAGAAATCCGCGCTGCATATCGCCATCGGCAGCCTGCGGAAGAATACGGCGGCCGACTGCGACGGTGGTATCGCCCGCGATAACAATTTCACCGGTTGCGCGCGGAACGGCAACAGCCTTTTCCTCAGCCATACGCAGCGCATAGACACGCGGCACTTCGCCCTTGCGCGGTGTTTCGTCAATGTCCGGCGAAGCTATGCGGTCGGGCACCACGCCAAGCCGCGCAAGCAATTCGCGCCGGCGCGGGCTTGATGATGCCAATATGAGTGCAGGGTTCAGACCCAAGGTCTGCCGCCCTTATTTAAAGCGGTACGTGATCCGGCCTTTGGTCAGATCATAAGGGGTCAGTTCGCACAAAACCTCATCACCCACGAGAACGCGGATGCGGTTTTTGCGCATTTTTCCGGCGGTATGGCCCAAAACTTCATGGCCATTTTCCAGCTCGACACGGAACATCGCGTTAGGCAGCAGTTCACGCACTGTACCGCGCATTTCGAGTAATTCTTCTTTTGCCATTCGGCCCCTTAAATCGTCAAAAATCCAAACTTGCTGCGCCTTTAAACCACATGTTGGAAAAAGGGAAGCGCTACAGTATATTCACGCTATTGCGACAAAATGCTACAACGTTCAGGTAAGCGCAATGTTGTAATGCGTTATGAAACCCGTGCTTTAACACTATAAACTGAGTTTCTCCCCCCGATGAAAATTTTTCCGTTCAGCATCATCCTGCTTGCTACGACTGCCGTGCCCGCCATGGCAGCCGTTGATGCCCAAGCCACCGGCAGCACTATTGCCATTGCCCAAGACGACGAAGACATGCCCGTTGATGAAAATACATCGGGTGAAATTGTCGTTACCGCAGAACGCATTCGCGGGTCAGTCGATACCGACGTTCCACCCGTGGAGCAGTTGAACGAAGCCGATATTGCCTCATTAGGCGCATCATCGTTGACCGATCTGGTCGCTGCGGTTGCACCGCAAGCCAATTCGGGCCGTGGCCGTGGCGGCGGCATGCCCATCATATTGCTCAATGGTCAGCGCGTTTCCGGCTTTCGCGAATTGCGCGATCTGCCACCCGAGGCTATCCGTCAGGTCCAAATTTTCCCCGAAGAAGTTGCGTTGAAATACGGCTATCGCCCCGATCAACGCGTCATCAACTTCATTCTGAAAGACAATTTCGCATCCTTCGCGACCGAGTTTGAACATGCGCAACCCCAAGACGGCGGTTTCGGTAGCAATGAATTGGAAGCGACGCTGACGCGCATTGGCGCCACCACGCGTTTCAACCTGGATGTGGAACTGGAACGCGCGACCGCGTTGACCGAAGGCGAACGCGACCTGATTGCCTCCAACGGTTCATTATTGGCCCGTGGCGGTAATATCAGCGGTCTTGGCCCGAATGGCGTGATATCGCCATCGCTGAACGCTGCGGCAGGTTCTACGGTCACGCAGGCTGGCGTTCCGATTGGCATTGCCAACCCGACCTTGGCGCAATTTGTAGGCACCGCCAACCGGCTGAACAATAGCGACATCGGCGATGCCCGCACGCTATTGCCCCACACCGAACGGCTTGAAGTCAATGGCACATGGAGCCGATCGCTTGGCCCGCAGACAGGGCTTTCGCTCAACGCCAATTATGCGCTCAATGGCAGTTCATCGTTGCTTGGCTTGCCCGGAACCAGCTTTGTTTTGCCGGGCAGCAGCCCCTTTTCCCCGTTCGGCCAAGATGTGACGCTCAGCCGCTATTTCGACACGCCGCGTCCGCTTGAGCGCGAGAGCGAAACGCATGTTTTCCAAACCGGTGGCACGTTCAACCATGTGCTGGGCCGATGGCGCTGGACGGTGACGGGGAATTACGCGCGCACCGACAATGAAACCCGCACCACGCGTAACGCGGACTATACGGCTTTGCGCGCGGGCGTCCTTGCGGGCACGGTGAACCCGTTTGCTGCAGGCTTTGGCGCGGATCTATTGTTTCTGGCACCCGATCTGGCGAGCAGCCTAAACCAAAATCTTGATGTCCGCAGCACATTGGCGGGTTCCGTGCTTACCCTGCCCGCAGGCGAAGTGCAGACGACATTTGCGTCCGGTTTCACACGCCAGATGCTCGACAGCGAAACATGGCGGTCGGGTGTCACCACCAATGTTGCCCTGCGCCGCAATGTCATAAACCAATCGGTCAACGCCGAAGTACCCATCACAGGCCGCGATTTCGGTATTGGTTCAACCATCGGCGAATGGTCAATCAACGGCAATATCGGGTTCAGCGACCTGTCCGACTTTGGCCAACTTGTTGAATATGGTGCCGGTCTGCGTTGGGCCCCTGCCCGCAACCTGACATTTCAGGCGTCCGTCACGGGTGATGAAAATGCGCCGGGCATTGGCCAGTTGGGCAACCCGACCTTGGTCACGCCCAATGTCGCGACCTATGACTTTACCCGCGGGGAAAGCCTGTTCATCAATGTCACAACAGGCGGCAACCCCGCATTGATTGGTGAAAAGCGCCGCGATCTGATCCTAAACGCCAACTGGACCCCGACCTTCATTAAGGATTTCGCGCTGCAGGCGAGCTATTTCCGAAACAACAGCCGCAATACAACCGCGTCCTTTCCATTGCTGACCCCCGAAATTGAGGCCGCGTTCGCAAGCCGCGTCGTGCGGGACGTAAATGGTCGGCTGGTCAGCGTGGACCAGCGGCCAGTGAATTATGACCGTGAAACGTCGCAGCGCATCCGCTGGGGCTTTAATGTGTCCGGAAATATCGGCGCAGCCCCGCCAATGCGCGGGCCCTTTGGCGGCCCTCCTGGTGCGGGCGGCCCGCGTGGCCCCGGTGGCGCACCCGCCGCAGCTGCACCCGCTGGGCCCCCGCGTGGACCACGTGCCGGTGGCGGCTTTGGCGGTGGTGGTTTTGGCGGTGGTGGCCAGCCAAGCCGCTGGAACATCGCTTTGTACCACACATATCGCATTCAAGAGGAAATCCTGATCCGCCCTGGCGTTCCGGTGCTCGATTTGCTCAATGGATCGGCCACGAGCAGCAATGGCGGCGCGCCGCGGCATGAGGTCGAACTTTCGGGTGGTATGTTCCACAAGGGCTTTGGTTTGCGCCTGCAGGGCACGTACAAGAGCGGCACGACCGCCAATGGCACCGGATTGCCCGGCAGCAACGATCTGCGCTTCAGCGACCTTGCAGCGGTCAACGCATTCCTGTTCGTCAACCTCGACCAACAGGCACGCGTTGTGAAGGCAATGCCACTGCTAAAGGGCAGCCGCGTGGCATTCCGTGTCGAAAACATCCTGAACGACATTGTCGATGTGCGTGACCAAAACGGCAATGTGCCGCTGGGATATCAGCCGGGATATATCGATCCGCGTGGCCGGGTGTTTGAACTGAGCTTCAGAAAGCGGTTTTAACCACCGCGTTTAGCCCACACGTAGTTTGCGCATTCGCAGGCATCACGCCCGATGCCGCCAGCGATATGCCCTCAATAGTGACGCGGTTAGGTGGCGAAGCCGACAACCACGAAAAACCCCGCCGAAATCGCTTCCGGCGGGGCTTTTTAAACCGTTAATGCGGTTACGTATTAAATGGCACCATGGGCCAATGCCGCCAACAGAAGCAACGCCACGATGTTCGTGATCTTGATCATTGGGTTTACGGCTGGACCAGCGGTATCCTTATATGGGTCACCAACGGTGTCGCCGGTAACGGCTGCCTTATGGGCCTCCGAACCTTTGCCGCCATGGTTGCCGTCTTCGATATACTTCTTGGCATTGTCCCATGCGCCGCCGCCCGAGGTCATCGAGATAGCAACGAACAGTCCGCCCACAATCACACCGAGCAGGAGCGCACCGAGAGCGGCAAAGCCCTCTGCCTGACCTGCAACAGCCGTGATGATGAAATATACCGCAATTGGCGTCAGTACGGGCAGCAACGAAGGAATAATCATTTCCTTGATTGCAGCCTTGGTAACAAGGTCAACTGTTCGGGCATAATTTGGCTTGGACTTGAAGGTCATGATGCCGGGGTCGTTCGCGAACTGGTCACGTACGTCCTTCACCACTTCACCCGCCGCACGGCCAACCGCAGTCATGCCCATCGCACCGAACAGGTACGGCAGAAGCGCGCCGAGCAAGAGCCCGACGATGACATAGGGGTTCTCAAGGCTGAAATTCACCTGAAGCTCAGGGAAATATTCCCGAAGGTCAGCGGTGTAGCATGCAAACAGCACAAGTGCGGCAAGACCAGCCGAACCAATGGCATAGCCCTTGGTCACAGCCTTTGTGGTGTTGCCAACTGCATCCAGTGCATCGGTCTTTTCACGAACAGATTCATCAAGGCCAGCCATTTCGGCAATACCACCGGCATTGTCGGTGACTGGACCATAAGCATCAAGCGCCACAACCATACCGGCCAATGCCAACATGGCAGTTGCGGCAAAGGCAATGCCGATAACGCCAGCAAGCTGATAGGCGATGATGATACCCGCGCAGATCACAATCGTTGGCATCGCGGTGGATTCAAGGCTGATCGCCAGACCTTGAATAACGTTGGTGCCGTGACCCGTTTCGGATGCCTTCGCAATCGAACGGACCGGACGGTAATTGGTGCCGGTATAATATTCGGTGATCCAGATAATCAGGCCAGTGATGACCAGACCCAGCAGCGAGCAATAGAATAATGTCCGGCCGGTGAACCCGCCAACATCTGTTTCCATGCCGCCAAGCGCATAGCTGATTGCCCACCAGATCGCAGGAACCGAGAGCGCTGCTGTTACAAGGAAGCCCTTGTACATCGCGCCCATGATGTTCGTGCCGCCACCAAGACGGACGAAATAGGTTCCGATGATCGACGTGATAACGCACACGCCGCCAATCAACAGCGGCAAGCTCATGAGGTTCATGAACAATCCAGTGTCGGTTACGCCCTGCACCAGCAGCGCGATCAGAACCATCGTTGCACCAACGGTAACGACATAGGTTTCGAACAAGTCAGCCGCCATACCAGCGCAATCGCCTACATTGTCGCCAACGTTATCGGCGATAACCGCAGGGTTGCGTGGATCGTCTTCGGGGATTCCAGCCTCAACTTTACCAACAAGGTCAGCGCCGACGTCGGCGGCCTTGGTAAAGATACCGCCCCCCAAACGTGCGAAGATCGAAATCAGCGACGCGCCGAAAGCCAATGCGACCAGCGCATCGATTACGGGGCGGCTGTTCGGTGCCATCATCGCGACATCGGTCAGATACCAAAAGAAGCCAGCAATCGCGAGCAAGGCAAGGCCAGCCACGAGCATGCCGGTAATGGCCCCTGCGCGGAATGCCATGGTCAGACCGGCCTGAAGCCCAGTCTGCGCCGCAGCCGCCGTGCGGACGTTTGCACGGACCGAGATGTTCATCCCGATATAACCCGCAACGCCCGAAAGCACCGCA
>NZ_JBILAF010000009.1:0-35564 GCF_044354325.1 Sphingorhabdus sp. | reverse complement strand
TACCCTTTCAACCGCCGCCACACCGTCCCATATACGCAAAATGACTTATACCGATCCCCGCTCATATCTTTACCAACCCGGCCTTCTCGACCCTGACGCAGCGCGGCGTATTACGCGTGATGCGTTGAAGGCGTGCGATGATGGTGAGCTGTATTTGCAATATAGCGCGACCGAGAGCTTTGGTTTTGACGATGGCCGGTTGAAAATGGCGGATTATTCGACGGGTTCGGGCTTTGGCCTGCGCGGTGTGTCGGGTGAGATGACCGGGTTCAGCCACGCCAATGACATGAGCGAGGCCGCGATTCGCCGGGCAGGGGAAACGCTGAAGCTGCTCGATCCGGCGAAGGAACAGCCCGCCCCGCCGCCGCGCCAGAACAACCGGCATTTATATACGGACGGCAATCCGCTTGAACTCGTGCCGTTCGCGCAAAAGGTTGCCTTGTGCCAACAGATCGACGCCGCCGCCCGCGCCCGTGACCCACGCGTTGCGCAAGTGAGCGTCAGCCTTTCGGGCAGCTGGAGCGTCGTCGAAATCGTGCGTGCCGACGGCTTTGTCGCTACCGATGTGCGGCCCTTGGTGCGTCTGAATGTCTCCATCGTCGCACAAGATGGCGACCGCCGCGAAACCGGCACTTATGGTTTTGGCGGGCGCTATCTGTACGACAAATTGTTCGAAGATCATGAATGGGAACATGCCATTGATGAAGCATTGGCGCAGGCGTTGACCAACTTGCGCTCGGTCGCCGCACCCGCGGGCGAAATGACCGTGTTGCTCGGGCCCGGCTGGCCTGGCGTATTGCTGCATGAAGCCGTCGGCCACGGTCTTGAAGGCGATTTTAACCGCAAGGGCAGCAGTGCCTTTTCCGGCAAGATTGGCCAGCGCGTTGCTGCGCCCGGCGTGACCGTTGTCGATGATGGCACAATGATGAACCGCCGCGGTTCGCTGTCAATTGATGATGAAGGCACGCCGACGCAGGAAAATGTCCTGATCGAAGACGGCATATTGCGCGCCTATATGCAGGACCGCATGAACGCCCGCCTGATGGGCGTTGCCCCGACGGGCAATGGTCGCCGCGAAAGCTATGCCCATGCACCCATGCCGCGCATGACCAACACATTCATGCGCAGCGGCAATGACGATCCTGCCGAACTGTTAAGCCGCGTCAAAAACGGCATCTTCGCCAAAAGCTTCGGCGGTGGCCAAGTCGACATCGTATCGGGCAAATTCGTGTTCAGCTGCACTGAGGCCTATTTGGTCAAGGACGGCAAGCTTGGCGATCCGATCAAGGGTGCGACGCTGATCGGCGATGGCCCAACCGCGCTGAACAAGGTTATCGGCCTTGGCAACGACATGGCATTGGATGATGGCATCGGCGTGTGCGGCAAGGGCGGCCAGAGCGTTCCGGCGGGCGTCGGGCAACCCACAACTTTGGTCAGCGCGCTTACGGTAGGCGGCACGGCGGGTTGATGGGCGCATATTTCGGTCAGCATTGCGATATGGCCGAATGAACCGCATGACCCCGATATGAGCCACGCACTCAAGGTTGCGACCTATAATATTCGCAAGGCGGTTGGCCTTGACCAACGGCGCAACCCCGAACGTATCTTGGCGGTGCTCAAAGAAATCGACGCCGATATCATTGCGCTTCAGGAGGTAGACCGCCGGTTCGGCGCGCGTGTCAGCGCATTGCCGCTGGCGATGCTGGAGGCGGAGACATCGTGGATGCCCGTGCCGCTGGCTTTCCGGCCTGCCGCCATTGGCTGGCACGGCAATGCGATTTTGGTGCGCAAGGGCATGGAGGTGCGCCATTGCCAGCCGATTGATATGCCCACGCTGGAACCACGCGGCGCGGTGATGGCGGAGCTGTCGGTTGCCGGACACGCATTGCGCGTCATTGGTGTGCATCTCGATTTATCGGGGCTGTGGCGGCGCAAGCAAATCCGCGCATTGCTGGCGGCGATTGATGCCAGCCCGCGCCATATGCCGACGGTTCTGATGGGTGATTTCAACCAATGGTCGGACAGCGGCGCATTGAACGAACTTGCATTCCACCATCACCGGTTGGTGCAAACGCCCAAAAGCTTTCACACATCGCGTCCAGTCGCCCGATTGGACCGCATCATTGTCAGCCACGACGTGAAAGTGACCGCTGCCGACAGCCATATTTCACCGCTGTCCAAACAGGCATCGGACCATCTGCCCTTATGGGCATCGATCCGCATTGGTTGAATGCCCAATATTTAGGCAGTGATACTTTGCTGATTAAATTTTAGGCATTTCGAAGGGTGGTGGCGCGGATATGTGCTGCCCCCGTCGCCTGTAATCGGCGCATTTACGTGCATTTACCGTTTCTGGCACGGTGTTTGCTTATTGCACTGCACAACCAAAATTGGGGGCGTGCATGAAATATATTATTGCCATTATTAAGCCGCACAAGCTGGACCCGGTGCGCGAAGCGCTCACTGCGCTCGGCGTGTCGGGTATGACCGTGACTGAGGTCAAAGGCTTTGGCCGACAAAAAGGGCAGACCGAAATTTATCGCGGTGCCGAATATGCAACCAACATGGTGCCCAAGGTGAAAATCGAGGTCGCGTGCGCGTCCGATCAGGCACCTGCCGTGGTCGAGGCCATTCAGCAGGCCGCCGAAACAGGCGCGATTGGCGACGGCAAGATATTTGAATTCGAACTTGCCGGTGCCCTGCGCATCCGCACGGGCGACACCAACGAAACCGCGCTTTGACGCGACAATAGCAAGCTAGGGGAACCAGAAAATGTCCAAGACACTCAAGTTTCTAGGCGCGGCGGGGGCGACAATGTTCGCCGCTTTGCCCGCCTTCGCACAGGAGGCAGCCGAAAAAGCTGCTGATGGCGCGGCAGCGGTGGCGGTTGCCGTCGCCGACGGCCCGATTAAGGCACCGACCGTTGAACAAATGGCCGGCATGGTCGACAAGGGCGATACGACGTGGATGCTGATCAGCTCGGCATTGGTATTGCTGATGTCGATCCCGGCGCTTGCGCTGTTTTACGGCGGCCTTGTCCGCACAAAGAATATGCTCAGCCTGCTGATGCAGGTGTTCATGATCGTGTCGGTCGCGGCGCTTGTCTGGGTCACGTATGGCTACAGCCTGGCCTTCACCAGCGGTAACGCCTTCATCGGCGGCTTTTCAAAGATATTCCTTCAGGGCGTTAATGCGACAACCTATGCGGCGACGTTCAGCAACAATGTCTATATTCCGGAATATGCCTTTGTCGTGTTCCAGATGACCTTTGCCTGCATCACGCCGGCGTTGATCGTCGGCGCATTTGCAGAGCGTATCAAGTTCACACCCTTGATGATCTTCACGGTGTTGTGGCTGACGTTCGCTTATTTCCCGATCGCACATATGGTGTGGTACTGGGCCGGACCAGACTTTCTGGTTGATGCACCGACCGACATGGGTCTGCTGTGGGGCTGGGGTGCACTTGATTTCGCGGGCGGCACTGTCGTTCACATCAATGCCGGTATTGCGGGTCTTGTCGGCTGCCTCATCATTGGCAAGCGCGTCGGCCATGGCAAAGAAGCAACCCCGCCACACTCGATGACCATGACCATGATTGGTGCGTCGCTTCTGTGGGTGGGCTGGTTCGGCTTTAACGCTGGCTCCAACCTCGAAGCCAACGGCCTTGCTGCACTTGCCTTCATCAACACCTTTGTCGCCACGGCTGCCGCTGCGGTTGCATGGTGCCTGATTGAACAGTTCCACCATGGCAAACCATCGTTGTTGGGTGCGGTTACCGGCGCGGTCGCGGGTCTGGTTGCGATTACGCCAGCCAGCGGATTTGCAGCGCCCATGACCTCCATCCTCCTCGGCTTTGCAGCATCGGGTCTGTGCTATGTCTTCGTCGCCTATGTGAAGAACAAGCTTGGCTATGACGATACGCTGGATGTCTTCGGTGTCCATGGCATCGGCGGTATTGTCGGCGCGATCGCCACCGGCGTGGTCGCTGACCCCGCATTGGGCGGTCAGGGCTGGATCGACTACACCGTCTTCCCCGCCATCCCCGGCGAATATGACATGGCCGGTCAGGTGATGACTCAGGCCTGGGCAGTGGGCACGACAGTATTGTGGACGGCGGTTGTCTCGGCCGTGTTGTTCTACGGACTGAAATTCACCACAGGCCTGCGTCCCGCAGAAGATGCAGAACGCGAAGGCCTGGACATCACCGAACATGGTGAGCGTGCTTACAACTATTGAGTTTTAAAGCTTGGCGGCGGGGCGTTCTCTCCTTTCCTAATACGCTCCGCCTCCTCCCGATGTTCCTCCCGCGAACATCCAACTCATGGCCCGGACCCGCGATGGTTCGGGCCTTTTTTGTGCGCGGGCCAAAAACAACTTTCCTACAAATAACCATATCGGTTATTCGAGTCGCGTCATGCAGGCGGCGGTCTAGAACGTTGGTCGGGATGACGGGGACGCTGGCGGGGCAACCCGTTGGCACGGTCGGCGCGATAGGGTGCGTGCTTCAGCCTGAAAAAAGGGCCTGTTGCATCAAGCTCTGAACAGCGCAAACATGGCTGGATGTGGCGGGAAACCGTCCTGTCCGTGCGGACAGCCTTTGGGGGTTTACGAACCTTACCCCCGATGGACAGCATGCCAGCCAGCAAAGGCGGCCCGGGGGCAATAGCCTGATGGAACAAGCGGGCCTTAATCAACCAACACCATCAGCCGGAAGCACGCACCAGCGCTTCCGCGCCGGCCGTCCCCCTTTTGCACGCAGCAGGGCTGCGTTCATTTTCTGTAGGAAATAATCTTGCCGATGTAGGAAATGGCTTAGGGTCAGGACCCTAGATGACTTTGGATTCAGCCCCAAGGATCAACGGCTCCGCTGGCTTGGCAACATTGGCGGTCGGGCGCGCGGTGGTCGGCGCTCCCTTCGATGATTTGTGCCGGAACTTGCCGTCAATCTGACCGCCCGGGGCGATTGTCAGATTGCTGTACACGACATCGCCCACGATACGCGCGGTGGATTCGATCACCAGATCATTGGCCTCGATCGAGCCTTCGACATGGCCGGACAGCTTGGCCGATTCGGCAATGACCTTGCCTGCGATAATGCTGCCTTCGCCTTGCACCAGATTGCCGCATGTCACGTCGCCCTGCACCTTGCCATCAACGTGCAGATCCACGCGGGCGGTGAGGTTGCCGACGATTTCGACATCCGAAGCTATGACGGAAAATGTATGACCCGAACTATTGCGCACGTTATTATTCCTTTGCGGCGTTGCCGGCGCGGTTTCCGGCGACTGTTTGGACTTTGAGAACATCAGGGTTGGCCTCCAAAAACTTTCTCGGGTTGATCGCCCGACCATTCAGGCGGACCTCAAAATGCAAATGGCTGCCCGTCGATCGCCCTGTGCTTCCCATTCTTCCGATTTGCAAGCCACGATGCACCATTTGGCCGCGCGTAACATGCACACCGGAAAGATGGGCATAACGCGTTAATAGCCCGTTGGCATGCGTAATTTCAACTGTCTTGCCATATCCGCCGTTGAAGCCCGCAAATGTCACACGGCCTTCGGCTGCAGACAGGATTGGCGTGCCAACTGGGCCCTTGAAATCCAAACCGGCATGCATCGCGCCCCCACCGGTGAAGGGATCGCTGCGGAAACCAAAGCCGCTGGACATCATCATGACGGCGGCGGGCATCGATGTCGGGATCGCGGCCAGTGCGCGCTCCATGGCATCCATCCGGCTCAGCGATGCCGCCAGTTTTAAAAAGCGCGGGTCGCGGACGTCCTTTTTGGTGCTGCCGAAAAAGGGTTCAAAGACACCGCCCTGTGCGCTGCGCGCCTGCCGCGCGAGCACGTCTGGGTTCAGCCCGAACTGGCGGATGGCGGCCTCCGCCTTTGACGTGCGGGCCAAGGCAACCTTGGTCATTTTTTCGGCGAACTGGATTTGGCGGACTTCAACACGGGCAAGGCCAGCGGCCTCTGGCACCACGGCACTGATGGTTTTTACGGTCTTGTCTTCATCGGTGGACTTGGCAGTTGCAGGCGTTTGGGCCTTGGCGTCCGGAACGTCGCCCAGATATTGATCGCTCAAGCTTTCCAGCATTTTCTGCCGCCGTTCGAGGTCCTTCGCCACTTCATCAATGGAACCGCGATAATTGGCGACGCGTTCTTCGGCCGATTCAACCTTCGCCTCTTGCTCGCTCAACGCCATGCGCTGCGCCGAAACGCTGACTTGATTGATGGCCATGCCAAGCGTGACGACCAACCAAAGGCCGACGACGGACGCGACGGTACCCACAACGCGGCGTTGCAACTGCGCACTCAGTTTCAAGAACCGGACTTGGCCATTGGCCCGCATGAAAAATTCGCGGTCAATAAACCATCCAGCTATCCGGTTTTTCCACCCGGACATTCTGGTCTTAAGCGACACGACCCACCCCGTTTTTGTTCTGTTGCGCGGCCGTAGCAGAGCAAAATGGCAGGCGCGAATCGCCGACGCCGGACTCGTGACGAGTCGAATGAGTCACACGATGAGCTGTGGAAAACCTTTCTCAAATGTCACAAATTGTGAATTGTCAGCGCCTGCAGATGCCCGGAAAACGGCGTAAAAAGCCGAAAAATCAACGCTTTTCCTACGATTCGCGTGGCGAGTGCACCGGATACCCTTGAAATGAACGCCACCTTTCCCTTTTGCGGTCACTTCTCTAGGGGTTGATATCATGACCGATTATCAGACCCTGATGGCATCGATTGCCACCAAAGCGCGCGCTGCATCGCGGCTGTTGGCCGCAGCGGATGACGCGGCCAAGGCCAGCGCCTTAACCTATGCTGCCCAAGCTCTGCGTGCGCAGTCCGCCGATATCCTCGCGGCCAATGCCATCGACCTTGCCGCAGGGACCAAGGCTGGCCTGTCACCCGCCATGCTGGATCGCCTGAAACTCGACGACGCACGCATCACGGCCATGGCTGCGGCGGTGGCACAGGTTGCTGTGCTGGCCGATCCCGTCGGTCAAATCATCGACAGCAGCACGCAGCCCAATGGTTTGCAGATGGCGCGCATCCGCGTGCCCATCGGCGTGCTGGGCATCATTTACGAAAGCCGGCCCAATGTGACGGCGGATGCCGCGGCCTTGGGGCTGCGCTCGGGCAACGCCGTCATCCTGCGCGGCGGTAGTGAGGCGGTGCACAGCAACCGCGCGATATATGCTGCGATGCTGGCTGGCATCACACAGGCCGGATTACCCGCCGACGCGGTGCAGCTTGTGCCCAAACAAGACCGCGAGATGGTCGGCCTGATGCTGCGCGCGCAGGGTGCAATTGACATGATCATTCCGCGTGGGGGCAAATCGCTGGTCGCGCGGGTGCAGGATGAAGCCCGCGTTCCCGTGCTCGCGCATCTCGACGGCATCAACCACAGCTATGTCCATAAGGACGCCGATCCGGCGATGGCGCAGGCGATTGTCGTCAATGCCAAGATGCGGCGCACCGGCGTTTGCGGGGCAACTGAAACCGTCCTGATTGATCAGGATTATCCTGCCGCCGCCGAATTGATTGGCGCGCTGATTGATGCCGGATGCGAAGTGCGCGCGGATGATGTGCTGATGGAACTCGATGCCCGCACGGTGTCTGCCGATGCGGATGATTGGGACACCGAATATCTCGATTCCGTCATTTCGGCCCGCGTTGTATCGGGATTGGACGATGCGATCGATCATATCGCCCGCCACGGATCGCACCATACCGACGCGATCATCACTAACAATGCCGAAGCCGCAGCGCGCTTTTTGGCGGAGGTCGACAGCGCGATTGTCATGCACAACAGCTCGACCCAATTTGCCGATGGCGGGGAATTTGGCTTGGGCGCGGAAATTGGCATTGCGACGGGACGGCTGCACGCCCGCGGTCCGGTCGCGCTTGAGGGCCTCACGACCTATAAATGGGTTGTGCGCGGAAACGGGCAAATCCGGCCTTGAAAACCATTGGCCTCATGGGGGGATCGTTCAACCCCGCGCATGGTGGCCACCGGGGGATTAGCCTGTTCGCAATGGATTCGTTGTGCCTCGACGAATTTTGGTGGCTGGTGTCACCGGGCAATCCACTAAAACCCAAAAAAGGCATGGCACCTTTGCCTGCGCGCTTGGCATCGGCGAAGGACCAGACGCGGCGCACACCGATTAAGGCCACCGCCATTGAACGCGAATTTGGCACCGTGTACACCGCAGAAACCCTGAAAAAGCTGGTCGCGCGATATCCCAAAGTCCGCTTTGTCTGGATCATGGGCGCGGATAATTTGTTGCAATTTCACCACTGGAAACATTGGCGCGACATTGCGCGATTGATGCCGATTGCAGTTATCGCCAGACCCGGCTATGATGCACGTGCTGTTGCGGGTCCCGCAATGGCCTGGTTCAGACGGTTTGTCCGGCGTCCGGACCAGCTTCATCACTGGACAAAATGGAGTACGCCAGCGCTTGTCTTTTTGCGCTTTCGTCCAGATCCGCGTTCAGCAACCGCAATTCGGCGTGCTGACCCATATTGGTTTCACCGATATAAGGAACATGGAACGCGTGACGGCGTTACCCGAAATATTGTGCTTTAAGGAGCAATCTTGATCGATACCGCATCCGTTCCGACTGCCGGCAATCTGGCCGCCAAGTCCAAGGAACCCACTTTGACCCCGGACGCCCTCCACGCGCTTATCCTGCAATCGCTCGACGATGATCAGGCGCAGGAAGTGGTAACCATCCCGCTTGAAGGCAAAAGCAACATCGCCGACCATATGGTCGTCGCATCCGGCCGTTCATCGCGGCAGGTGGCGTCGATGGCGCAAAAGCTTGCCGAGCGTATCAAGAAAGCCGGACGTCATGCCCGCATCGAAGGTTTGCCTTCGGCTGACTGGGTATTGATCGACGCCGAAGATGTCATTGTGCATCTGTTCCGTCCCGAAGTCCGCAGCTTCTACAATCTGGAACGCATGTGGGCCTTTGGCGACGCGCCCGAAGTTCCGGCCCAATAAGGCCGAACGTCCGCGCCGATGGCGATGCGCCTGCACATCATCGCGCGCGGCAAAATCGGCCGCTCTGCTGAAGCGGAGCTGGTCGACCGATATCTGAAACGGATCAGCTGGCCAACGCGGCACAGCGAAATGCCCGATAAGGGCGGCGATCTGCCCCATTCGGACAGCCCCTGCAAAACCATCATCTTGGATGAAAAAGGCGAACAGCTTGGTTCGGTCGAACTCGCCCGCTTGCTCGAACGCTGGCGCGACGATGGCGTGCGCGAAGTGCGTTTCCTGATTGGCGCTGCCGACGGTTTTGATGACGAAGCCCGCGCTGGCGCGGACAAGCTGATTGCCTTTGGCAAAGCGACATGGCCGCATTTGATGGCCCGTGCGATGCTGGCCGAACAATTGTTCCGCGCAACATCGATCATTGCCAACCACCCCTATCATCGTGAAGGATAGGGGCATGCGGTTCTGGTCCGTCCTTTTGCTCTTGATGCTCACGCCCTTTGCCATTGCGAGCAGCCTGATGGCGCAAAATGCGGGCAGCAGCAGCGCGCAACAAGACGCCCTGCGCGATGCACAGGAAAAAGCGCTGCGTGCTGAACGGCGCAGCGAACTGTTGCGGCAGGAGGCAAGCAACGCCGGAAGCACCGCGGACCGGCTGGTCGCGCAACGGGCGGTGCTGTCCGCTGAAATCGACGCCGCCGAAGCGCAGATAGCAGCCGCGACCGTCCGCATCGCCATCATCAGCCGCCAGCAAGAACTTCAGCGCGCACAGCTTGGTGTTGAAAGCGAACCGGTGCTACGCCTGAACGCCGCGCTTCAGCAGATGACGGGCCGCCCCACGGTGCTGATGATGATGCAGCCCGGGCAACGCGAAGATTATGTGCATGTCCGCGCGGTCATGGCGACCGTGCAGCCACAGATTATCCGCCGCACCAGCGATTTGCGCCAACAAATTGCGGTGCAAAGCGAATTGCGGGCGCAGGAATATCGCGCGCTGAAATCGCTGGGCGATGCGCGCAGCCGGTTGAAAAGCCGCCAGACAGATTTGGCCAGACTGCAAAGCGCCGCCGGTGGCAAGGCCGGCGCACTGTCCGCCAACGCCGCCATCGCATTTGAACAAGCGATCGCGCAGGGCGAGCGGGCACGCGAAATTGTCGGGCGCATGGATATCCAGCGGCTGAGCGCCGAAAAGGCATCTGAACTTGCGGCGCTGGACGGACCGATGCTCCGCCCCGGGCGCGCGACCAAGGCTGCGGCTGCGGGGACGGCCTATATCCTACCCGCGCGCGGTAAGCTGTTGTCCGGCTTCAACGAACTGAACGCCACCGGCTATCGCGAACGCGGCGTCCGCATTGCGCTTGCCAATGACCTGCGCGTGGTCGCGCCAGCGGCAGGAACGGTTTCTTTTGCGGGCCGTTATCGCAGCTATGGGCAGATTGTTATCATTGAACATGGCAATGGCTGGAACAGCCTGATTACACATCTGGGCAGTACGCAGGTCAAAAAGGGGCAGGCGGTGACGCAAGGCGCGGTTCTGGGATCGGCCACATCCGACGCGCCGGAAATCGGCGTTGAACTGCGCAAAAATGGCCGTGTGATGGATATTGCCACGATATTGGGATGAACTATGTGCGTTCTTGTCGATGCCCGCATGCTGTTCGTGCTAATCATGCTTTCACCGCGGGTTAAGGCGGGATATAGCATCGCCGAAATGATGAAATGGATTGGTATATGAAGCACCGTTTGCTGCCTGTGACTTGCGCCATTGTTTTGGCGCTGTCGGTCCCTGCGACTGTGCTGGTCGCGCAAAGCGTTCAGCAGCAACAAGCGCAAGCCGATCGCTTCAAAGAGCTTGAGGAATTCCTCGCGGTCTATCGCAAGGTTAAATTAAGCTATGTCGACAAGGTCGATGACAAGCAATTGATGGAAGGCGCGATTCAAGGGATGCTCGCCAGCCTCGATCCGCACAGTGCCTTCCTCGACAAATCCGACTTCAGCTCGCTGCAAACACAGATTGATGGCGAATATGGCGGCCTTGGCCTGACGGTTACGCTTGAGGATGAAGCGGTGAAGGTCATCGCCCCCACCAAGGACACGCCCGCTGACAAGGCCGGTATCAAATCGGGCGACTTTATCACGCATTTGGACGGCAAGCTGATCCTTGGCGGAACGCTCGACGAAGCTGTCGAAGCGATGCGCGGTGTGCCGGGCACATCGATCAAGCTCACCATTTTCCGGCCCGGGCGCGATGCGCCGTTCGACGTGACGGTAACGCGCGCGGTCATCGATTTGAAACCTGTGCGGTGGGAAGTGAAAAACCGCATTGGCGTCATTTCAATCACGGGCTTCTCCGAACAAACCGGCGCTGACGTTGTCGCTGCTGTGTCCGGCATAAAGAAATCTCTTGGCGGAAATCCGTTGGGCTACATCATCGACCTGCGGTCCAACCCCGGTGGCATATTGGACGAAGCCGTTTCGGTTTCTGACGCTTTCCTTTCGAGTGGCGAGATTGTTTCCGAACGCGGCCGTGACAAACGCGACATCCAACGCTGGTGGGCCGAACGCGCCGTTCCGGGCGATGTCACCGGCGGCGCGCCGATCATCGTTCTGGTCGACGCAGGTTCGGCATCGGCATCCGAAATTGTGGCGGGTGCATTGCAAGATCACCATCGCGGCTTGGTCATGGGTGAACGCAGTTTCGGCAAGGGATCGGTGCAGAGTGTCCTACCGTTGACGCGGGACACCGGCCTTCGCCTCACCGTTGCGCGCTACCATCTGCCATCGGGTCGTTCGGTGCAGGAAGGCGGCATAAAGCCTGATGTCCGCGTACCGCAATTGACCGATCCCGATTATAAAAAGCGGGTGTCCGTGCGCGAATCCGATTTGCGTCGTCACTTGGTCAATGAATTGAAAGACAATAGCAAAGACCTTGAAGAAGACCGCATCGACGATCCGCGTTTTGCCATGACTGCGGAGCAGTTGAAGGCCAAGGGCATTGACGATTTCCAGCTTTATTACGCGATGGAAACCTTGCAGCGGCTTGGATCCAAAACGATGAAGCTTGCCGCAAAGCCCGTAAAGGGCAGGGCGCAGAATTGAGTTTTACCCAACCCCGTCATGCTGAACTTGTTTCAGCATCTTACTTTCTTGTCGGTGCTGAAGTAAGATCCTGAAACAAGTTCAGGATGACAATGATGCGGAGCGAAGCGCGTACATGACGTCGAAATATGACAAGGCCCATTGGCTGGCATTGCTGTTACCGGCGGCGTTGCTCGCGGGGGCATATGGTTCGCAATATATTGGCGGGCTGTTCCCGTGCGAAATGTGCTGGTGGCAGCGTTATCCGCATTTCGCCGCGGTCGCGATTGCGGCCATTGCCTTTGGCGTTGGCAATCTTGCCTTTCGCAAAACATTGGTGGCGCTCGCCGCATTGGCCATTGCGACCAGTGGCGGCATCGCGGGCTTTCATGCTGGCGTCGAATATGGCTGGTGGGAAGGGCTGACCGCGTGCACCGCGACGATTTCGGGCAGCGGGGATGATTTGCTCAAGTCGATCATGAACGCGCCATTGGTCCGCTGTGACGTGGCACCATGGTCTTTGTTCGGCATTTCGCTTGCGGGCTATAATTTCCTCTTGTCGTTGGGCGGCGCAGTGGCCATCTTGGGTATGACATGGCGCAACAAGACACCTTGAAAACCGCACCGCAGCGTAAAGCGGCCATCGACCGGATGATTCGCGTGAATCAAGCGGGCGAATTTGGCGCGAAACGCATTTACGCTGGCCAGCTTGCGGTGATGGGTGACCGGACGCCGGCGGCGCGCAGCATTGCGCATATGGCCGAGCAAGAGGAACGCCATTTGAGCGCCTTTGACAAGATGATGGCCGAACGCGGCGTGCGTCCAACGGCTTTTTACCCGATTTGGAACGCCGCCGGTTTTGCGCTTGGTGCGGTGTCTGCCGCAATCAGCCCGGAGGCGGCGATGGCCTGCACCGTGGCGATCGAAACCGAAATTGACCGCCATTATAGCGAACAGCTTGAAGAAATCGGTGACAGCGATCCCGAATTGTCGGCGATGATTGCCGATTTTCAGGCGGATGAGCTGGAACATAAAGCCACCGCGCTGGCCGAAGGTGCAGAGCGCGCACTGGCCTATCCGGTCATGAGCGCGCTTGTCCGCTTGGGTTGCCGTACCGCGATTGCAGTGTCGAAACATATTTGAGCTTCATCGCGCATTCAGCCTGCGACGTTCAAGCCAGAGCATAGATTTTTGGAGAATATCCCGTGAACGCAATGGCCAATATTTCCGTCGCCGCTTTGGCTCTCATGTTGTCAGCGCAAGCGCCGGCACAAAATGCCCCCGCCACGCAACCGGGTGATGAGAAGATCAACCAGCTGATCATCTATGGCGACGACAAATGCCCCGAAAGCCAAGGCGCCGAAATCGTCGTCTGCGCGCGGATGGGGGAGGCGGACCGGTACCGCATTCCGTCATCCTTGCGCGGCGATCCCAATGACCCGCGCAATCAGGCGATGTCCGAACGGATCAAATCCTACGAATATGTGGGCGCCAGCGGCACGATGAGCTGCTCGGCATCGGGTGCTGGCGGCTTTACCGGATGTGGGCTGAAAGAAATTGACCGCGCCTATGCCGAAAAAGCGCAAGACCCCGGCATTGTCTTTGGCCGCCTGATCGCCGCCGAACGCGCCAAGCGCATGGCGGGCATTGATGCAGAGGCTGCCGAAGTCGAAGCACGCGTGACCGAATTTGAAAAGGGCCGCGCCGAACGCGAGGCGAAGTTGCAGGCCGAACTGGATGCCAAGGAAGCGGCATCTGCCGACGCAGAGCCGCTCCCTGAACCCAAATAAGCGGGCCTAGCCCTTCGCTTTTTCCGCGGCGACCCAATCCTTAATCTGCTGCTCCAACACGTCGAGCGGGACGGAGCCTTGGCCCAATACGGCGTCATGGAACGCCGCAAGGTTGAATTTCGGCCCAAGCTCTTTGGTCGCCATGGTCCGCAATTCACGGATCTTCAGCTCGCCCAATTTATAGGCCAGTGCCTGACCGGGCCAGCTGATGTAGCGGTTGACCTCGGCCTCGATATTGGCAGCCGACAGCGCGCTGTTGTCGGTCATGAAATCGATCGCCTGTTGCTTGCTCCAACCCTTGGCATGAATGCCGGTGTCGACGACCAAGCGGCATGCGCGCCACATTTCATAGGACAGCCGGCCCATGTCCTTGGCCGGCGTATCATATAGGCCCATTTCGATGCCCAACCGTTCGGAGTACAGGCCCCAGCCTTCGGTAAAGGCGGTGAAGAATGCGCCATATTTGCGGAAGTCCGACAAGGGCAGTTCTTGTTGCAACGCGATTTGGTTGTGATGCCCGGGGACTCCCTCATGCACCGACAAGGCCGGAATTTCCCAGAACGGGCGTTGGTTCAGTTTCGACGTGTTGACGAAATAGGTTCCGGAAATGCCGATCTCGGGCGAACCCTGATTATAATATGCCGTCGTGGTGCCTTCGGCCGTTTCCGCCGGAATTTCCTTTATGCCATAGGGCAGGCGGGGCAGGCGGCCGAACAGGCTGGGCATTTTGCCATCGATGATCTTGGTCACCCGCGCGACCTTTTCCATCAGCTCTTCGGGCGTTTTGGCGTAATATTGCGGGTCGGTCCGCAAATGTTGGATAAACGCCTCGCGGCTTGGATATCCCGCCTGTGACGCGACCTCGACCATCTCGGCGCGAATGCGTGCCACTTCGTTCAGGCCAATTTGGTGGATTTGCTCTGCGGTCAGGGACGTCGTTGTTTCTTCACGAACCCGGAATGCGTAATATTTGTCACCGCCCGGTTGCGCAGACACGCCGGGTGCTGTGGCGCACGCTGGCTTGTAGCTTGCGCTATACCATGCGAGTTGTTTGTTCAGCGCAGGGTGAATGACCGTGCGGATCGTGGCTTCGGCCGCTTTGGCAAGGCCCGCAAAGTCCGCTTCGGAAACGCCCGCAGGACGCTTTTTCGCATATGGTTCGTAGAAGCGCGACCTATTCACGTCGGTCGTAATCAGCCCGCTGATCGTTCCTTCAAAACCCTTTAGCGTGACGCAGGGCTGGGTATATTTGCCCTTGATCGCGACATTGGCCACCGCGATATTTTCATCATTCACGCGCGCATATTGGGCGAGCCGCGCATTGTAGCTTTCAAAATCCGCCTTCGTACGGAACGGCAGATTTTGCGCCATGCCGGCCAGTTGCTGGTGCCAGCTGGAATAGGTTGTGAAATTGATCGCGCGTTGCCCGAAACTGTTGCCCTCTATGGTCGAATTGAGCGCGCGCCGTAATATGCCCGCCTCCACCTTTGATGCGGCATTCAGCGAATCCGAAGGGATGGCATTTAGGCGGGTGAGAAACTTCGCGGCATCGGCGGCGCGGCGGTCCTGTGCGGCCAGCGTGTAGTCGCCCAGTTCCGATGCATGTTCATTCACGCCCAATGCGCTGGCATAGACCGGCTGTTCCTTCAACGAAGCCGCCCACACATCATTCACCAGCGTGACAAGGTCAACATTGGCGTCGGCATGCGCCGGGACGGCAAGGGCCAAAATCGATCCAGCGAGTAACAATTTGCGCATAGGGCGTCTCCTCGAAATAACAATGTGCAGACTAAAGCAGGGGCGAACGCAATTGACCAGACCCTTCCGCAATGTCAGGCGCTGCCTATCCTGCGCGCGGAGGGCATCTTGCCAAACCGCGCGCATCCATCTG
Organism: Sphingorhabdus sp.; assembly: GCF_044354325.1. Classification (GTDB taxonomy): domain Bacteria; phylum Pseudomonadota; class Alphaproteobacteria; order Sphingomonadales; family Sphingomonadaceae; genus Sphingorhabdus_B. Next base: position 19,802 of record NZ_JBILAF010000009.1, on the reverse strand, counting down.
TTCAAATCGCGGAAACGCTGGGTCTATTCCGCAGCTTCCAACACCTCGTGGTCGGACAGCGGCTGGCTTAAGCGGGTCAGCATTTCTTTCGGGCATATCTGCCAGAATTCACCGCGCCTGCGGTCCCAATCTTCCAGCAATGATTGCGACCATGCGCTATCTGTGGCTTGGGCATGCGCTGCGACCAGCGACTTCAGCTGATCTTCCCAATAGGCGCTGTCGAGCCGTTGCCAGACGATGCTGTCCGGATTGGCCATCTTTGCAAAATCACCTTCGGTGTCGAGCACAAATGCCATGCCGCCGGTCATCCCTGCACCAAAGTTGCTGCCAACCTTGCCCAGGATAACCGCCATGCCGCCGGTCATATATTCCAGACCGTTTGATCCGCAGCCTTCGACCACGACATGCGCGCCGGAGTTGCGGACGGCAAAGCGCTCGCCGGCCTGTCCTGCCGCCAACAGCCGTCCCGACGTTGCGCCATAGAGCACCGTGTTGCCGATGATGCTGTTCTGTTGACTGGTGAGCGGACTGCTGACCGTTGGCCGCACGATGATGGTGCCGCCCGAAAGCCCCTTGCCGACATAGTCATTGGCGTCGCCAAACACTTCCAAGGTGATACCCTGACACAGGAATGCGCCAAGCGATTGTCCCGCCGACCCACGCAAACGCACATGAACATGCCCTTCGGAAAGGCCCTTCATCCCGTACAGCCTCGTGATTTCCGAACTCAACCGCGTGCCAACCGCGCGGTGGGTATTGCGGACATTATATGTCAGCTGCATTTTCTCGCGCCGTTCGAACACGGGCTTTGCATCATGGATCATTTGCGCATCAAGGCTGTCGGGCACTTCATTGCGGAATGTCGGGATGCTGAAACGGCGCGCGCTGTCGGGCGCATCGACCTTGGCAAGGATGGGGTTGAGATCGAGATCATCCAAATGCTCCGCGCCGCGGCTAACTTGGCGCAGCAGCTCGGTACGGCCAATGACTTCATCCAGGCTGCGATAGCCAAGCTTGGCCAAAATCTCGCGCACTTCCTCGGCAATGAAGGTCATCAGGTTGATGACCTTTTCCGGGGTGCCCGTGAATTTCTTGCGCAAGGCTTCATCCTGAACACAGACCCCGACGGGGCAGGTGTTGGAATGGCACTGGCGCACCATGATGCAACCCATGGCGACAAGGCTGAGCGTGCCGATGCCAAATTCTTCAGCACCCAAGATCGCCGCAATCACAATGTCGCGTCCGGTTTTCAGCCCGCCATCGGTGCGCAGCTTGATACGATGCCGCAGGCCGTTGAGCGTCAACACCTGATTGGCTTCGGACAGCCCCATTTCCCATGGTGTCCCTGCATATTTGATGCTGGTTTGCGGGCTTGCGCCCGTGCCGCCGACATTACCCGAAACAAGGATGACGTCGGCATGCGCTTTTGCCACACCAGCGGCGATGGTGCCGATGCCCGCTGCACTGACCAGCTTGACGCACACCCGCGCGCGCGGGTTGATTTGCTTCAGGTCGTAGATCAGCTGGGCAAGGTCTTCGATCGAATAAATGTCATGGTGCGGTGGCGGTGAAATGAGCGTGACGCCCGGCGTTGAATGCCGCAGACGCGCAATCATTTCGGTGACCTTGAAACCGGGCAACTGGCCGCCTTCACCGGGCTTTGCGCCCTGTGCGACCTTGATTTCAATTTCCTCGCACGCGCCAAGATATTCGGCGGTTACACCGAAACGGCCACTGGCGATTTGTTTGATGACGCTGTTGGCATTGTCGCCATTTTCATAGGGCTTGAACCGCTTGCTGTCTTCGCCACCTTCGCCGGATACAGCCTTTGCGCCAATCCGGTTCATGGCAATCGCGAGTGTCTCATGCGCCTCCGGCGACAATGCGCCAAGCGACATACCCGGCGTGACAAAGCGTTTGCGAATTTCGGTGATCGCTTCGACTTCATCAATCGCAACAGGTTCCTTGGCGAAGTTGAACTCCAACAAATCGCGCAAGTAAATCGGCGGCAGTTCCCGCACGCCTTGGGCAAATTGTGTGTAGGTCGAATAGCTGTCATTCGCGACTGAGCTTTGCAACAAATGCATCAGACCCGCCGAATAGGCATGCTCTTCGCCGCCATTGCGTTGCTTGTAAAAGCCGCCAACGGGCAAGCATGCTACGGCGGTGTCAAACGCCTCTTCATGGCGATCACGCGCGTTCACATAGAGCGAATGATAGCCTTCGCCCGAAATCTTGTTCGGCATTCCGGGGAAGAAGTCGTTGACCAACGCACGCGACAGGCCAACCGCTTCGAAATTATAGCCGCCACGATAGCTGGAGATGACCGCGATGCCCATTTTGGACATGATCTTCAGCAGCCCTTCGTTGATGGCCGTGCGGTAATTTTCGACCGCTTGGGTCAAGGCCAGACCACCCAACAGCCCGCGCGCATGGCGGTCGCCAATCGCGGCTTCGGCCAGATATGCGTTTACCGTGGTTGCGCCAACGCCAATGAGCACCGCGAAATAATGCGTGTCGAGACATTCGGCGGAGCGGACGTTGATCGACGAATAGCTGCGCAAACCATTGCGCACCAAATGCGTGTGCACAGCGGCCGCGGCAAGGATCATGGCAATGCCCACGCGGTCGGCGCTGATATTTTCGTCGGTCAGGAACAATTCGGATTTGCCCATGCGCACCGCGGCGACGGCTTCTTCACGGATGCGGGTGATGGCCGCGCGAAGACCTTCTTGTCCTTCGGAAATATCATAGGTGCAGTCAATTTCTGCGCCCGCCGCGCCAAAGGCAGACTTTAACCGGCGCCAGTCGTGCGACGTGAGCACGGGGCTGGCGAGGACAAGCACGTCGGCGTTCTGGCTCTTTTCTTCCAAAATGTTGGCAAGGTTCGAGAAACGCGTTTTCAGGCTCATCACGTGCCGCTCGCGCAGACTGTCGATGGGCGGGTTTGTCACTTGGCTGAAATTCTGGCGGAAGAACTGGCTGATGAGGCGCGGCTTGTCGCTGATGACGGCGAGCGGCGTGTCGTCGCCCATCGATCCAATGGCTTCCTTGCCATCTTCGATCATCGGCGCGAGGATCATTTCGACATCTTCAAGCGTCATGCCGGCGGCGACCTGACGCTTGGTCAGTTCCGCGCGCGACCACGCCGGGGCATCATCCTGCCCTACGTCGGGCAGGTCGGTGATCGCACGGAAACCACGCACGAGCGCGCCATAGTCTTGCTCTGCCGAGATGCGGTCTTTCAACTCGCCATCGCGGTACAATTTGCCTTCGTCGAGGTTGACGGCAATCATCTGGCCGGGGCCAAGGCGGCCCTTTTCCAATATCGTTGTTTCGGGAAGAACGACCATGCCGGTTTCGGAACCGATGACGAGCAGATTGTCCGACGTGCGGCTGTAGCGCAGCGGGCGAAGGGCGTTGCGGTCAACGCCTGCAACCGCCCAATGGCCATCGGTCATGGCCAGCGCAGCGGGGCCATCCCATGGCTCCATGACGCTCGACATATATTCATACATTGCGCGGTGTGACGCGGGCAGATTGGGGTTTGACTGCCATGCTTCGGGGATCAGCATCAGCTTTGCCGTGGGTGCTTCCTTGCCCGAACGGACCAATGTTTCGAATACGGCATCCAGCGCTGCGGTGTCCGACGAACCCGCCGGAATGACGGGCTTAATGTCATCAGAATGCGCACCAAAGGCGATGCTGGCCATTTTGATTTCGTGGCTCTTCATCCAATTCTGGTTGCCACGGATCGTGTTGATTTCGCCATTATGGGCAAGACCGCGGAACGGCTGCGCCAACCACCATTGCGGGAAAGTGTTCGTCGAATAACGCTGGTGGAAAATTGCAACGCGGCTTTCAAAACGGTCATCCTGAAGATCTGGGTAAAAGACCGAAAGGCTTTCTGCGAGGAACAGGCCCTTGTAGACAATCGACCGGCACGACAGCGAGCAGATGTAGAAATCGCGAATTTGCGCGGCGATGATCTTCTTCTCAATCCGGCGGCGGACGAGATACAGATTCTTTTCAAACTCGGTCGCATCAACCGCATCGGGCATTGGGCCCGCGATCATGATCTGTTCGATTTCGGGCCGTGTCGCCTGCGCCTTTGTACCGATAACCGAAACGTCGACCGGCACCTGCCGCCAGCCATAAATGGTGTAGCCGGCGTCAATGATTTCCGCCTCGACAATCGTCCGGCAGTTTTCTTGTGCGCTCAGGTCGGTGCGCGGCAGAAACACCATGCCGACCGCCAAACGGTTTGGCATCGGGCGGTGGCCGCTGTCTGAAATGGCATCGTCAAAGAAGCGGACGGGCAAGTCGATATGCAGCCCAGCGCCGTCGCCCGTCTTGCCGTCGGCATCAACGGCACCACGGTGCCAAACGGCCTTCAGCGCCTCAATCCCGGCTGCCACCACGCGGCGTGATGGCTTACCATCGGTCGCGGCAATCAAGCCAACGCCGCAGGCATCGCCTTCGGATTCCGGATAATACATGCCCTCATTGGCGAGGCGTTCATGTTCGGGGGTGGGGTAGAATATGGTCATGCTGCAACCTTTTCACGGCTTGCTTTTGATTTGAGATAATTGTGCATATGCTGCGTCACATCGCGGCCATCGCGGATCGCCCAGACGACAAGGCTCGCACCGCGCACGATGTCGCCAATGGCGAACACACCGTCGAGGTTGGTCATCTGCGTATTATGGTCGACGCGAATGGTGCCCCAGCGGGTGACGTTCAGGTCAGCCGCGCCAAACAATACAGGCAGGTCTTCGGCTTCGAAACCAAGTGCGGTAATCACAAGGTCGGCATCCAGTGTGAAGTCACCTTGCGGGTCGTTTTCCGGCGCGCGGCGACCCGATGCGTCGGGGGCACCCAGGCGCATTTTCGAAACCTGAACCCGCTCGACCTTGCCATTGCCTTCAAAGCCCTTGGGGCCGGAAAGCCACACAAACTCGACGCCTTCTTCTTCGGCATTGGCCACTTCACGTTGCGAACCGGGCATATTTTCGCGGTCGCGGCGGTAGAGGCATTTGACCGACTTGGCGCCTTGGCGGATCGCGGTGCGAACGCAATCCATCGCGGTGTCGCCGCCGCCAATGACGACGACATTCTTGCCCTCGGCATTCAGCGCGCCGCTTTCGAACGCGGGCACAGCATCGCCAAAGCCCTTGCGGTTCGACGCGGTCAAATAATCCAATGCCGCCACCACGCCATTCAGATCGCCGCCCGGTAACGACACCGCGCGCGCCTTGTACACGCCCGTCGCAATCAACACGGCGTCGTGCTTGGCCCGCAATGCGTCGAGCGTGGCGTCACGGCCAACTTCGAAATTGGGATGGAAATGGATGCCCGCATCTTCGAGCCGCTTCACGCGGCGCATGACGACGTCTTTCTCCAGCTTAAATCCGGGAATGCCATAGGTTAGCAGGCCGCCCATGCGATCGTAGCGGTCGTAGACATGCACGTCATATCCAGCAACGCGCAGATATTCTGCGGTGGTCAGGCCACCCGGGCCACCGCCAATGATGCCCACCGATTGCCCGCGCGATGGTCCGACTGCAACAGGTTCGACCCAGCCCTGTTCCCAAGCGGTGTCGGTGATATATTTCTCGACAGAGCCAATGGTCACCGCGTCGTGGCCGGAAAATTCAATGACGCAATTGCCCTCGCACAAGCGATCTTGCGGGCAGATGCGGCCGCAAATTTCGGGCATGGTGCTGGTCAGATTGGACAGCTCATACGCCTCACGCAAGCGCCCTTCGGCGGTCAGGCGCAACCAATCCGGAATATGGTTGTGCAACGGGCAATGCACCGAACAATATGGCACGCCGCATTGCGAACAACGCGATGCCTGATCCGCGGCGTCGTCGGACGCATAGCGCTCGGCGATTTCGGCAAAATCTTCTGCGCGAAGCTGCGCGGCCCGCTTTTCAGGGTAGGCCTGCGGTTTCGAGATAAATTTCAGCATCGGGTCTTTGGCCACAGCGCACACTCCTTGAATATGCGCCGCGCCTACCGCGACAAACGGCGGATGTCACCTATAAAACCGCATAATAGGACAGTTTAGCTGTCATATGATGTATATTTTTGACCTAAATAAGGGTCTCGCGCAATATTATTTCATATATTTATGACCGTTTCGGACCTTACCGCATGGCCAGCCACAGCAAAGCGGCTGAACCGACAATGATTCGGTAATAGGCAAATGGGGCGAAGCCATATCGGCCCACCAGCGCCACGAATGCTTTCACCACGATCACGGCAACGACAAATGCGGCGGTGAAGCCAATGGCAATCATGTCCAGATCATCGGCGCTCAGAAGTGCGCGATCTTTCCATAGCGCGTAGACGGTCGCGGCCATCATCGTTGGCACGGCAAGGAAAAAGGAAAATTCGGCCGCCGTTTTGCGTTCGACACCCATCATCAGCCCGCCCATGATCGTTGCGCCTGACCGGCTCACCCCGGGCAGCATGGCGGTGCACTGAATAAGGCCGATGGATAAGGCTGTGCCGAACGGTATGTCCTCAACCGAATGGAAGCGGACATTTTTCACGATCCGTTCAAGCAATAATATGATGATGCCGCCGACGATCAGCGCGATGGCGACGATTTCGGGCGTTTGCATGGCGGCGCGAATGGCGTCGTAGGCAACAACGCCGATGAGCAAAGCTGGTACAAAGCCGAGCAGGATGTTGCGCGTAAACGCGATTGGACCGGGCTGCGCTTTCAACAACCCCATACCGACGGCCCAGAAACGCTGCCAATATACCAGCAACACCGCCAATATTGCGCCCAGCTGGATGGCAATTTTGAACGCGATGGAACTGTTGTCGGTAAATCCAACCAGTTCACCGGCAAGTATAAGATGTCCGGTGGACGATACGGGCAGAAACTCCGTAAGCCCCTCGATAATACCGAGGAGAACGGCGATCAGCCAATCGCTCACTGACCGCCTCCAAAGCGACCATGCCGGCGATAGATGTTCAACCAGTCAGCGCCAATTGTATCAAGTGGCGTGGGTACGATGCCATAGGCCGCAAGCCCATCCGTGCCGGTTACGACATTGTCCTTGCCCAGCATCTTATATTGATCTTCCGTGATCGGCGCGCCCGGCAGCCAACCCGTGCCCTTTGCGAGCAGCTTTGCCGCGATGTCGGGGACTTCCACAAATATGGGGTCACGGCCGATGGCTTTGGCGATCCAGCGGTTCAGCTCCATCATCGAGAATATTTCGGGGCCACCCAATTCCAGCGTGCTTCCGTCCTGATGGGCCACGGCCTTTGCGACCGCCTTTGCGACATCGCCCACAAATACCGGCTGGAACTTGGTGGCTGCGCCAATGACGGGAATGACAGGAAGCGACCGGATCATTCCGGCAAAGCGGTTGATGAACTGGTCTTCGCGGCCAAAGACGATGGATGGCCGAAGGATGATTGCTGACGGGAATACTGCGCGCACGGCGGCTTCGCCATCTGCCTTGCTCTGCCCATATACCGCTTCGCTTTGCGTGTCCGCGCCGATGGTAGACACATGCACGAGCGCTTTGACACCAGCGGCGGCTGCGGCCCGCGCAACGATGCCTGCGCCAACATTTTGCACAGCGTCCATATTATCGAAGCTGCCGACAAGATTGATAACCGCATCCGCGTCTTTCACGGCGCGTGCAACACTATCGGGCTTTCGGACATCCGCCGCCATCAATTGAACCTGACCGACATTGCCGAGCGGCTTGATATGATTGGCGCCACCGACGTTGCGGCAGGCCACACGAATACGTGCGCCTTTGTTCAACAGCGCCTGCGCCACATAGCGGCCCAGAAAACCGCTGCCGCCAAAAATCGTTACCAACTTGCCTTGCATAAATGCTCCATCATGCAGCGTGTGAATTGGTTGGCGCTTTGCACCACCGCCCGAAAGCTTTCAAGGCCGACCTGCGCCCGCTTGCAGATAATTGGTTCACCCTATGCCTTATCATTGGCATCCTATTCTCTTCACGGTAACGGATGTTGCTGTGCCTTGATGGAACCTTGTGCATAAGGGGACGTTGGGCGCGAAGGGATGTCTGTTTGATCCGATTAACTGCCTTTTTATATCTTGGTTGCGCTGCCGCACCTTTGCTCGCGCAAAATCCGGCTACCGGTGCCGTTGTGCCCGCGCAGGGGCAATCCACCATGCCTGCGAAAATTTTGAGCCCCGCGCCCGCTGATCCGCAAACGCCAATCATTGGCGAGGAGGAATTCGACGCCGCCATCCCGTCACTGGACGACGCGCCGTTGGAGAGCATCGACGCATGGCAGGCCGAACAAGAGGCAAAGGAAGAAGGCGGCACGGCCCCGCAGCAGGCGGCACAAACCGCTGCCGATCCCGCTATCGCAGCCGTGCAGGATGGCGATGTCGAGAAAATCCTGCCCGACCCACCCGTCACGGACCCGTTGCTGGACGATCCGCTTCCGCCAATAGATAGCTTTGATGCGGAACCACCGCCTGAACCAACGCAGGCTGCCGAACGAGAGGCGCGGGCGTTGCGCTATATTGTGCGTATCGATGGGCTCGATGCCACCAAGACAACTGATGTTGCCAAAGATGCCGACGGGGTCGCTGTGGAAGCCGCTATTTGGCGTGATGTGCGCGCAAGATTTGATAGCCTGTCGGTGCTCAACGATGGTGACGGTACTGCGGAAAACCGCGCAGAAATCAGCCAACGTGCACGCGCAGACCGTCAGTTGTTGTTGGACATTCTAAACGGTCAGGGCTTTTTTGACGCTGATGTGCGTGTCGCCGTTCAGCCTTCTGTCTTGGAAGGCCAGCCCTTAGACGTCATCCTGACGGTTGTGCCCGGGCGGCGTTATTATCTCGGGCAGATCGCCTTTGCCGCGCCTGCCGTTCAGCCGGTGGATCTTATCAGCCGCAGCTTTGTTGCCAAAGGCGGCGATCCGATTGTCGCCGACATCATCTTGGCGGCCGAAGCGAATATTTCCGTTGAGTTGCCCCAAAATGGCTATCCTTTTGCAAAGGTTGGCGAGCGGGACATATTGCTGGATAGCGACAGGGGCGTTGGCGACTACAGCTTGCCTGTGGAAACGGGCGCACGCAGCTATTTCGGGCAATTGCGGACCGAAGGCAGCACGGCTTTTGACGCCGACCATGTCTCGATATTGCGGCGGTTCAAGACCGGCGACCTTTATGACAGCCGGAAAGTTGACGATTTGCGCGCCGCGCTCATCGCCACGGGCTTGCTGTCGACGGTATCTGTTGAACCTGTCCCGGGTGAGGGCAGCGCGCCAGATGGAACGCCTTATGCTGACTTGCTTGTGCGGCAGGAAGCGGCACCGCCGCGCACCATTGCCGGCAGCGCAGGCTATGGCACAGGACAGGGCTTGCGTGCCGACGCAAGCTGGACACACCGAAATCTGTTTCCACCGGAAGGATCGCTGACCGCAGCGGGCGTGGTGGGGACAAAAGAACAAGCTGCGAGCATATCCGTCGCGCGGGCGAATGCCGGACGGCGCGACCGCAACATCGACATATCGCTGACCGCTTTGCACAGCAATTACGACGCTTTTGAAGCCTATACCGGGCGTCTGGCGGGAACGATGTCGTTCGTGTCGACGCCCATCTGGCAAAAGAAATTCACATGGTCGATTGGCGCTGAAATATTGGCGACATCAGAAGACCAGTTTGATTTCGCGCGCGGGCTTCGCGACCGGCAGACCTTTTATGTCGCGGCGCTTCCCGGGCAAGTCGGCTTTGACCGGTCCGACAATCTATTGGACCCGACCAAAGGGTATCGCGTCAATGTGCGCGTGTCGCCAGAGACATCGCTTGGGACCGGCAAGCAGATTTATGTGCGGGCCATCCTTGACGCGTCTTATTATTATCCGGTGAAAGACAATATCGTTGTGGCCGCGCGCGGGCGGGTGGGGACGATATCCGGCATCGCACGCGATAACCTTGCCCCTTCGCGGCGCTTTTATGGCGGCGGTGGTGGATCGGTGCGTGGCTTTGGTTATCAACAGCTTGGCCCGAAAGATCCGAATAATGATCCGGTCGGTGGCCGGAGCATGAATGAATTTTCGCTGGAAGGCCGCTATCGGTTTGGCAATTACGGCGTTGTCGGCTTTGTTGATGCGGGCCAAGCATATGAATCGAGCATTCCAAAGTTCAAAGACTGGCGCATGGGCGTCGGTGTTGGCGGGCGCTTTTACACCAATTTCGGCCCAATCCGTCTGGACATCGCAACGCCTGTGAACCGGCGGCTGGGTGAATCGCGTGTCAGCGTCTATGTGTCGATTGGACAGGCGTTTTGATGCTGTGGCGGCGCATAGCCATTGGGGCCGGGGCGGTCATGGCATTGCTGTTGCTGGTTATCGCCGGCGGCTATGTGTGGCTGGATACCCAATCGGGACGGAATTTTGTCGCGCGGCAGATTGCTGCGTTCGAAATGGAAAATGGCCTCAACATCCGCATCGGGAAAATTGAGGGTTCGATTTACAGCGATACCATCCTGCGCGATGTCGAGTTCCGCGATCCCAAGGGCCGCTTTGCCCGTGCGCCGGAAATCCGGCTTGATTGGAACCCGCTGTCGTATTTTTCCAGCGGCGTAAACATCACCTCGCTGCGCGCGCCAACGCTCAACGTCGCGCGGATGCCGGCATTGCGCATATTGCCCGACCGGGGTGACCCTTTGCTGCCTGATTTGGATATCAACATTCGCCAGCTGCAAATTGACCGCATTGTCTTTGCAAAAGGCATTACGGGCGAGGAACAGGTCGCCTCGCTGTCGGGCAAGGTCCAGATTGCCGATCGCCGCGCAATCGTCAGCGCGACGGCGGGCAGCCTTCGGGGTGATCGCATCGTCCTGAAACTGGATGCCGTGCCCGATGACAATCGTTTCGATATCGACCTGAAACTCGACGCACCGGCCAAGGGCCTTGTTGCCGGGCTAATGGGGCGTGACGTGCCCATGCAGATGACCCTCGCTGGTCGTGGCAGCTGGCGCAAATGGGACGGCGCTTTATCCGCGAACATGGGTGCGGCAGAAGTTGCGGACATTGCCCTGACCGCGCGCGAAGGCACCTTCACCGCAAAGGGGACCGCCGCGCCTGCCAAGTTCATGGCGAACAGCCTGTTGGTGCGCGCATTATCGCCCGTGGCGAACATCGACATGGCGGCAAGCTTTGCCGAACGGTCTGCGAACATCAGCGGGACATTGCGTTCGGCCGCGATGGAGATGCGCGCAGATGGCATCGCGGACTTGGGCGAAGCGCGTTTCCGCGACCTTGCCCTGGATATCCGTTTGCTTCGGCCCGGCATCATCGGATCGAACGTCAGCGGTACAAATGTGCGCGGCAAGGCATTATTGAACGGTGAATTTGCCCAGCCCACCGTCGCCTATTCCGCGACAGCCACGCGTTTGGCATTCGGCCTTACGACCTTTGAGGATGTGACGCTGAGTGGTGAGGCGCAAGGCGCGGCTGACCGCTTCCTTATTCCGGTAACCGCCCGCGCGCAGCGCGTCACTGGCATCAACCAGATCGCCGGTGGCTTGTTGACCAACGTGCGTCTGAACGGTGATTTGGCGATCGCGAAGGGGCGTTTGCTTTCGGATAATCTGAAGATCAGGTCCGATCGTATCAACGCCACGGCCTTGCTGGTCGGCGATGTTAACAAGGGCTTTTACACCACCGCGTTGGACGGGAAAGTCGACGGTTTCCAAGTGAACTCGGTCGGGCTGTTTAACGTGGTCGCCGACGTTGATATCGAAACCACATTTGGTAAAGGCTATGCGCTGGTCGGCACATTGAAGGCACGTTCGACGCGATTGTTCAGTGCGGGCGCGCAAAAGTTTCTGGGCGGGCAGATGTTTGTCGATGCCGGCATTCGTTATGGCAGCAACGGCATATTGCAGATTGCCCGTGCGACCGTCGTTTCGCCGTTGTTCCGGCTGAACAGCGGCACGGGAACGTACGTTGCCGAAGGGGGCCGCGTAATATTTAACGGGGTTGGCTATTCGAACCAATATGGGCCTGTGGCTGTCGCGATGACCGGGACTTTTGACGATCCGGTGTATCGCATCACCGCGACCAATCCGGGCTTTGGCGTTGGTCTATCCAATGTGGTCGGCGTCGTCACGCAAAGCCATCGGGGATACGCGGTCGCACTGACGGGCATGACCGATTATGGTCCGATCAGCGGTGATGCCGATGTGCTTTCGGGCGATGGCCCCCTCACCATTGATATCCTACGGGGCAATTTTGCGGGCATCGGCGTTACCGGTCGTATCCGGCAAGCCGCCGCAGGCCCCTTTGTCGGTACGCTCACCGGCGCGGGCGCTGGGTTTGACGGTAGAATTGAGCTTTCGGCGCAAGGCAGTTTCCAACGCGCCGTGGTGGATGCGGTGGCGTTGAATGCGGAACTCGCCGGCGCGCAAAAATTGGCCATTGGTCGCGGTATCATTAAAGCCGACGTCATTTTGTATGACAGTCCGCAGATTGTTGCGGACGTTCAGATGGAAAATGCCATTTTGAACGACATCGCGATTGCCGCCGCCCGGGCAAAGATCAACTATCGCGATGGGACAGGCACGGGGCAGATATTGGCGGAGGGCCGAAGCGAAGTACCTTTCCGCGTTGCCGCCAATGCAGATTTCACTCCGCAGCTTTGGCGCATCGCTGCCAAGGGCCGGGCCAACAGTGTCGACTTTGCAACCGCCGGTCCCATCCGCATCATCCCGCGCCGTGGCAGCTATGACATTTTGCCGAGCACGATCAAACTGGCGCAAGGTTCGGTTCGGTTGGCGGGAAGCTATGGCGATACGATGACGTTCCAATCACGGTTGGACAAGGTCGACATAGCCGCATTGAATCCTCTCTTTCCCGTTCCTGGCTTGAGCGGAACGGTCACCGGAAGCATCGATTGGGCGCAAGCATCCTTGGCGGCGTTTCCCCGCGCGGATGCACGGTTGGAAATCAGCAGCTTCGTTCGCGCAAATCTGGGGTCGCGTTCGCAACCTGTCGATATCAGCCTGGTGGGTAGATTGTTGCCCAATGGCGGCAATGCGCGCGCGATTATCCGGCGGCGTGGTGCCGCTGTGGGACGGATCCAAATTGACCTGACACCGCTGCCGCCCGGTGCCGCCAGTTGGACCGAACGATTGCTTGCCGCGCCTTTGTCGGGTGGCGTGCGCTATAATGGTCCAGCAGATACGCTGTTTTCGCTGGCGGCTTTGGCGGATCAGAGCCTGACCGGAGATATCGGCGTTGCGGCGGATTTTTCGGGCCGTGTTCAAACACCGCAACTGACCGGCGTTGTCCGCGCCAATGACCTGATTTACGAAAATGACGCCTATGGCACGCGGCTGACCAATTTGCGCATCCGCGGTCTGTTTACCAACGACCAGTTGGACGTGACCGAGCTGAGCGCCAAGGCGGGCGACGGAACGATTAGCGGCAAGGGCATTGTCAATCTTAGCTCGGCCAAAGGCTTTCCGGTTCAGCTGAACCTTGATCTCGACCGCGCACGTGTTGCCCGAAGCGAGCTGATCTCGACAACCGCAACCGGACAAATCACCGTATCAAATGCGCCGGATGGTTCCGCACTGATCCGCGGTAAGTTGCGCCTGCCCGAAACGCGTTTCAAAATCATCCGACAGGGCGCGGCGAAGGTTGCAACGCTCACCGGTGTCCGCCGCAAACAGTCCATTCGCCGTCCGCGTGTGTCGGGTGATGCCGATGCGATCGCAAGCCTGCCCAGCAACTGGAAACTCGACATCGCGCTCGAAGCGCCCGGCAACTTATATGTCACCGGCATGGGGCTGGAATCCGAATGGGGCGCCAAATTGCGGATAACGGGCACCAGCGCTGCACCGCTGATTTCGGGCGATATGGAATTGGTACGCGGCACATTGGGCTTTGCCGGTCGGTCGTTCGAACTGGAAAGCGGCCGGATATCCTTCAACGGCGGCCCTGCAGCCAACCCGTCGATCCGCGTCGCTGCCGCCAGTGACGTCGATGGCACGACGGTGCGCGTCAACATCAGGGGCACGGGCCAAAATCCAGACATCAGCTTCAGCTCGACCCCTGCCTTGCCGCAGGATGAAATTATGGCGCGGATATTGTTTGGCAATTCGATTGGCGAACTGTCCGCAATTCAGGCGGTGCAATTGGCAGGATCGCTGAACAATTTGCGTGGCGGACCAGGCGGACTTAATCCGCTTGGCGTGCTGCAGTCGGCAACGGGATTGGACCGGCTGCGCATATTGGGCGCGGATGACACCACGGGGCGCGGTATGGCGGTGGCTTTTGGCCAATATATTACCAATGATGTCTATGTCGAAATCGTCACTGACGCGCGGGGCTATACGGCAACGCAGCTGGAAATCAGCCTGACGCCAGCGCTTTCAATCTTAAGCCAGATCGGCAGCGGCGGAACGTCCAACGTCAATGTGCGGTATAAAAAGGATTATTGATGCGGCTTATTTCATGCATTCTGTTGCTCACACTGGCTGGCTGTCAGAAGGATTTTGACAGCCAGTACGCCGAAACCGAACGCAAGGTGAAGGCGGCCGAGGCCAAGATTGACGCGGAAATGGCGAAGGAAGCCAAACGGGAACCCGGCGACGTTTCCAAATCCAACTAATCTATGCGCTTTTGTGGCGCACCCCTTCACATTTTGGTTAACCGGTCCTAACAGATACCTATGTGGCATCTCCATCAATATCCGCTGTGTCCGTTTTCGCGTAAGGTACGACTCCTTTTGGGCGAAAAGGGTGTGCCGTACAGCCTCGTGCGCGAAAATCCGTGGGAACAGCGTGACGAGTTTCTGCACATGAACCCCGCCGGACGCACGCCGGTGATGCGCGATCCGGAACGCAATATCACCTTGGTCGATTCGGTCGCGATCTCAGAATATATCGATGAAACCGTCGCCACGAATCCGATGATTACGGGCACTGCGCAATATCGCGCCGAAACACGGCGGCTGGTGGCGTGGTTTGACGAACAATTTTACGGCGATGTGACTCAGCCGCTTCTGCACGAACGGATGAAAAAGCGCCTGATCGACCGGCAGCCGCCCGAGTCCAAAATATTGCGTGAAGCCATGAAGCTGGCCAACGGGCATCTCGATTATATCGATTACCTGATTGATCACCGGGCATGGCTGTCCGGCGCGGTGATGAGCATGGCGGACCTCGCCGCCGCCGCACAAATTTCGGTTGCCGATTATCTCGGCGGCATTGACTGGACGGGGCATGAGCAGACCAAGGCGTGGTATGCGATGTTCAAGTCGCGCCCAAGCTTCCGCCCATTATTGTCCGAACGGATGGAAGTCATCACCCCGCCCAAACATTATGAACAGGTGGATTTTTAGGCTTCTGCCAACGCGACCAGTCGCGACATCGCCTCCCGTTTCGGAAAAATTCAGGCCAGCCAACCCTTGCGTTGCCAGTGCCGTGATAGCTGCCATTGCACCACTGCCATCACGATGATGAACATGGGGAAGGCGAGTATGGCGATGTCGGTTTGCGCGCCACTGGCGATCAAGAAGGGATAGCTGAACTGGATGATGATCGCGATCAGGCTGAATGAAAAAGCGAGCGGTGCCCAAAATTTTCTTAGGATCAGGCCGATGGCGCCAAGCGTTCCGACGCCAACGCCGATGGCATAAGCCGCCCACGCCCAGCCCGGCATCGATACCCATAAATCACGTTGCACCTGCGGCAGCGCGGCGATGTCGGCGGCTGTCATCGTCCACTGGCTGACAAAGGCGCCGACGCCCATCAGGTTCCAGAGCAGAAAGAGGATGCTGACCCAAGTCAGCCAGCGTGGTGTGGTCATATCGTTCATGTACGTGCTCCAGTTGCGCTGATGGGCAGTGCAGAGAAGGGGGCGACTCGGGGCCGTGTAAAAAGCATAGCAATTGGTCGGCATCTATCAATCCAGCCATGACCTTCGCGTGGTGTAACCGCACCGGACGAACATGGTTTCGGCGCAAATTTGATATGCCAACGCTTCGTATACGAACCGGCAGCGGTTGCCCTGAGCATGATTTTTCCCGCATCGCATATGTGTCGATTGCTGGACCGGTCGACCGGACCTCCGCTGCAGCTTCATCCCAGTGCGGCGGGGGTCCATAATGGGTCATGCGGGGTAACAATATGGTGTCGATAGTCTCGACGGTTGCCTATCTCGGGCTCGAAGCGCGCAGTGTCGAGGTACAATGTCAGATAGCGCCCGGCGTGGTGAGTTTCGCGGTCGTGGGACTGCCGGACAAGGCCGTTGCCGAAAGCCGCGAGCGTGTGCGCGCCGCGATTTCGGCACTTGGACTTGCGCTGCCCCCCAAAAGGATCACCATCAACCTGTCGCCTGCGGACTTGCCCAAGGAAGGGTCACATTATGACTTGCCCATTGCGTTGGCCTTGTTGGGTGCGATGGGGTTGGTCGATGCAGAGACGCTGGCCCAATATGTCGTGGTGGGGGAGCTTGGGCTGGATGGCCGCGTTGCGGCATCACCCGGTGTGCTCCTCGCGGCGCTGCACGCGTCTTCACGCGGCATGGGGCTGATATGTCCGGCAGTGCAGGGGTCCGAGGCGGCATGGGCGGGTGAGATTGAAGTGATCGCCGCGCCGGATTTGCTTGGGCTGCTGAATCATTTGAAGGGCCAATCGCTGCTGCGGAGCCCCGAACCCGGCATCGCCGAACCGCGCAAAGGCGGTCCTGACATGAAAATGGTGAAGGGGCAGGAAACCGCCAAGCGCGCGCTTGAGATCGCGGCTGCGGGTGGTCACAATCTGTGCATGGTGGGTCCGCCGGGCGCAGGCAAGTCGCTTTTGGCGTCGTGCATGCCCGGTATATTGCCCGAACTGACGCCCGCTGAAGCGCTGGAAGTATCGATGATCGCATCGGTGGCCGGTACGTTGGAGGGCGGGCGGTTGATGCGCACACGGCCATTCCGCGCGCCGCACCACAGCGCGTCTATGCCGGCGTTGGTCGGCGGAGGGCTGCGCATTCGGCCCGGCGAAGTGAGCCTTGCGCATCTGGGCGTGCTGTTTCTGGATGAGCTGCCCGAATTTCAGCGCGCTGTGCTCGACAGTCTGCGGCAACCGCTGGAAACCCGCGAAGTCAGCATTGCGCGCGCGAACAGCCATGTGACATTCCCCGCCAATGTGCAGTTGGTTGCGGCCATGAACCCGTGCCGGTGCGGGCATTTGGGCGATGCTGCTTTGGCGTGTAGCCGCGCACCGCGTTGCGCCGCCGATTATCAGGCAAAGATATCGGGACCGTTGCTGGATCGCATCGATCTGCATGTGGAGGTGCAGGCGGTGAGCGCGGCGGACCTCGTCCTGCCGCCGCCTAGCGAAGGATCGGCCGAGGTTGCGGCGCGCGTTGATGCCGCGCGTCAGGTGCAAAGCGCACGTCTGGCGGGGACTGGCCTGCGCACCAATGCGGATTTGGACGGTGATGCGCTGGCGGCCTTTGCCAGCCCCGACGCCGCTGGGCAGAAGTTGCTGGCACAAGCGGCGGAGGCCATGCGGTTATCCGCGCGCGGCTATACGCGCATCTTGCGGGTCGCCCGAACGATTGCCGATCTTGCCGGGTCGAGCGATGTTGGCCGCATCCATATCGCAGAGGCGCTGAGCTATCGCAGGCAAGCACCGCGCAATTGAGTTCAGGCTATGCAGGGTGGCAGATATCTGGGACGCGCAGGCCGCGCGTCGAGAAAAAAGGTGGTGCGGATGGCGGGACTCGAACCCGCACGCCCAAAAGGACAACAGATTTTAAGTCTGTAGCGTCTACCATTCCGCCACATCCGCATGACATTGCGCAGACAGCATTACGTCCGCACGGTCAAGGGGCTTTGCAGCCCAAGCTTATTTGTTAAGCCGTTCCCGCACTTCCTTGCCGGGTTTGAAATAAGGTACGCGCTTGGAAGGAACGTCAACCGCGGCGCCAGTGCGCGGGTTGCGGCCCTTACGCGGGCTGCGGTCGCGCGTTGAAAAGGCGCCAAAGCCACGCAGTTCCACACGTCCGCCGTCGGCAAGACGTTGGATGATCTGGTCGAAAAACAGATCCAAAATCTTTTCGATTTCTTCCGTTTTCAACTCGGGATTTTCAGCTTCCAGCTTTTTGATCAATTCTGAACGGATCATTTTATTTCCTTCACATCGGGCTCACTGAAGTTGCAAGGCAGCTTCTCAAGCGTCTGACGTTCGTAATAGTTCCGAAATGCCAGAAATTTACCGATATTACAACGGCGTTACCGATGTTGGTTTTGGAGAGCATAAAAAAACCCGCCCTTCGTTAAAAGGGCGGGTTTTTGTTCCGATAAATCGGGGTTGTGCATTAGCCGAAGCTTATTTCTTCACGCCCTTAAGCGCTTCACCCAAGATGTCGCCAAGCGATGCGCCGGAATCCGACGAACCATATTGCTCAACAGCTTGCTTCTCTTCAGCGAGTTGAAGCGCCTTGACGGAGAAGTTTGGCTTCTTCGAACGGTCGAAGCCAGTGATCATTGCGTCGAACTTCTGACCAACCTGGAAACGGTCTGGACGTTGCTCGTCACGGTCACGGCCAAGGTCGGCACGCTTGATGAAGCCAGTTGCGCCATCTTCACCGGCCTGCACTTCAAGTCCGCCATCGCGTACTTCAAGAACAGTAACCGTGGTGGTCGCACCCTTCTTCAGGCCGCTTGCCGAAGCAGCGCCGGCTGCCGATGGGGCACCCTTTTCAAGCTGCTTGATGCCAAGCGAAATGCGCTCTTTCTCGGCGTCGATGTCGAGGACGATTGCCTTGACGGTTTCGCCCTTGCGGTGAAGATGCAATGCTTCTTCGCCGGTGATGCCCCATGCGATGTCGGACATGTGGACCATGCCGTCAACGTCGCCGTCGAGACCAATGAACAGACCGAATTCGGTCGCGTTCTTGACTTCGCCTTCAACGGTCGAACCAACTGGGAACTTATCAGCAAACGATGCCCATGGATTGTCGTGCGCTTGCTTGAGACCAAGCGAAATGCGGCGCTTTTCCATGTCGATGTCGAGAACGACAACGTCGACTTCTTGGCTTGTCGAAACGATCTTGCCAGGGTGAACGTTCTTCTTTGTCCATGACATTTCCGAAACGTGGACCAAGCCTTCGATGCCGGCTTCGAGTTCGATGAACGCACCGTACTCGGTGATGTTCGTGACTGCACCCTTGAGCTTTGTGCCCACTGGATATTTTGCAACCGCTGCATCCCAAGGATCGCTTTCCAGCTGCTTCATGCCAAGGCTGATGCGCTGTGTGTCCTTGTTGATACGAACGATCTGAACCTTAACGGTGTCACCAATGTTGATGATTTCGCTTGGGTGGTTGATGCGCTTGTAGCTGATGTCGGTGACGTGCAGCAGGCCATCGATGCCGCCCAAGTCAACAAACGCACCGTAATCGGTGATGTTCTTGACAACGCCGTCGATGATCTGACCTTCAGCGAGGTTCTGGATAAGGCCAGTGCGCTGTTCTGCGCGTGTCTCTTCCAAAATGGCGCGACGCGAAACAACGATGTTGCCACGCTTGCGGTCCATTTTCAGGATGACGAATGGCTGCGCGATGTCCATCAATGGAGCTACGTCGCGCACAGGGCGAACGTCGACTTGGCTGCCGGGCAAGAATGCCACTGCGCCGCCGAGGTCAACGGTGAAACCACCCTTTACGCGGCCGAAGATAACGCCATCGACGCGGTTGCCCGCTTCGAATTCGCCTTCAAGAACGTCCCACGCAGCTTCGCGGCGGGCACGGTCACGGCTGAGCATGGCTTC
>NZ_JBILAF010000170.1:0-2533 GCF_044354325.1 Sphingorhabdus sp. | reverse complement strand
GCTGCTGTGCGCGGGCAGCGGTCTAAGACAGCCTTATTGGGCTGCCCATATTCCCACAAAAAGCATGCGCCCCAGGCAAGTGATTGGTCAAGAGCGGACCATTTATTTTCAGGAACGCCTGAATCCATCCGGACATAAGGCCGCAACGCGTCGCCGGGATCGGCAAGCAGCGCCTCTAATTCCTGGCGTATTTCGTCGGTCGCAGCTTCGATTGCAGGCATCCATGGAAAATGATGCCTGTCGAAAAATTCATCCGCCGGAAGGAAGGGGTAATATAGGCCGTCGCATGTGTTCACATAGGTCCGTCGGCGGCCCAGCGCCACATCGACAAATGCCTTGCTGCGGCGCAGCTCTGCCTCATCCATGGCAGCAGATAATGGGGCCAGTTCCGTGCTGACCGCGTCCGCGATCTGGAGCGTTGCTTGCGAAACAAACGCCTGCCCCTTCTGCAGTGCCGCGGCAATATCGGGGGATAGGTCTGATGCATGCGCCGCCATTTGGAGCACGCCGCTCCAAGCGACCAGCGCCTCGGCCTTTTCACCCGTACGTTCATGCAATTCAGCCTTACGGAGCCAGCCCATAAAGTCGCGGCGGTCGATGCTGATTGCGGCGTCCAGCGCCAGCATTTCCCCTGTGTCATCGCCCTGCGCGCGCCGTGCAGTGGCAACATTTCTCCACAGCGCGCTCGACGTCGTGTCATGCGTCGTTGCGGCCACGAACAGGCGCTCGGCCTCTGCATAGCTTCCGGCCCGCAGTGCAAGCATGCCTTCGCTGTTCAGTCTGGCCGCTTCGGCCGGTGGTGCGGTCTCGTTCATATGGCGAATGCTTGCCATTTCCCGTTAGAAACGGCAAGGTCCATGAAGTTATGACGCATAAAAACAGCGAGATATGGAACGATGGCGCATGGCTTGCGCATCGCTATGATGCGTCCGCAGACGCATTTCATATGCGGCATGTCAGCCGTTCAGCGCACAATACCGCCACTTTCCTCACCGATGAATATCTTGGCGTGGAACCAAGCCCGATGGTCCTATCGCGCCACGAAGCCACAACAGGGCGCACGGACGACGCCAGCCTGCATTTTATTTTGCATTCCGCCTTTTGTGCATCAACCATGTTCGCCAACGGATTTGATCTGCCGGGCTTATCCATGGGTCTGAAGGAACCCGTTTTGTTGAACGACATTGTCGGCTTTCGCCGTCGCGGCGCGCCACCGACTGCCGTCGGCGAACGTTTGCGCGACGCACTGGACATGCTCGCGCGTCCATTTGGCGACGATTTGGCGGTTGTTGTGAAGCCGTCCAATGTGTTTAATGCCCTTGCCCCCGCATCGCTTGCCATGCGGCCGACAAGCAAGGCCATCATTCTATATGCACCACTTTCGGTGTTTCTTTTGTCGGTGGCCCGCAAGGGGCTTTGGTGCCGGCTATGGTGCCGCGAATTGTTGGAAGGGCAAATGGCCGACGGCATCGTTGATCTTGGTTTTGAGCCGGGTGATTTTTTCCGGCAGACCGATTTGCAAGTCGCGGCCGTGGGTTGGCTGGCGCAGCAAAAGCTGTTTCATAGCATGGCGCAAAAATTCGGACCTGAACGCATCGCAACGCTGGACAGCGAACGCCTGACTGCCAATCCTGGCAAAGCTCTTTTCGCTGTGGCGTCCCACTTTGGACTGGGCGAACATGCCGCTGCCAATGACGCGCATCCTGCGTTCGGCACGCATAGCAAGTTCGGTGGTAGTTTCCGGACAGACGACCGGCGCGCGGAATATGCATTGGCGCAAACGGCGCATGGCGACGAAATTGAAAAGGTCCTGATTTGGGCCAAAGCCGTTGCCCAATCTGCCAACATCCCGCTGACGTTGGAACATGCGCTTCGCTTTTGAAGCGCTCGGCCCAACCCATTAGGGCCGGGCATGACCTAAACCAACATAACGCAGTCTTGCAGGTCTTGGTCTGGCCTCGTGATTTAGCGTGGCCGCACAATACAAAAGGGGCGGACATTGCTGCCCGCCCCCTTGTTGCATTATATGCTCTTCAAATTAGAAGCGCAGCTTTGCCGTTACAGCATAGCGACGTCCCAGCGCGTCATATGTCGACGGGAAGGTGTTGCCGCTGTTGTACGATGTCGAACCAGCGTTGTTACCGGTCAATGGTGGATCCTTGTCCAGCAAGTTCTGCACCGTAGCGGTAATCGTCACATTTTCGGTGAGATTGATACGCGTCGACAGATCGAAGTAGTCATATGCCTTGATCTTGCCGAAGTTAGCCGTACGGCCACCAACGCCCAAGACCGACGAACCGATCGTTCCGTTGAAGAACGCACCACCGTCAATCACGTCAAGTGGTTCTTGCTCCATCGCCGACAGGTGACGCCACAACAACGACACATCGAACTTGCCGTACGACACTGTTGTACGCTGCGACCATGAGAAGTCTGGCTGCAGTGAACCACAGTTCGAGCTGAAATAGCCGGTGCAATCACGATTGACCGATTCAGGGTTAAGCACGAACGCGTTGAACGTCGATTTGAACGT
>NZ_JBILAF010000169.1:0-2537 GCF_044354325.1 Sphingorhabdus sp. | reverse complement strand
ATATTTTTCCTTCGAACATCATAGAGTTAGGTTAAAGCCACGGACGGTTTTCAAAGCACCGTCGATGTTCTCCACCAGTGCAATAGGCCGCAAATCTGCGTCCCTCGCCCAATGTAGCCCATCTTTCATGGCAATCCCGGTCAAGACGCGACCCTGTTGGATCGCCCTTGCCTGTTCCGGGGAGAGATCAAGAGCCGGGATGTCGACCAGCCCTGCCTCTATCGGCAAGATAATGTCTTCTTGGGCTGCCCCTTGGCCGAATGCATTCAGTTTGTCCAGCGAAATCGCGCCATTCAGGGCAAACGGACCGGCACGCACGCGGCGCAGCATAGAGACATGGCCGACGGTACCCAAAGCATAGGCAATATCGCGCGCCAAGCTTCGGATGTACGTGCCTTTGGACACGTCAGCAGTCAGTGTGATTGAACCCAAAAGCGCGTCACCCTGAACTTGTTTCAGGGTCTTACTTTCATCCCGGTCGACGTGAGATACTGAAACAAGTTCAGCATGACAGATGGTGAGTTGATAGACCGTCACGCCCCGCGACTTCATCTCGACCACTTCACCTGCCCGCGCCAAATCATAAGCGCGCTTGCCATCAATTTTGATCGCGGAATAGGCCGGCGGAATCTGTTCAATCGGCCCGGTGAACTGCGCAAGTGCTTGCTGCACTTGCTCCAGCGTGGGCCGCACGTCCGAAGTTGCAACAACCTCGCCCTCGGCATCTAGGCCGCTGGTCTCTGTTCCAAAGCAGATGGTAAAGTCATATGTCTTGGACGCGTCGAGCATCCGGCCACATAATTTGGTCGCTTCACCCAATGCGATGGGGAGAACACCGGTGGCGAGTGGATCAAGCGTACCGCCATGCCCAACCTTGACCTTGCAAAAGCCAGCAGAACGCAAGTTGCGCTTTACCGCTGCAACGGCCTGCGTTGAACCCAGACCAAGCGGTTTATCGAGGATGATCCAGCCATGCATGCCCGCCCTTTAGGGCGCGGTGTAGCATCAAGTCAATTTGAAGGCGCGGCGACATCGCTGCCTGCGGCCAACAAAGGGACCATGGCTTTTTCATGATAGGCACGACGATATGCCTTTCTGGATGAACGGCACATGAAAAGTCAGCCTAAGCCGCGCGCCTCGTTAAAATGCTTTCGGCACATCGCGACGTAACGATCATCGCCGCCAATTTCGGTTTGTGCGCCATCGACAACGGCTTTGCCGGTCTCATCAACGCGCAAGTTCATCGTCGCTTTGCGGCCGCAGTCACACACGCCTTTTAATTCAACCAGGCTGTCCGCGATGCCTAGCAATGCAGCGGAGCCGGGGAAAAGTTCGCCCTGAAAATCCGTGCGTAAGCCATAGCAAACGACCGGAATACCCGCCTTGTCGGCCAAGCTTGCAGCCTGCCAAACCTGTTCTTTGGTCAAAAACTGCGCTTCGTCGATCAGCACGCACGCAAGCGGCGTTTCTGCGTGCTTCGCAAGGACTGCGCGTTCGATATCCGTGTCGCTTTCAAAGCGGCTGGCATCACCGGCGAGACCAATGCGAGAGCTGATGGCGCCGAAACCCGGGCGGTCATCAATAGCGGCCGTCCACAGCATCACCTGCATGCCGCGCTCGCCATAATTGAATGCAGCCTGCAGCAATGTCGTCGATTTGCCAGCGTTCATCGACGCGTAGTAGAAGTATAGCTTGGCCATTATTCTGCGTCGTCGGTCAAATCTTGTTGCACCTTGGGCTGTGCCAATAAGCCTTCGATATGCGTGGCTTGGTCGAAGCTATCGTCCGCCAGAAACTTCAACTTCGCCGCATATTTCATGCTCACCCGCGAGGCGACTTCCTTTTGGAAAAACGCCGTATTGGTGCGCAGTGCCTTAAGCACCTTTTCTTCATTTGCCCCCAACAGCGGCTTAATGAATGCCGTTGCATGGCGCAAATCCGGGGACATACGCACTTCGGTCACGCTGACGCTGTGGCTGTTAAGAACGTCGTCATGCACTTCGCCGCGCGCGAGCAGTTCCGACAATATATGCCGGAATTGTTCGCCTACGCGCAGCAACCGTACGGAACGGCCCTCGGTACCAGTGTCGTTATGCTTGGCCATACAGCTCCCCTTTCAGGTTCGAGCTAAGCTCACAACGTCCGTTCACGTTCCTCGACTTCAAAGACCTCGAGCATATCGCCTGCCTTGACGTCGTTGGTATCCGCCAACACGACACCACATTCGAGACCAGCACGAACTTCGTCGATATTGTCCTTGAACCGGCGAAGCGAAGCAATCGTGGTTTTCGACACGATGACGTCTTCGCGGGTAAGACGTGCATGAAGGCCCTTTTTGATGATGCCTTCGGTGACCAGCAAACCAGCGGCCTTGTCGCGCTTGCCGGACTTGAACACGTCCTTGACCTCTGCACGTCCGACGACGGTTTCGATGATTTCCGGACCAAGCTCGCCCGCCATTTCCTTGGCGATGTCTGCCGTCAGGTGATAAATCACATCGAAATACTTCAACCGGACGCGGTCACGTTTCGCAAGCG
>NZ_JBILAF010000086.1:0-9125 GCF_044354325.1 Sphingorhabdus sp. | reverse complement strand
GGTCTGTTCGTTGCTGTTCCTGCTGTTCTTGCGTACAACTGGCTTCAGGCACGTAACAAGACAATCGCACGTAGCCTTTCGACCTTCTCGAACGATGTGCTTGGTTACATCTCTTCGGGCGGCCGCCTTAAGCCTGCTGTTCCTGCCGCTGCACCAGCTGGTAAGCCAGCACCTGCTGCAGCTAAGAAGTAATATTGGGTTAGGGCCGCGTTTCGGCGCGGCCCATACGTCAGCAATCGCTGGCGCTCCATTTTTGACCCAATTTATTTAGAGAGGATTGGCCAATGGCAATCAGTTCAGGAGGCGGCGGCGATGATACGCCAATGTCTGACATCAACACGACGCCGCTCGTCGACGTCATGCTGGTGCTCCTCATCGTATTCCTCATCGCAATTCCTGTCGCTATCCAGACAGTGAAGATGGACATTCCGGTCATCAAGTTCGAACCAACAAAGGCAAAGCGTGAAAACGTTCTTTTGTCGGTGACAACAACCGATGTCGGTGGTCGTGATCCCGGTGACCCGGCTTATGAAGGTGCAAACCCGAATGGCGAGTGCCGTATTTACTGGAACGTAACGCCTGTTGATTCAACCGAGTTGGTGGATCGCGCGGCGAAGCATTTGAAGGCAGAATTTGAAAAGCTCGGTGGCCCAGAAGCCGCCGCCGCTGGTCTGATCGAGCCTGATATGCTGCCAGAGGCGCACATTCGTGGTGATATCAACACGCCTTATCGATGCATCGGTGGTGCAATTTACACCATGCAGATGGCCGGTTTTGCGCGTGTTGGCTTCATTTCATCGCCGTTCGAAAACGCGAACGTGCAGTAAGTAATTTAAGGAGCAATCATCATGGCAATGAGTGGCGGTAACGATGATGGCCAGCCGATGATGGAAATGAACACAACGCCGTTAATCGACGTTATGCTCGTTCTCCTCATCATGCTGATGATCACCATCCCCCCGGTTTCGCACGCCGTAAACATTGACCTTCCGGTCAATGATCCAAATGCGCCACCACCGGAAGTTCCGATCGATCCTGTTATCAACAAGATCATCATTCTTCCGAACAGCGCAATTCAGTGGAACGGCACGCCGGTTTCGATTCAGCAGATGGAGCAGTATCTGGTCCGGACGACTTCAATGGATCCGGAGCCCGAGCTTCAGTTCCAACCAGCTCCAACGGCGCCATATGACACCGTTGATAAGGCCCTGGTTTCTGTAAAGCGTAGCGGAATCTCGAAATTCGGTTTTGTCGGCAACGAACAATACCGCGTCTTCGGCAAGGCTTCGCGTGAGGGTCGGTAGTTTCCGAACCTTCCGTTAATACGACATTGAAAAAGGCGGTGCAGAAATGCGCCGCCTTTTTTATTGTCTGCTGTGACGGCCAAGGGACAACACCGGTCCGTTGGGCGCTGTCGTTTTTGTTTTATTTGCTGAGGGACAGGCGGCTCATCAAGATTGCTGCGCGCTTTGCCTGCCGTTTGATGCTGGCAAGGTCGACTGTTTCCCCGGGGGCGTGATCGCCTTTGCTATAGACGCCAAGGCCAACGAGGCCGTCGACATCATTGGCAACGAAGCTGATGTCGCCTGCACCGCGCTTCAACGGATCAAGCGGGGGCTGGGCGCCGAGCCCCAGATCCTGATTCACAAGATTGAGTTGCGCCAACAATGCCTTGTTGCCCTCCGTCGGTGCCATGGCGGGATAGCCGCCGGGTTCAAAGGTGATTTTGGCGCTGGTCTTTGGCGCAGATGCCGAAACGATGGCCTGCATCTTCTGCCGGACCCGAGCGCTTTGGTCTTCGGATAAAGTCCGGAAGTCACCGCGTGCGATGGCTATGCCGGGAATGATGTTGGTTTTCCCCTTGGCACTTGCTCGGACGCCGTCATTATCAAACGTTGCCTCTTGCCCCGCCGCAATTAAGCCGACGTTGAATGTCAGATTTAGTTCAGGCAGCTCTGTGCGGAATTGATGGACGATGCGCGCCAGTTCAAACGCTGCGCCATCGCCATAAGTGGAATCAAAGATCAGCGAGCTATGCCCGGTGACGCCTGAAACCTCCAACTTCCAACTGTTCGACGACCGGCGCGCGATAACGCCCATGTCCTTGCCATCCTCAATCGACAGTCCTTCGAAATCGAGCGCGACATCCGCAGTCTTGCCGGCGGCAATCAACGGCGCGCGGGTAACCTCGATTGGGTCGCCTGCGTCTTCCTCATCACCTGTCAGATGTATTTCGATATGCGCGTCCTTCAACGTACCTGCGGCCTGCATGGCGCGCAAAGCCGACACGATCACGACCATGCCGCCCTTGTCGTCGCCAGCACCCGGGCCAACGGCTTCATCACCGTTGCGGACGAATTTCTGGAAGGGGCTATCGGCTTCAAAGACAGTGTCGAGATGCGCAATCAGTAAAAGCTTCTTTGTGCCCTTCTTGCCGGCTTTTGTCGCGACCAGGTGCCCTGCGCGTCCAGCGTTGGCCATATCGAGCCATGCCACCTTGAAGCCAAGCGGCTCCAGTTCAGCGCGCATCATATCGCCGACGGTTTTGACGCCTGCGAAGTTCATCGTTCCCGAATTTTGGTTAACCATCCGTTCAAGCAAGGCAACCGAGCGTTCATACTCCGCGTCAACGGTTGCTGCCATCTTGGCTTCCGTTTGTGAAAGCTGGGCAAAAGCCGGCGTTGAAAGCGCCAAGAGCGCAACGCTGCTCATCAAAGACAGGGCTTGGAATTTCATGACATACTCCTGAAGACTATAGCCATGATGTGCCGCGCTTTGTGCGTTCGGGCAAGGGTGTTGATGCGGAACTTATGCGGCCTGCTTTTTTGCGAGGATGTGTTCAAGGATGAAATGCGGCACCGTCAGCGTTGATATCAGAATGAATGCAGACCGCACAATGCCCATGTCTGAAGGAACGTCGCCTTGGTACAGGAACATCAATACGCCTAACCCCAATGAAAGCGCGGACACGGCGACGACAATGGCTGCCTTTTTGAATTTAGACATGCCGCCGGTTTCGCGTAACGCGTCGGCCATGTGCCGCGGCGAGTGCAGCCCGCAAAAGAAAACGGCAAATGCCACGAGCGGCGGCAGGAACAAGGCGGCTGTGATGCAGGCGAGCACTTCAAGCGCGCTTTGCATGTCATCATGGCGGAACGCCCAATAGGCAAAGACAAGGCTGCCCAGCGCAGCAGGGACTGATGCCGCGCTAAGCAGCGCGGCGATCACGGCACCGTTTTGGTTACCCGTTAGCGCGGCAAATATCATGGCGACATCGTCGGGGCTGGCCAGCGCAGGCAAGGCGACCAATGCCCACCCAACCATCATGGCCAGAAACGGATCAACTCCGCCACGCCAATCACGGCTGAAATGCACAATTGAGATGAGCAGGAATGAAATGAGCGCCAGTTCCGGAAGCTGCAGCCATAAGACGACCATAGCCGCCGCACATCCCACATAGCTGCCAATAATCTTGGCCCTACCGCCCAACCCATTCTGCCCAAAATGGGCAGCAGCGATTTCGACATCCAGCGTGCCGTGGGGAATGCCTGCAAGCACGATGGCCAAAGCAGCCAACATGTTGGCCTCAACGCTGTCCATGCTGCCCAGAAGGCGGTCTACGGCAATAAGCAGCAACGTTGCTGCCGGTAACGCAAACAGGCGCAACATTTTGGAAAATGTCGCGCCTGCAGAATGCGGATATAAAATTATATTCATACAGGAATGTACGCCGCCAGAGCGGCGTACGTCCAGTGTTTATCCGAAGGCCTTAGCCATATTCGGCTTGCGACTTGCGCACGGCGATCATGTAGATCAAGACGCCAACGCCTGCCTTTGCGATCAAGTCAGCGATTGTGTAGCCGACTTGTACGCCAACGGTTACGTCAGAACCGCTCAGATTGGTGTACGGGATCATGTATACGATCGGGTAGAAACCCCATGATGCGAAGGTCAGCAAACGTGCTTTCTTAACCAGTTCGCGTACATTTTCTGGTTGGTTGTTGATCGATGCACCGAGGCCGGCGAACAGCTGCCACATGATGTAGACAAACGGGATTGCCGACAATGTGCCCCACAATACGCGGGTTGGAATGTCCGTTGCGATTTCACCTGGGTAACCCAAGATGATCATCAATGCTGCAGCGCCGCCAAGCTTGAACGACTTTGAGACGGTTTCTTCTTGGCTCAGACGCATCACGAGGATGAGTTCGATGAGAAGCAATGGCACGGTGAGCAACCAGTCGACATAGCGATAGGCATCATTAAACGCATAGCCGCTTGCGGCCACTATTCCGCCTTCAACGGTATATGCGCCTTCCCAGCTCTCGAAAATACGGAAATAGTGATACGCGGCGATGGCGGTAACCAAGCCGGAAATGGTGAGCGCTGTCTTGTAGGCTGGGCCCACTTGCGAGCGGCCGAGCCACAAAAACAGCGTTGCTGCTGCCATGGTGGCAAATGTAAATGAGAATGCATTATAGACCAGGGAATACTGGCCAAAAGTTAGATTTTCCACGTTATTCTCCCCCTTTGCGACATCATTTCGGATGTCGGGGCATTTTTCATAAACGCTGACCTGGGGACAACAACCTAACCTTTATACCATGTTTTTGCGATATGGCCCTCGACATCGCGGAACTGGCATATATAATGGTTAATGCTGAAATGCGCCTATGGGGGTACGCGGGAGGCACTGTAATTTGGACGTTTTGGGCCGGTCTAACGAGAAACTAGACGCGCTAATCGCGAATAGCCCGATAGCGTCAGTGATCAGCGACCCGCGTCAAAGCGGCAATCCAATCATTGCCTGTAATGCTGCGTTTCTTGAACTGACGGGCTATGCAGAACATGAAATCATTGGGCGGAACTGCAAATTTTTGGCCGGTCCGGAGACTGAACCGTGGTTAACCGACACGATCAGTAATGGCGTTCAACGTCACGCCCCGGTCATGGTCGAAATTCTGAACTACAAACGCGATGGCACACCCTTTCGTAATGCAGTGTTGGTCGCGCCGTTGTTTGACGAAGAAGGTGAACTTGAGTTCTTTCTTGGCTCTCAGGTGGAGCTGGAGTCCAGTGCGCCAGCGTCTTACGAGAGCCGTCATGCCGTGGCCGCGGCGGCGGTTAAGGCATTGTCACGGCGGCAGCGCGAAGTGTTGGCCGAAATGGCGCTGGGCCATTTGAACAAGCAAATCGCGTTCCGGCTTGGGCTCAGCGAGCAAACCGTCAAAATGCACCGTGCGTTGTTAATGGAGCGGTTGGGCGCGGCGAGTTCGGCCGATGCTATTCGCATTGCAGTAGAGGCCGGGCTTTAATCTGCGCATTTGCTGTAACGGCGGCTAATGAGCTGCCTCGACAAGACATGGCGTCAAGGACGCAACTCCTAAACACAAAATGAAAAGGCCCGGCAGTCCCCCAACCGCCGGGCCTTAAGCTAATGATCCGATGCGTAGGATCAGTAGCTGTAGTACATGTCGAATTCGACTGGGCTTGGCGTCATTTCCCAACGGGCGACGTCTTCCATCTTCAATTCGATATAGCTGTCAATCTGGTCCTTCGAGAACACGTCACCCTTCAACAGGAAGTCGTGATCCGCGGCCAGACAATCCAGAGCCTCACGCAGCGAACCGGCTACGGTTGGTACTTCAGCAAGCTCAGCTGGTGGCAAGTCATAGAGATTCTTGTCCATGGCGTCGCCAGGGTGAATCTTGTTCTGAATGCCGTCGAGGCCAGCCATGAACAAAGCTGCATAGCACAGATATGGGTTCGCCATTGCATCGGGGAAGCGGACTTCAACGCGCTTGGCCTTGGCACCGGCACCATATGGAATACGGCATGAAGCCGACCGGTTGCGCGCCGAATATGCGAGCAACACTGGCGCTTCGTAACCGGGCACCAAACGCTTGTAGCTGTTTGTGGTCGGGTTTGTGAATGCGTTCACGGCCTTGGCATGCTTGATGATGCCGCCGATGAAATACAGGCACATGTCCGAAAGACCGGCATAGCCGTCGCCTGCGAAAAGCGGGGTCTTGCCTTCCCAGATCGACAGGTGGGTGTGCATACCCGAACCATTGTCTTCCTTGATTGGCTTCGGCATGAACGTTGCGGTCTTGCCATATGCATGTGCGACCTGATGCACGACATATTTGTAGATCTGCATACGGTCAGCGGTCTGTGTCAGCGTACCGAACGTCAGGCCAAGCTCATGCTGGGCTGCGGCAACTTCATGGTGATGCTTGTCGCAAGGCAGGCCCATTTCGAGCATGGTCGAGACCATTTCGCCACGGATGTCGACTGCGCTGTCGACGGGCGCGACTGGGAAATAACCACCCTTTGCACGGGGGCGATGGCCCATATTGCCGCTTTCATATTTCGTGCCGGTGTTCGTTGGCAGCTCGATATCGTCGATCTTGTAATATGACGTGTTGTAGCTGTTTTCGAAACGCACATCGTCGAACATGAAGAACTCGGCTTCTGGACCGACATATACGGTGTCGCCGATGCCTGTGGTTTTCAAATATGCTTCAGCGCGCTTTGCGGTCGAGCGCGGGTCGCGGCTGTACAGTTCGCCCGTTGATGGCTCGACGATATCGCAGAAGATGATCATCATTGGCGTGGCGGAGAATGGATCTACGTACACGGCATCAAGATCAGGCTTCAGGATCATGTCGGATTCGTTGATGGCTTTCCAGCCTTCGATGGACGAACCGTCGAACATCAGGCCGTCTTCCAACTCGTCTTCGCCGATCACGCCAGCGCACATGGTCAGATGCTGCCATTTGCCCTTGGGATCAGTGAAACGGACATCGACCCACTCGATCTCTTCATCTTTGATGCGCTTGATAATGTCCTTAGCTGAGGTACCCATTCTACTTTCCTTCTTTGGCTTGTCTTTTTTGGATATTTTGGATTTTTTTAAACGGCGTCGTTATCGCGTTCGCCGGTGCGGATACGCAGCGCGGTTTCGACAGGGATAACGAAAATCTTGCCATCACCAATGCGCCCCGTCTGGGCCGCTGCAGCAATGGCTTCAACGACACGGTCGGCCAGGCCGTCTTCAACGACAACCTCAAGCTTTACCTTCGGCAAAAAGTCGACGACATATTCGGCGCCCCGATACAGTTCGGTATGGCCCTTTTGACGGCCAAAGCCCTTGGCTTCAGTAACAGTGATGCCCGAGACGCCAACTTCGTGCAGCGCTTCTTTCACCTCGTCCAATTTGAATGGCTTGATGATCGCTTCGATCTTTTTCATGGCTTTTCCCTTTATGGCGCGTGAGGCAGATGCTCCGCGCGCGCGGATGATGAAATAGGCATATCAAGTATCGTGCCAAAATTGACCAACACCAAAACGCGTTATTTTGGGCCATATGGGCCATGGCATCTGCCTAAATTTTAGGCAGATGCCAGATTCATGGGCATCAGTTTTTTACTTTGCTGCCTTTTTTGCGCCACCGCTTAATGCGGCATCATTTGCCTTTGCATAATGTGCGCGGCTGACAACATAAGCGCGCATTTGCTCGGCTTCTTTCGCTGTTAGCACGCTGCTAAAACTGACCATGCCATTGCCCTTCAATATGCCGTCAATGACAACCGATTTCCAGGTTGCGGCATCCGCAATCACGCCAGATTTACGCAGGTCCGGCAGCACGCCGTTCCCGACCGCCCCGGGTCCGTGGCAGACGAGGCAATAGCGTTGGAAATTCGATGCGCCCGCTGCGATATCTGCTGGCGTACCGAATTGCGCTGGCGGTGCCCACACATAGGCTGGCGCTTTAGGCACGGGTGGCAACGCAGTCTTTCCGCCCAGCTTTAGAACGATCAGGCGGGGGATATTGGGAACCGCAGCGCTGGTGGAGCCTGCATAACCCGATACGAGCGGGAACGCGCCGCCCTTGCTGGTCAGGAAGGCGACATATTGCTCGCCGTCCACCGTATAGGTCGATGGGCCAGACAACACGCCAGACTGTACGTTAAGGTTCAACAATTGCTTACCGCTATCCGCAGCATAAGCACGGAACTCGCCCATTGCCGTACCTTGGAAAACGAGATTTCCGGCGGTGGTCATCGTCCCGCCATTCCATGAGGCGGGGTGATCGACCGTCCATTTTGCTTTGCCGGTCTTGGGGTCGAACGCGACCAGCTTTCCGGTCGTCGCCGCTTTCACAGCCTTCACGAAATTGATGTCATCGGGAAGGTCGGCCGTTGCCATCGCGCCGCCCACGTTGAAGCCCAGCGCCTTGCGCTCTTGTTCGTTTGGCGCAACCGGCGGCAGATACGCGCCGCCAATATACAATGCGGGGATGTAGACCAGTCCCGTTGCGGGGTTAAAGCTCATCGGGTGCCAGTTATGCGCACCCAGCGCCGAAGGGTTCGCCAAATAGAGCTTGCCGGTTTTTTCATATCGCGCTGCAGGGTTTTCGATTGGCCGCCCCGTTTTCATGTCATAGCCGGTTGCCCAAGTGATGCCGTCGATGAACGGGTTTGCCGACAACAGCTTGCCGTTCAGCCGATCAATGGTGAAGAAAAACCCGTTCTTCGGCGCGTGGTAAAGAACTTTGCGTTCTTTGCCGCCGCGTGTTTCCGTCGCCAATATGATGGGCTGGGTCGCAGTGTAATCCCAGCTTTCGGCTGGTGTTTCCTGATAATGCCAGACATATTCGCCCGTGTCGGGTTTAAGCGCGACGATGGACGACAGGAACAGATTGTCGCCTTCGCCATTGGAACGAATACCATGGTTCCACGGATTTCCGTTGCCGACGCCAAGGTACAATTGGTCGAGCTCGGCATCATAGACGATTGCGTCCCACACGGTGCCACCGCCGCCACTTTCGCGCCAGTCACCCTTTTTGGGCTTGGAACTCCATGTTTTGTTTGCCGCCGTTTTTAAGATCTTGTCGCTCGCGGCATTGTCGGGTTCGCCCTTGGGATTGGGCGTGGTGTAAAAACGCCATGCCTGTTTGCCGGTCGCAGCGTCATATGCGGTTACATAACCGCGCGCGCCGAACTCTGCGCCGCCAAAACCAATAACCACCTTGTCCTTTACGACCCGTGGCACGCCCGTGATGGTGCCGTTGGATTTGAGGTCAAGCGTTTGGACACTCCACAATTGCTTGCCCGTGGTGG